>JABIYX010000088.1 GCA_018666575.1 Methanobacteriota archaeon | reverse complement strand
CTCCCAAAGAGCCACCATAGACTGTGAAGTCTTGGGCGAATGCAAACACTTCTCTTCCGTTGATCATACCATGGCCGGTAACAACGCCGTCTCCTGGGATGACGTTCTTATCCATATCAAAATCACGACATCGATGTTCAACAAGGGCATCAATTTCTTGGAATGAACCATCATCAAGGAGCATCTCTAGGCGCTCACGTGCCGTCATTTTTCCTCGATTGTGTTGTGCATCGATTCGTGCTTGGCCGCCTCCTGATTCACTTCGAGATTTTCTTGCCCGAAGGTCATTGAGACGTTTTTCTGTCGAAGACATCTTGCTCACCAGTCCTTGCTTGGGCATAACGCCCTTATTGGTTGCCCTTGATTACAACGGTAAATGCGTGCGTTCAGGAGGTTCGTAAGTGAACCACTTCCCAATCTTCTTTTCCGTATGGAGGCTCTTTCCAGTCAGGGTCTCCTGGCAAAACCAAACCCTCGCCAATTGATGCCATTTCTTGAGCCAATTGATGATGCATTCCGATGAGATCGTTCCATTCTACTTGACCACTTCTTAACTTAAACCAAAGGCGTAGATTTCGCCATGACTTGCACAAGCGCTCGAATAATTTGAGATGGAGGCGAGCAGAAATGGGCCACCAAACAAGGAGTATAAGCGATACAAACGGCCATGGAATGAACGCTAATGCGGGGAGGATGAGACCTGGTAATTCTACGTCCTGTAGAAACGAATTCTTCGACGCTAACATCCACCCTATAGAAATCGAGGTGAAGACCCACCATATGGGGTATAGGGCTACTGAATAGAGAAGTTTCATTGAACCAATGGCGGAATGGTTGTCTTCGTTCTTTGACTGAATGATGATGACAAGGCGAATGAACATGTATGGGACGATTGCCCCAACCATTGCAGACCATGTGACTAAACCAAGCATCCAAGAAGCAGACCAAATCCACAAAAGCATGTTCTTTAAGAAAGCAGTTTTGGAAATCTTCTTTTCACGGTCACGTAATTCCCAAGAGCGAAGTCCAATGTGTTCCATCTCTGCGTGATGTTTCTTGAATTTGGTTTCCATATCCAGATTGCGTTCAGGATCGTTCTGGCCAAGGTATTGCCATGCTGCCCGGACTCGTCGAGAACCAAGTACGGCCTCATGGAATGTGATTGGTTTTACTTCATCTCCACTGCGAGCAGTATGTATCATACGTCGGGCTCGCCAGACGAGTTCTCTGTCTTCCCACGTCTCCTGTGCTTGATTGCAACGTTGGATTTCAGTATGGAGTAGGTTCGTCATCTCTGCACACCAAATTCGATCGTAAGCCAAGTCGCCATGTTCAGCAACTTCTTCTGCAGTTGGTTCCAAAGCCCCCTCTTCACCAGGGAGTGGTGGATATGTAAGGCGACGATTGACCTGTAAGCTGACACGTTCTCTAAATTGGTGTTGATCACTGTAATGCAATCCAATTGGGACGAGGTGTGGTCTTGGATTCCCCATCTCATCGGCCTTTCGAATAGAATCCAATAGAATTCGTGCAGCTCCAGTTCGCATCTTCACTGGATGTGCTTTTGTGTGCGAGATTCCTTCTGGAAATATAGCAACACGTTGTCCATTTGCAACACTTGAGGATAGGGTGTCGATGAGACTCGAATTGGCTTTTTTCCTGTCTTCGCTTGATCCTACGTTATCCTGAGGTCGAAGAACTGGCTTTGCGTCGATTGCGCGAAGTATGCTTCCTAGAATTGGCGTTTTGAATAACGGACTTTTGGCAGCAAAAGTCAGTCCACCAGGCAAGGCCGCCATCATCAGCATAGGATCGATTAAACCACCGGGATGCCAAGCAGTGAATACGATACCACCTTCTTGCGGTAATGTGTCAAGATCAACCAAGGAGATTTCTCTAAACCACGTGTCCATGAGTGCACGGTTGACTCTTCTCACTCGAGTGTAGCCCTTGCTGGGCTTGAGTGAATCCGGGTCTTTCTCCCATGCCATGCTCATCCTCCGTCTTACTCGCATTTCATTTCATCGACGATTTTGTTTCAAATAAACCAAAAGAGCCTGCTTTCCATGGATTGGACGAGCCATTGATAACCCACCAGCCTCTGGATTAAGCATGGACAAACCCTTGAGGATTGTTATTGCCAAACCTGGACTTGATGGTCATGACAGGGGTGCAAAGGTTGTCGCTCGAGCCCTTCGGGATGCTGGTCATGAAGTCATTTATACTGGTCTTCGACGAACACCGGCCCAAATTATTGAGACCGTTCGTGATGAAGACGCAATCTTGTTGGGTCTCTCCTCTCTTTCTGGAGCACATGGACATTTATTCCCACGTATATGCGAAACCCTTCGAGAAAACAACATGGGCGACGTTATTGTATTCGGTGGAGGAATCATTCCAGAAGATGATCGACAAGCATTGTTTCAAGCTGGTGTCAAAGCAATCTTTGGACCTGGGACTTCGACTGAAGAAATGGTCGCATTCATTGAGACTGCAGTCGAAAGAAACGATGCAGGTGTAGGCAGCGATACCGACTGGCATTGGACTGGTCTTTCTTGAGGTGATGTTCTTGAAACAGTTGATGTCACTTGCTCGTGAAGGTGATCGACGGGCACTTGCTCGACTCTTATCTTCCATCGAAAATGGTGAGGCTGTTTTAGAAACAAAAATCGACCCGTCAGATGAGTGGAAGATATTGGCTCTTACAGGTCCCCCTGGCGTCGGTAAATCCTGTCTTCTCGATCGTTTACTTCATGTTTGGACGGGAAAAGGAATGAGGATTGGAGTTTTGGCAGTTGACCCATCATCACCACGTTCTGGTGGTGCGTTACTCGGTGATCGTGTACGCATGACCGTTGTTGACCATCCAGAAAAGAAAGATTACGTCTATGTACGCTCGGTTGCGACAAGAAAATCCAGTGGTTCAGTCCCCTCTGTGGTTCAAGAAATGGCAGCGTGTTTGTTGATGACTGGCTGGGACCGAGTCATCATCGAAACAGTCGGTGCAGGGCAGTCAGAAGTTCGTTGTGCAGCAGTTGCAGATCGAATTGTTTTGATCGAAGGACCGGCAAGAGGCGATGGTGTCCAAGCCGAAAAAGCAGGATTGCTCGAACTAGCCGATGCTATCCTTGTCAACAAATCAGACCTTCCTGGTGCTGAACGACATGCAAATGAACTACGAGAATCACTTCAACTTGGTAACGGGACGCCACCTGAAGTTCAACTCGTGAGTGCATTAAAGGGGGATGGAATTGATGAAGCTGCAACTCTCCTCATGGGATTGAGACAAACATCCAGAGCCGAAAGAGCACGATGGAGAGAACGAATCCTCTCACATCATGAACGGCAAATCCTCAACCATTCAGAATTCAATACTATTCTTACCAATTTAGAGGAAGGTTTGATTGGTTTCGAGGAAGCATACACAAAATTGAGGGACGCACATGAGTGACCAAGTTGAGATGACCAATCCTGTTGACCAATCAGTTGGTGGTATGTCCGGGCACCTACTTCGTAGAGGAATCCACCTTGGCATGTCTTTTATTCCGGTTTTATATTTTCAATTCGGTGAAGATGTTGCAGACAAAGTGAGTCTCTCTCTTGCACAAGTTGTGTCAGTCGTCATTCTTGTTGCCATTGTAGGAGAGGCTCTTCGTCTCAAATTTGGTGTTACGATAATTGGACAACGTGCATATGAGGCCAAGCAAGTATCTGCTTTGGCATGGGGTGCAATTGCTATTGGAATGGTTTTACTCCTCGCTCCTGAAAAGGCGTATGCGTATCCACTCATTCTGAGTCTGTCACTTGGTGATCCTCTACTCGGTGAGATGCGAAGAAAAGACTTCTCTGTATCTGCAGTCATCTGGGCTGGAACGCTTGGAGTGGGCTTGATCTGGGCGGCTTGTGGGTACTGGTTTGGAACACCATGGCTTCTTATTGCACTTATGGGACCAATTTGTGTTGCTTCTGAATGGCCCCGGTTGAGATACATCGATGATAACGCTACAATGTTGCTTATTCCTTTGTCTGTGGTCTTAGTCCTCGAACCCTTTTTGGGAGTTATGTGAGGTCGAACAGCCGCCATATTGAAGAATCGGGTCGTTTACGGCTGGTTGTTGATACCTATGTACGATGACAATTCATCCTCCGACCCGCCGCAATCGGTTTACTATGCCTTCTTTGGAATCGCTGTGATTCTCTTAGCCGTAGTTGCATTCAAGTACCCATTGTGGTGAAAATAAACTGTTCTAAAGCGATGGTATAAACGTCATGGACATTTCCTTTGAGTTATGTGTGGAATTTCTGGCATGTTTGGTTCACCAGAACCTTCTATTGTCAAGAGCATGACTCGGCTCCAACATCATCGTGGACCAGATGGTAAAGGGATTTGGAATGATGAACACATCTCACTTGGACACTCTCGACTTGCGATCGTCGATTTGGAAGGGAGTCCACAACCAATCAATTCAGATCATGGCTGCATTCTTGTTGTCAATGGTGAAATCTACAATTATCAAAAATTAAGAGAAAGCAATCAAAGTTATCCTTGGAAGACGATGGGTGATAGTGAATCCATTCTTGCTCTACACAGAACCTCTACTCATAATCTAGAACTGCCAAGTGCTAATGATCATTGCAAATGGTTGAATCAACTCGATGGAATGTTTGCATTAAGCCTCTGGGATCCTGCGAAAAAGCAATTGATTCTTGCTCGCGATGAAATGGGAATTAAGCCTCTTCTTAGAACAGCTATCAACGGTTCTCTACTCTTTGCCAGTGAAGCGAAAGCCTTTCACGCCCATCCACAATACACACCTGAAATGGACATGCAAGCTCTGCTTGCCCGTCTTGTCTGGGAGTACCCTCTCGACGCAACATCGTTGTTTCAGGGTGTTTATCAAGTACGACCAGGAACGGTGGAAGTCTGGTCTATTGATGATGGAATTGCAACAATGAAGAGCAGTGATCGTTTCTCTCGGCCGATGTTCGAACCTACTGATTCTTGGGACGTGAACAAAGGCTCTCATCTTCTTCTCAACGGATTTACAGAAAGTGTTGGCCAACGATTGATGTCTGATGTCCCAGTTGGAATTGTTCTTTCAGGAGGACTTGATTCATCCCTCGTTGCTGCAGTTGCTAGTGATGCTGCCAAGAGGTATGAACGACCTACACCCGCCTGCTGGACGGTTGCTGAAAGTGAGGATAATCCTGATTGGATGGCTGCAGAACTTGTGGCTTCATCATTGGATTTAGAACATCATCAATCGATTATGGACTCAGATTCATTCTCTCGACATTTGCCATCTCTCTCTTGGCATGGTGAAGATTTGGATGTCTCTGTATTGTTCTTCCAACCACTCTTTAAGGAGATGTCAAAGGTCGTACGTGTCGGTTTGTGCGGTCAGGGTGCCGATGAGATACACGCAGGATATCCTCGGTATGTGGATTTGAAACAACATCAACAACAACTTGAATCACGAATTTCTGAACTTGAACACCCCTTCGCTGCAACTCTTCAATCCGATTCACTACCCGATGACTCTCGATGGTGGACACAAGATCATCGTCCATCCACACATTTGAGTTCGCTTCAGAACACGTTACAGTTTGAGATGGACCATGGCCAACTCAGTAATTTTCAACTTCGCCTTGTTGATCGTCACTCCATGGCTCACTCTTTGGAAGTTCGAGTTCCCTTCCTTGGACGTGCTCATCGACAAGAAGCAATGAAACTTCCAATGAGTCAACGACTTCCTACTACTGGTTTGGAAAAGAAGGCGCTTCGCTCTGCTGCTGCTCTAACAAACCTGCCAGAGTCAGTTGTTTACCGGAAGAAACTCCCTGCTGGAACAGCAACATCCCCAACTCTCCTGACGAGTTGTCTAAACGAATATTCGTCTCAAATAAAGGAGATTGCTTCAAGATGGTCGGTGTGTGGGAAGGTATTACGCAGACAACCTGAAATCGCTCTTGGACTCGGATTATTCGAATCTATCCATCTACGAGGGCATGGATTAAACCTGCATAATCGAACTCTTGATGACTTATTGAATGAGGTGATATCTTGACATATTTACATGAATTAAGCAATCGACTTGAAGAAAAGCGGGATGAATTGACCGCTTGGATGAATAAGAAGCGTTCAACAATCCAAGTTCCAATCTATGGAAGTGTAGATGTCCGTGATGCTGGTTGGAAAATAGCAGTTGTTGATGCGAATCAGTTCCCTGCTGGTTTCAACAACACTTCAGATTCGGATTTACCCCATCTAACAAATCAGATTTCTGCACATATTCAACGAAATAATCCTGATTGCAAATGGGTTCATATTTATCCTGAATCTCATACGAGAAACCAGGGTTATGTCGAAAACCTTCGGACATTGTGTAAATTGGTTGAATCAGCAGGATATCGCTGTACTATAGGGAATCCCGAACTCGATGGATTCTCATCACTCAATGGGATTCATGGTCCTCTACCACTTAATCAAGTTGAGATTGTTAATGACGTTCTCATGGTTAATGGTGTTCAACCTGACTTTATTTTACTCAATAATGATCTAACGGATGAGGGCTTACAAGGACTCTCATCTGCACACATATTGCCAAATCCGAAAATGGGATGGCACAAGAGAAAGAAATCGATGCACTTCGAACATCTTCGTCCCTTGATTGAGGAAGTATGTGAAATCATTGACATCGAACCATGGTACTTGCTTTGTGATTCTTTTGTTTCAGAAAAGAAATGTTTGGAAAAGGAAACATGTCGGGTAAAACTTGCAGAAGAGGTTGATGTGTTCATTGGTCTTTTATCAGAACGATATCAATCCCTTGGACTTGAGAGAGAACCTGTAGTCTATGTTAAAAATAATCGTGGAACCTATGGATTAGGCATCATGACAGTAACCTCTGGTCAACAACTTCTGAATCTTTCAAATCGTAAGATGAAGAAACTGATGTATGGTAAAGGCACCACAGATGTTGAAGATTTTTTGATACAAGAAGGCGTACCTACGCTCATGAAAACTGAAGAAGGATTCCCTGTAGAACCTGTCGTCTATCTTGTCGATGGTGATGCATCATCTTGGTTTTACAGAGTAAATCCCAAGCGAGACGATATTGGAAATCTTAACTCTCCAAGTGCACAATTTGTCACCTCTGACCAAGAGCCTTCCTACATGACGCATGCTCACAACTGGCATGCACTGGTTGCTGAACTTTCGATGCTTGCGATGGGACTTGAATTAGAAGCCATGAAAACGTCATGATTCTGATAAAGGAGATGCTTTTAGCAATACCATGCGTCGTGAATTGCTTTACATCACGACCATTGCCGTTGGTCTGTTTGTTTCAGCTGAGTATGCTCAATGGCCAGTTGATATCTGGTGTATCGGAACGTTCCTGTATCTTTATGTTACGACCGATCGAAAAGAACGAATCGAAATGCTTGCAGTACTCGCATTTGCAACACCAATGGAATTATTCTTCAGTGAAGTATGGTTGATTTATGAATATCAACGTGGATTGATGCCTCTTTTTGTCCCTGTAGGCCACTATTTCCTGTTTGATCTAGGGCGAAGAGTTGCTAAGAAAATTCCTCACTCCTCTCCAATTTATCTTATTTTGGCTCTCTTACCTTTTGTTCTCTATGGAGCTGTAAAGGGAACCGATACCTCTGCAGTATTGCTGTTAATTCTCACCTTTGTATTCATTCGCTGGGGTCCAGAGCCTCGTCTCTATGCAGCAATGGTTTGGCTTGCACTTGCAATGGAATTGTGGGGGACGTATCTTGGCAATTGGACGTGGGCATCTCGTGTGCCATTCACTGGATTGACTGCCTGGAATCCACCATTGTTAGTGGGTGCTTTCTACTGCTTTGGGGATCTTCTTGTCAATCTGAGTGTTGCCAAGTTTGAAGGCCAACCCATGGCTGAGGTGAACCATGACGTCCTCTGATGACCTCAAACGTCGTCGTGAAGAAGAGGCGAAGCGTATCCGTTCAAGCCTCAATCGTCAGCGAGGTGTACAGCATTCATCTCTCAAAGGTGGTGAGACCGCTGTCGCCTTTGTTCAAGAATCGTTGTGTATTGGGTGCGATCAGTGCACAATTGTATGCGATGATGATGCCATTGAAATGTACAAAATGGCTATGCGAAGCCCGCTACTCAATGTTGAAAGTAATCAAAAAGCGAAAATTATCAGAGATGCTTGCACTGGATGTAGGCTCTGTGTTCTCGCATGTCCAACAGATGCAATCAGTATGATTGACCGGTGAGGGAATTAGGATGTCAAAGAAAGGAAAGGAACCATCAGCACAACGTTTTGGTGGAGAATTTGGACCATATCGGAAAGAAGACACCACTGGCGTTTCACTTGGGACGTTCAAGACCTTAGTATGGACTTCAAACATAGGAGGACTCATACTCTGCGTTATCGCCCTTGAACTCCTCTTTGTTCAACAAGAATTCATGTGGGGATTAATCAGTCTCATTGGAGGAGTTATCATCGCCTTGTTTCCATCAAACTACGAGATTGTAGGTATGGATGAAGAAGGAACTCCTCCAAACAACGACTAAGCGTTTCAAGCTTCAACTTCACCAAGTGAGGGTTGAGTCAATTCGCTCTTCTTTGCGTTGACTTCTCGAGCAAGGAAAGATACTACATCGAGAATTTCGATGTCTTCGTATCGCTCGTCACCTTCAAACTTCAAGCACTCAAAGTGTGATACACACTTAGGACATGATGTTAGCATGGTGTCTGCACCAGTCGATTTGATCTCTTCCATACGAGCAACACGTAGAGCACGTGCATTCTCGTTGCATGACATCATACTGGACACGCCACAGCACATTGCATCTTCTCCATGATGTTCCATTTCAACCAATTCAACACCTTCTACTGCTTTGATGAGTTCACGTGGTTCTTCATAGATACCCATTTGACGACCGAGTCGACATGGGTCGTGATAGGTAACAGTGGTGGCATCAGTCGAGAGTTCCATATCGAAACCGCTCTCCATGAGATATTCTGTTGTATGCATGACCTTAACACCCTCAAGTTCGTAATCACGAGCAAAGGTGCGGAAACATTCTGCACATGAGGAGACGAGGGTATCAATACCTGATGCTTCGATCTTCTTCTGATTGTATGCCTTGAGTTTGTCAAAGACTTCAGTGAGTCCTTGCCACTTTTGGTCGTGGCCACAGCACTTCAAGAAATCACGACCGAGGTACGATACATCATGACCCATTTCTTCGAAGAGTGTAAAGGCAGCAGTTGTAGAATCACCGAGGTTCATGTCACCTTCGTTGACGTGGGAGAAAACCATCTCTTGGTCGAGATAGTCGACACATCCAGGATAATAACCAACATTCGATGTGATTGGATACTCTTCTACAGGGATGAAATCTTCGTTTGATGCTTCTTCAGCCTCAGCAGCAAGGACTGCCTGCAATACCGTGTGAGGTATCTCTGCAGCTGGCCCGCCTACGATGAGACTTCGACGGATGTCGACATATGAGTCGTAGTTGACAAGTTGAGGACATGCGTTTGTACATGCGGTACACGTCAAACACGAATACAACGGTACGCCGTCGTCTTCATTATTCCATGAGTTGTAAATGATGTTGAGTTTGTCTCCACCGTTGAATAATCGAACCGGACATGCATCGTCACACAGATCGCATCCGTAGCACTTGTTCATTTCAAACTCATATCCACGTGCCATCGATCTCAAGACTACGAATACAACTGCTCCGAATGTCAGACATGGGATGAACATTGCATAAGTGAGTTTTGCGTCAAGTGCTTTTGGATTGACATGGTATGATGGGTTGACAACATCGCTGTATGTTCCAGAGGATGCTGCTATGGTGGCGGTATCACTGAGGTTGACAACTGTTCCAGCAAGTGGCCCAGCGTTGTTGTCCCACAGAAGGAGTGGCTGATATGCTCGAATGGAGAAGGTTGTCTCCGTCATGATCGAGTTATTCTGAGCTAGTAGTCCTGATGCCTGCAGGCTGTATTCGTAATTGTATACGCCTGGTTCGAGAGTAATCTCATCGCCAACACATCCAGAGAAGGAAGACATGACTTTGCCGTTTTCGTCTGTTACAGTGAGCGAACTGGTCAACATTGTTGCTGTGTTAACTCCGTCAATCTTACGTTCGCTTGAGCGGTATTCACAAACGATGTCAGTTGTAAGTCCATCAATGGATTCGTGATGTCCATCAGGGAAGTTGGTGGAGTCTTCGGTTACTGTGAATGTTCCAGCAGAAACGAAACCATCTCCTCCGTAGAAGGAAGCGGTTGTTCCTGCAGCATTGATACCTTCCTCAGCATCTTGGTGATTGTTTGTATCGCTGAAATCGATGATAATTTCTCTTGCCGGTTGGTATATTTGCCATTCTGTCCATGCAGCGGCAGGTACAATTCCGTCATCAGAGTAACCTCTGTCATCTGTAAACTCGTTTGTTTCATGCACTTCAACATCGGTTGGTTGAGTTCGCATTGCTTCGAGTTCAGGATAATAATCGTGTGTTAGGCCTTTGATTGTCAACAGACCGCCTGCTTCCCAGAAACCATTGTCATATGTGTCAAAGGTTGCAACGGATGCTCCAGCGGAGACAACAAGTGCGCCGATGATGAGTCGCTTTCCATGAGCAGGAGTAAATCCAGATCCCCAGGCTTTGACCATCACGTTACGGGCAATGAAGTAGATGACAATCCATAACAGTAAACCCGTCAGTATCCACGGTACAGCGTTGAAAATATCGGCCATCCAAGGCGCTCGAGTACCACATAGTAAGTCTCCATGTGAGTCAAGTTTACAATAATCTGAACGATTTTTACCATACAATTCAAGGAAGATATTGATGGAGAATACAGAGATGAACCAAATATGTGCAAGATAAACCGCTCCTGCTGCCGCAAACCAAGGGTCTTCTACTGGTCTCTTTTCACGTCCTCCTAAGAACGGTGGAAGTGCGAGGATGCCGACTGGGATGCCTGTTAGAGCAGCACCCCACCATGCAGCGTTCCATGCGAAGACAGGTTGGCCGACGATATCGCCAATGAATCCCGTAGGGACTGTGAATTGAGGGAGATATTCTCCCCATCGCAAGTATCCATACGAGAACAAAACATACCAATCAGGGAAAACGAACCCTGCTTGAGCATATGGATCTGCAGCACCGTGGAGTGGCGGTGGAATTAACCACGCATAGAACAAAAGAACCGCAGCCATGAACGAAAAGAGAATCGTATCACGCAATGCTTCATGAGGCCAAAATCCGTGCCCCATTCGCGTGCGTGTTCTCTTTTCTCCAGCTTCTTCGAGTTTAGCTTTCTCATCCATATAGGATGTAGCGACTCTACCAAAATTTTCCATTAATCCCATTCATTTCCCTCCGTATCAATGTGGCTCCGCAATGCCTTGAACCCAGACAATAAACAAGTGAATAATGATCAATGTGGTCACAATCACTGGTAGAATAAAGACGTGTATGAAGTACATACGAGTTACTGTCCGGGGCGTCAATGATGAACCTCCGAACAAGAGAGTAGCAATATATTTTCCAACCAAAGGTGAAGAATTCGCAAGATTGATTCCGATAACTGCAGCACCGTATGCAAGACTGTCCCATGGTAGGAGGTAACCTGAGTATCCAAAGACGATTGTGAGCGCCATGAGTGCTACACCAATCAACCAGTTTAATTCACGAGGGTTTCGGTATGCGCCAGTGAAGTAAACACGACACATGTGCAGGAATACAGATGCCACCATGAAGTGCGTCGTCCAGTGATGAACGGCTCTGATGATGTACCCGAATGGAAGTTCTAGCATGATGAATTCCATCGAGGCATAGGCCGGGGATGGATCACCTTCTCCACCAGGAACGTAGTAAATACCAAGAACAGTTCCTGTTATGACAAGAATGATGAAACTCAGGAAGGATATACCTCCTAGACAATAGAGGGGGTACCAATACCAGATGATTCGAAGTTTGTACTTCTCGGCGTGGGAAAGTGGCATTTGTCGATGCATGTTGTAGTATGCGCCTTTCGACATATTCCAGTAATCCTGAATACGGAATCTCGTATCCATCCACGAAAATACCCAAAGGAAGGCTCGTTCAGAAACACCCATGCCTCCTGTTGATTCTACTGCACGTAGGATCTCACGACGTGGCATTTCCTCAGTCTCCTTGCGGAGGGTGAAAGCCACGAGGACAATAATAAAGGCGATAAAGAACCAAAGAATCCAAAACATTGTAGTCATAATAATCACCTCAGTCGCAGTATGTCAACCAGTCGACATAATCGGTAATGCCCTCTACGACATCATTGTTCAGAACGATCGGAATAAGCGGAAGTCCAACGGGAGCAGGCCCTCCAGCTTTTCGAACACCAGCATACTTGAATGTTGAACCGTTTGAACGATTTCTGTTCGTATTCATTTCAAGAGCAGTTGTATCAAATCGAGATGAGTGACAGATGCAGAACAGTTTGGTTCCTCCGTCATCAGTACCTCCTGGTGTCCATGAGTCATCTGTATATTGGTTCGACACGAGTTGCCATCCAGGGATGCAACAAAGGTGAGTGCATCTTCCGAAAACCATAATGAGGTCATCCGAAGGATAGATTCGCTCATCTTGAGCGACCATGTCTTCGAAGTGTCCTACATATTTCCCGCTTTCATCGTAACCTTCCATCATGATGAATCGTGCTTTGTTGTTGTCTTCAGGAGATCCTTCCCACTTTGAACTCTCGACATAGGTGACGACGACAGGAACTCCGTTCCACACGCCAGATGCTCCAGAGGTTCCAGTGTTTGTTTTTGCAGCTTCTGCAACAAAGTCAGCCTTTGTCATGGTTTGAAGATGCTTTGCACCGTACCATGCTGTATCTTCTCGACCCTTCGCCCAGAATTTAACTGAAAGGTCACCTGCAGTGCCGCCACCAGGCGGAAGGAGGATGGAGGCGAAGCCAAGCACGCCCAATGATGCTGTTAGGACACCGGCTGCGGTATTGAATCCGTATCGCAGGAACTGGCGTCTATTGATGACATTACCAGCAGCGTTAATGCCCGCTTGCTTTGCTTCGGGGATGACTAAATCGTAATCTTTTGCCATGGAAATCACCACTTGTACTCCTTCCAGTCTTTCTGGTGTTCAGGAACATACTTGTTCTGAGAGTGCTTTACAATAATTGTATCTGGTAAGATGAATTTGAGGTACACCATGCCCATGAGAACAAGAGTAGACAAGACCATTGCAAGGTGGAATGCCATGTTCTGTTGATCCCAATCATTCGCCAATCCGTAGATGAGGGAGAATGACCAGTAGCAAATCCAGAAGAGCCCCCATGCAAAGAAAAACATGGTGAGGTATGATGCACCTGATGGTGCAAGAGAAGCGCTTACAATTGTTCCTGATTCTGCGACATTGTGGACTCCGTGGTCGATTGCTGCGTCCATTTGTTCCTCTGTCAGCTCGACACCTTCGAGTGCAGTGCGTGCATCTTTGACTGTAATGGAACCGTCAGCAACACCTTTCAGTAGATTCTCAATCGTATCGTCGTACATCACTGATCACCTCTGCGCATGAGTTTGTATCGGAGGCGTAGTTGGTTACTGCGGCCTTCGTAGGAAGTTGAGAAACTGTAGCGGAGCATGAGTCCTGCGAAAACAATACACAAAATGACTGCTCCGAATCCAAGGAGTCCGAGCCAGTGAGCTCGAAGTTTTGCTCCCATATGGTGTAGGTCAGTTCCGAGAGAAGTTGGTTCAGGGGGGCTAACGTTTCCGTCTCCAGCAAAGACTGTGCGAGTTCCACGTGCCAGGCTATCTTCGTCGCCTTCAGTAAGAGCGAAGGTAAGTTGATTCCACATATCTTCTATTTGGTTTCCAAGGCCGCCGTCACCATTGACACTGTTTCCAGTAATCCAGAACGCAATTGTTCCCTCGCCTTCTGCTGGTGCAACCCAGGTCAGTTCCCACATTCGGTCAGATTCTGCTGCTGAGGCAGAGGTGTGGGTGAGTGATTGTAAATCACCTTGCCAATTGTCTGCGCCAATCCCTGAAAGAGTTCCGCTTGAAACTCGCATGGAGAATCCTGCCGAGTATTGTCCCCCTGCATCTGGCCCACCAATGATGTGAAGTTTCAGTTCGTAGGTTTCGCCAGCAGTCCATGCATACGGGACGTCATCGAGGATGATTTGGACTTCGTTAGCGGGGGCGCCGTTGTGGCAGAGGCAACCTTCCTTGGCCACATCGTCGATTGTGTCTGCACCGTTTGGTTGTTGCCCGCCGATGCCTGTCGGCAGAGAAGTGGCAAGCCCCGGCAAGAGTAGTAGGAGCAACACTGCGACGACTATGGCGCGGCGCTTGGTGAATGAGGTTGTTAGCATGGCTATACCCTATGGGTTGTCGACTAACAAGGACCCCTTAAACATTGTTGGTGAATCGCAAGATTATTGTCTTGCAGTGTAGCGTTTTGCGCTCAAATTTTAACAAAGCAAGGATTCATTGCTTCAACCTGCCTCGCAGATGCATGGCCGAGACACCATTTGACAACATCTATGATTTATCTACAGAGCAACTTGAGCAACTCGATGAGGCAGAGGATTTAATGATTCGAAACAGTCTTGGCGCTGCTGAGAAACTCCTTTTACAAATGCTCGATGTCGACAATGATTGCATTCCGGTGCTTTCCAATTTGGGCCATCTGTATGGGCGACATCTTTCAGAATTCGAGACGGCCGTCCGTTATTATGATCGAGTTCTTGGCTTAGAACCAGACAATGCATGGGCTCGTGATGCACGACGTCGTTACATGCGATTTATCGAAAAATAAGGTAAGTTCATGGGCGTTATGCTCAAGGAGGGTGTATGGAGTCCTCTCAAATCCTCATCGTAGGAATAGGTGGGCTTGGATGTACATGGGCTTCAAGAGCGCACGCAAGAGGTGGAGGCGCCTCTCTACTCATGATCGATGCCGATGAATCATTCCCTCACACTGATGACGGGCACATCATGCGGCTTGGACATACTCTTGACCAACTTGGTTGTGCGGCCCTCCCTCCTCTGGCAGAGCAAAGGATGAGGGGTCTTGCATCGCGTACACGACCATTTTTGGAAACGGCAGAACTCGTCATCCTTGTCACAGGATTGGGTGGCGGTACTGGCACAGGCGCCTCGCACGAGTTTGCGCGACAGGCAAAACTCCATGGGGCAACGGTTCTCTCCATAGCGGCTTTACCGTTCTCTCAACAACCGACTCGATTAAAAATCGCAACAACAGAACTCCAGCGTCTTGAACATCATTCTGATGTGTGTGTGCAACTTTCTCTCGAGCGTTTGGCCCGACAAGCTCGAACAAGAGGGAAGGACTGGAGTATGGGTTCTGAATGGGTGGAAGATCTCGTCGATGGATTGGTTCGGACATTGCTTTCAATGGGTCTGATAAATCTCGACCTGATGGATTTACGAGCGATTGTTCGTCATCCAGGTGCCTCTACTATGTTGGTTGGTTCAGGTCACCACGATAACCTAAACGAATTGTTCGAAGCGACAATAAAAGCGCCATTGGCTCCAATGAACGTTGGTGGAGCCAAGGGTTGTTTGCTTCAAATCGAAGGAGGCATCGGCATGACAATCGGTCAAGTTGATGAGATTGCTACGGCTTTGACTTCAGCAGTCGATTCCGAAGCACAAGTCATTCTGGGTGCTCGAGTAACCCCCGAACTTGAAGGCGTCATCCGTGTTGTTATGCTCCTCTCTGGGATTTCGGATGATTAATCGATAAGTTCGATATCTTCTTCCCAGTTTGTATCATCACCGATAGACTCAGGTTTTTGAGCCCAATCCACTGGGTCACCTATGCTTTCGACATTTTCATCATCTGCCGAGGATGTTGTCTCTTCTTCAGGAGTGGCCTCCTCAGTTTCAGTCTTGACGCTTGGCGTGATATCGATTGATTCTACAGATTCTTTAATGTCAAAATCCTTGAACATACGGTCGATTCTTGAGTCGAGTAAAGAACGCTGTGCCCAAACAACAGTTGCCACAACAAGGATGTGTCCTCCAATCAGAACAGCAGTCAAATCATCGAATACTGAAGTGATCATGGCCACACTTCCTGCATAAGCATATCCGAATGCGACTCCCCAAAATAATGCGTTATCTTTTGTAAACAGCTTCGAATTGCGCCCATCTGCTTTGCTGGTCAGTGCCCATATTGCCATGAATACTGTTAGAATCATCAAGACAAGTTCTTCGATGAAAACGAGTGTGGTTGATGAAGCCTGATCGATGCTACGAACGATGCTAAGTACATGCCAAGTAATGAACAATTGAGTCACATGGAACCATCGCTTCGCCACAGCATGTGTTGCTGTATGTGTGGCTGCTTTTTGACGTAAGGACCAAGTGATTCTCACACTTATTGCGAAAACTGCAAACGAACCAACGTACGGCCAGACACTAAATGGATTGCTTGTCAGTATAAATCTGAATGCTTCTGTGACGAGAATTGTCATGGCGACCATCAAAACCGAAGTCGTGGCCAAGGAAGGGATTGGAGAATGGGTTGATTTATCTTTCAGAGTTCCAGTTTCTGGCGTTTTGATTGAATTTGATGTGGCGTACGCAAAAAACCAACCTTGAGCAGCAGCCCAAGCAACGAAGAGGAAGCCGAGTGCAGAAGGAATGATCGTCCCAATATCAGAGAGTGTGCTGTTCTCTCCCATAGTGAACGCCATGATACCCCAAAACACCAAACCAAAAGCAACAGGTACGATTAAAATTTTGAACCGTTCTTTGATTGAATCGCCGAGAGAAGAATGTTCCTCAGGATGGTATGATATCAAATTTCGAAAAATCTCCTTGTTGGAAGCAGGTGCAAGCAATATATAGGCTACCGAAAAGGCAATGAAACCGAAACTTGCAATTTGTTCTGAACCAACTTTTGCGGTGATATGGAGGAGGCTTGCAACAATCACGAGAAGAAGGAGATGTGGTGCGGTTGCTGGTGAAAGAAGGCTACGAATAATGGACATTTTCGTAAGGGGTGTGTCTTCCTCCATAGAATAGCCTCAGGGTTTAGGTTCTTTAGGCTGTTCAATGCACACTTCCACCATCCTCATCAATCATGACTGATTAGCAAAGTCATGGCGGCAAAGTTGTCGAAAGCAAAGCGGCCTAAGCGACGTTGGATTGGTTTTTCATTTCCGCCGTCTGTCCATTCTCGAAGTGAACTGGAATCTCTGTTCACACATACCTTTCCCGAAAACACCCCTTTCAGAATCTATGATGCTCATTTTTCGGGTTCGGATGTTGTTACTCAATCGCGTGCCTTTCAATCAATTGAAGAAGATGTCGGGATTGGTATTGTTTGTGTAAATCTCACAGATTTTGAGGTGTTCAGAGACGGATTCTCTCAACATGCTGCTGAATCTGGGCTCCTTTCCCTTTCATCTTCTGGGAAAATACGACTCATACGACAGAGATTGGGTCTGCCTAAGCCAAGGAAGAAATAGGGCAACGTTTTCATTCTCTTCCCCCTCGGTGTTCTATGGCCGGTGGAGGGACTGCTCCCCCTTTGAAAATCAGCGACGTGTTTCTGTTGGTAGGCGTCACGCTCATCATAGGTACTTTGTTCATTCAAGAATGGGATCAGCCTACAAAAATCAACGGTGATGATGGACTCTATGTAGGAACATCTCAAACCTTCAACGATGATGTCATCAAAATTGCAGTCCAAGTTGAAAATGAATCTGATGTACGAATTCAGATTTATGAAGACGGCGAAGAGGTCAAAGACAAGAAGCAGCTGGTTTCTTCAGGAGATACTCTTGAGGAAGAACATGAATCCAACGGCGGGGAATTAGAGTGGATTATTACCCTCGAAGAAGGAGTAGACGGAGAAGTTGACGTCGATATTTCCCGTGCTTACGGATTAAATTTCCTTCCTTACCTTCTAGGCTTTGCTTTTGCAGGATATGGCTTTTACAGAAGAACAAACGAATCTGCTGAACTAGGAGAAATTCTGGATGCGATTATTGAGCCTGAAGATGAGGCCAAACAAGACTGAGGTCATCTGAGATCTCTTGAAGCTCTCCCTGTTCTGTCCTAATTCGAAGATTTCCGTTAGCATTTACGCCTTCAACAGTGCATTCCATATTTCTATAGATACAATCTTTGAGCAATAATTCTAGATTTATTTCAGAAGGTGTAGTCGACGTGTTTACTAAGTTGGATTTGTTTTCAAATAAGGATGCAACAACGGTATCTAGGAGCGTGAAAAGTTCAGTATTGTTGAGTTTAATACCAACTTCTTCAAGGGAGCCTCTTCCAAGACTGACATCCGTTTTCTTTGTGTTGATACCTATGCCGAGAACAAGCGACTGGTCGTTTCCTTTCGATAGTGATTGGAAGAGTATTCCTCCTGCCTTTTTCCATTCATTTGATCGATTGTCTCTGACCAGTAAATCATTTGGCCACTTCACTCGTATTGAATCCTCATGGGGTGCCATCGATTGAAGCAGCGAGCCAATTTCAAGAGCAACATGGCATTGAAGTTGCGAAGATATTTGTGGTATCTGGTTAGGATTAAGTTTCCAACTTCCCTTAAACGAGTCGAGGTGATCATCCCAAACGCGGCCATGTCGGCCTTTTCCTTCTGTTTGAAATCTCGCACGTAGAGAATCTCCCGGTTTGTAGGTTCCTTCCAACATTTCGGAATTGGTAGAAGAAACGGAATGCATTTGTTGTTTCTTTGATTTTAGAAAGGGGTGCCATACAGCAAGTACTTGGATGGTTTCACCGTCATCGAAGGTATGTTTCGAAACCATCTGGGTGGCTAATCCTTTCGCCAGCAATACATCCTGCGCCCGGTAGGAATTCACAAAATCTCTGCACAGAACTAAGGCGATACCTGTCGGGGAAATCAATTGGAATCGTGCCATCATTTCTGCGAATTCACCCAAAAGTCCAGATGGATGTGTGTCGACCAGTGCTGCATCTTCCATCGGCCCAAGATATTCTTCAATCTCTGATGCTGGAATGTAGGGCATGTTCCAAACGACCAAGTCATATGTTCCTGGTTTCATCCATTGTGTGTGATGGCCATCGGCTGCAGGGCCAATGCCGCCTTCTGATGATGCTATCTCAAGATCATTTTCAAGAGCGTTAAATCTGGTTGCAGCGGCTGCAAATGGGTTAATGTCACAAGCTTCGACTTCCCAGCCCATTGATGCTGCTAATATCGATAGGGCGCCCGAACCACTACCGATTTCCAACAGCCTCTTTTTACCGAAAGGGGTAATCCTTTCGAGTACGGTTGCGAGAAGATCAGTATCTTCTTTTGGTGGATAGACTGAGTGAGGGATTGTCAAATGGAACTTCTTCCATTCAATTTGCCTCGCTTCACCTGCCAACAATTCGATTTCTCGAAATGCTTTATTCTCATCAAACATCTTCCAATCGTTTTGTCCTATTGGTGGTATTTGATGAGACTTTCCAACCTATTCTGTGGGTGCAATCTCATCGGTAAGGTATATGAAGGAGTGGTAGTTCGCATTGAAAGCCCAAGAAGCAACGTTGGGCTCGTAGCTCAGTCAGGTAGAGCGTCGGACTTTTAATCCGATGGTCGCGGGTTCGAACCCCGTCGGGCCCACCTGATGCGCTGCAGTCCAACGTTGGGGCAGAGCGGGGTTGATTTGGATGGTAGTAAAGAGCGCAACAAAAAAGCGGTTAATTGAACTCGGAGTCTCCGATGAATTCGCACATAAATTGGCTACGGACAGGAACATGGCTGACATTAAGACCATGCCTGCTGACGACGTCGCAAAGATTCTCGGAATCGCAAAAGACAGCGAATCATTCACTAAAGTTATGCAAATTATTGCTGAGCAAGGTAACCGTCGTTCCCGCAACAAGCGAAGCAAGAAAATCACCATTTCCTCCAAAGCAATCGACGAGTTCGATCGTCCTGAAGCAACCAGTCGTTTCAACCCCCTAAACCACGAACTGGTTCCTCATCAGGAACTTCTCGGCGAAGCAAACATCAGCGAACAAGAACAATACGACTTGGAAAAAGAAGAACTTCTTCCATGGGGTCTTGAAGAACTTGACGAAGACGGAAAACCACGTCTCGCAAAGGAACTTCTTCCTAAAGTTCTGATTTCAGACCCTGTCGTTCAAGCCATCAAAGAGGCTTGTGAAATTCTCGACAATGCAACACTTGCTGCAAACCCAGAACACCGGCCCCTCGCCGCAGGTTGGATTGCAGACCGTGTTTTGAAAGTAAAGAGACATTCCAAATCTGCTGGTACGGCTGTGGCTTACCGGCTTATTGTGGAGGGTAGCTGAGGCTGGAGTTGATATTATGCAAGAAATTATTGAATCATTTTTCAAAGAACGAAGCCTGGTAAACCACCAACTTGCTTCCTACAACGACTGTATTCCATCCACAGTCAACCAACTTTCTCGAATGGAGAGAATCATTCGAAACATCCGTGTCGGAACTGATGAAGAAATCATCGATGACCTCGGCGGCTACATCAAACTTGACGTTGCTGACCAAGAAATTGTCATCCGTTTGAAAGACATCAAACTCGGCGCACCAAACATTCGTGAAGCGAACGGTTCCTACCATCACGCTTCTCCTATGGAATGCAGACTACGAAAGCTGACCTATCAATCCCCAGTCAGCATCGATTTCACAATTTATCGAAACGGTGTAGCCTCCTTCCCTGAAGAAGGCGTACAGGTCGGTTCAATCCCGATTATGGTCCGTTCACAACGATGCCATCTCCACCCAAGCCACATTGCTGACGGTCGTACACTCGAACCGACCAAGTCAAGCGAAGATGCTGCTCTTCTTGCAGAGCTTCTTCGCTCTCGTGGCGAAGACCCACTCGATCCAGGTGGCTACTTCATCATCAATGGTACTGAGCGCGTCCTCATTTCAATGGAAGATCTCGCACCAAACAGAGTCACTGTTGAAATCAACAAGCGTACTGCAAAGCGTACTGAAGTTGCAAAGATCTTCTCGCAGAAAAACGGTATGCGCAAGCCACTCACTGTCGAAAAGCGACGCGATGGAATGCTCATGGTTAAGGTAAGCACTGCGGGTACAACTCCAATTCCTGTCGTTCTCCTCATGAGAGCACTAGGCATTGAAAATGATCAGGAAGTATTCACTGCTATCTCTGGTCCTCAAGAGACCTTCAAGTACATCGTTGCAAACATCAACGAAGTCAACGGTGACGAGAAGCAAGAAGGCGAATATGACGTCAAGAGCACCAACGAGGCATACGAATGGCTCCAAAAGAAATTCGCTGCTGGACAACAAAAGGAATACCGTGAAGCACGTGTAAACCAACTTCTCGACAGAGAACTCCTACCTCACCTTGGTGACCAAACCGAAGACCGAAAGAAGAAGGCCATCTTCCTCGGAAGAATTGTTCGTCAGGTTTTGGAAATGGCTCTAAACGATAAGGAACCAAACGACAAGGACCACTACGCAAACAAGCGTGTTCGACTTGCAGGTGACCTCATCGAAGATTTGTTCCGTGTTTCATCCGGACAACTTGCTCGTGACTTGAAGTACCAACTCGAGCGCCACCACAACCGTAAGCGAGAACTCAAGATTACGTCCTGTCTACGACCGGATGTTTTGTCATCAAAGATCCTCCACGCTCTTGCGACTGGAAACTGGGTTGGAGGACGATCTGGTGTCAGCCAACTCCTTGACAGAACAACACACCTTGCTTCCCTTTCTCACATGAGAAGAGTTACCTCTCCTCTTGTTCGAAGCCAACCTCACTTCGAAGCACGTGACCTTCACCCGACTCAATGGGGACGTCTTTGTCCTAACGAGACACCTGAAGGTCAGAACTGTGGTCTTGTAAAGAACGCAGCTCAGATGGTCGATATCTCTGAAGAAGTTGATCCTCACGAAGTTCGTGAGCGTCTCGACGAGCTTGATGTGTACCAACCAGATGACTGGACTGACGGTGACAGAGTTCACGTCAACGGTGACATCTATGGTATGCACAAGAAGGGTAAGAATCTCGTTAACCACTTTAAGAACGCACGTCGCCGTGGAACCATTCCTTCGGAAGTTTCCATCCGCCACGATCTTGAGAACCGTGATATCTTCATCAACACAGACAAGGGGCGAATTCTCCGTCCTCTACTTGTCCTATACGATGGTACACCTCGTCTTGAGAATCATCATCTTGTCGATCTCGCTGCAGGTAACATTACCTTCAAAGATATTGTCAATGATGGTATCGTTGAATGGGTAGATGCCGAAGAAGAAGAAGACCTCTACATCGCTCCTCGTCCGTTCGTTCTTCCAGAAACTGTTCCTGAAGGGAAATTCTCTGGCCGTCCTGTTACTCACGAGAAGATTCGCTGGGCTAACCTCGGACAACCTGGAGAATCCAATGCTATCCTGGAAGCAGAAGTTCGAATGCCAAATGGTTCCATTGAAGTCGCTAAGTTGGAAGTTCCACTCCTCTTTGGAGCAGAACACACCCACGTTGAAATCGACCCACAATTGGTCCTCGGTGTTTGTGCATCTCTCATCCCGTACCCAGAACACAACTCAACTCCTCGTGTTACTGGTGGTACTGCAATGGTCAAGCAATCACTTGGTCTGCCAAGCGCAAACTACCGTCTGCGCCCAGACACTCGTGCTCACATCTTGCACTACCCACACCGCTCTATCGTCCGTACAGACGCAATGAAGACAACAAACTTCGACGAGCGACCTGGTGGTCAGAACTTCATCGTTGCAATCATGTCTCTGCATGGTTACAACATGCAAGACGCTGTCATCATGAACCGTGCGTCCGTTGACCGTGGTCTTGGACGCTCAACCTTCAACAGAACCTACAACGCAGAACGCCGCCGATTCCCAGGTGGTCAAGTTGAAGAGATCGAAAAGCCTGGAAACAAGCTCACTGAAGTCAAAGGATTGAAGCCTGCTGAAGCATACTTCCATCTCGAAGACGACGGATTGCCCCTCCCAGAAACATATTTGGAAGGCGGAAACGTCCTTGTCGGAAAGACAAGCCCACCTCGATTCCTCGAAGAATCCAACAGTGGTGCTTTCCTCATGGCTCAAGAGCGCCGAGAATCCTCAATGCTCGTCCGCCACGGAGAGAAAGGATGGGTCGACAACGTATACGTCACAGAATCAGACAACTCTGGTCGTTTGGTTCGTGTCATGGTTCGAAGCCACAAGATTCCTGAAGTCGGAGACAAGTTCGCATCTCGTCACGGACAGAAGGGTGTAATCGGAAGACTCGTTGAGCCTGAAGATATGCCATTCACCCAAGACGGTGTCGTTCCTGATTTGATTATCAACCCTCACGCTATTCCATCCCGTATGACTGTAGCCCACGTTCTAGAAATGATCGGTGGTAAGGTCGGTGCTATGGAAGGACGTCGTATTGACGGTACTGCATTCCGTGGAGAAAAGGAAAGCAGCCTACGTGATGGTCTTGTCCGAAACGGACTTGCACACACAGGCCGCGAAACAATGGTTAACGGAGAAACTGGTGAATCTTACCCTGCTGAAATTTTCGTTGGATGTATCTACTATCAGAGACTCCACCATCTTGTCAGCTCCAAGATTCACGCCCGTTCTCGTGGACGTGTTCAAATTCTTACCCGTCAACCAACCGAAGGACGTGCCCGTCAAGGTGGTCTTCGATTTGGTGAGATGGAACGTGACTGTCTGATTGCACACGGTGCTTCGATGGTCATCAAGGACCGTCTACTCGATGAGTCTGACGGTATTGACATGTTTGTATGTGCTCAATCTGGGCACATTGCATGGTACGATCCAAAACGCCGAACCTACGTCAGTCCAGTTCATGGAGATGGTGCAGAAGTCTACAAGGTACAGACTTCTTATGCATTCAAACTTCTACTGGATGAAATGAAGAGTCTCGGGGTTGCCATGAGACTAGAACTGGAGGACCGAAGATGAGCCGAAGAACAACACTAATCCCAAAGCGAATTGCACAAATTCGCTTCAGCTTGATGGACCCGAGTGAAATCCGTAAGATGTCATCTGTGGAAGTCAAGACTCCAGATACCTACAAGGACGATGGACGTCCATACAACCAAGGATTGATGGATTCCCACATGGGTGTCATCGAACCTGGTTTGGTCTGTCCAACTGACAATTGTAAGTACGACGAATCACCTGGTCACTTTGGACACATCCAACTTGAACTGCCAGTTATTCACATCGGTTTCGTAAACCTCATCAAGACAGCGTTGAAGTCGACCTGCAACTCTTGCAGTAACGTTCTTCTTCACTCTGCAAAGGAAACTCACCCTTCTAACCCAGAACTGTCTGAACAAGATTACTACCGTGCCCGTATCCGTGACATCATCACCAAGCACGGTGTTGGTTCAACTGAATTTTCAAGCATCATCAAGGAAGTTGAAAAGATTGCATCTGCAAAGAACCGACGTACCTGTATGCACTGTGGATCTCTACAAGGAGAAATCCGTCTCGATAAACCAACCACATTCAAGGAGAAGACCGAGAATGCAACAACTGGTGGAAAAGAGACTGAGAGAAAGATGAATCCTCGAGACGTTCGTGAATGGCTCGCAAGTATTCCTCCTGAACACCTGATTTTCATTGGAATGGACAAGCAAAACCGCCCTGAGTGGACTGTTCTGAAGGTTCTACCAGTTCCTCCGATCACTGTTCGACCATCGATTACACTTGACAGTGGAGATCGCTCAGAAGACGACTTGACGCACAAGTTAGTTGACGTTCTACGTATCAACCAACGTTTGCAAGAGAACCGTGACTCTGGTGCACCACAACTGATCGTTGAAGATCTTTGGGAGCTTCTCCAATACCACGTTACAACCTACTTCGATAACCAAACATCTGGAATCCCTCCAGCACGCCACCGATCTGGTCGTACGCTCAAGACATTAACACAACGTCTCAAGGGTAAGGAAGGACGATTCCGTTCAAACCTTTCCGGAAAGCGTGTTAACTTCTGTGCTCGTTCAGTTATCTCTCCTGACCCTTACCTTGGAATCAACGAAGTTGGTGTGCCTAAGAAGGTTGCAAAGGAATTGACCGTACCGATCCGTGTTACACTCCGTAACCGTGAACAGATGCGTCAAATGATTCTTCGTGGACCTGACGTTCACCCTGGTGTAAACTACATCGTACGTGGTGACGGACGACGTGTTCGAATTAATGCTCGAAGCCGTTTGATTAACGCTGGTTTCCGATGCCACAACCCTGAATGCCATTCTGGTGACACGCTCAAGAGCCAACCATACCCTGGTCTACGTCACGATCTAAACGAAGTTCTCTTCGCTCCAAACTTCTTGCCAGGTTTGGTCATTCGTGAAATTCAGAACCTTGAAGGTAGCGGCCTAGATGACTTGACCTACTTGGTCGATGATGAAGCAACACTTCGCAACCTTCGTGGTGAAGACGCTCACGGTCACCCATTGCCTGAAGACGACCCTCGTGCAGTTCTCCATTACCGATGGTTGCATGAACTTGGTCAAGCAGACAATCCTGACCCAGAACCGCTCCCTGCACATCTTGAAATCCGCTGCCCTCACTGTGGTAGCCCTGACGATGAATACGACATGCCAACACCTGTTGAAGACAGACTTTCAACTGTTGACGTTCGTGGTAATCCTAAGCCAGGTATGCAAGTAGAACGCCATCTTATCGATGGGGACGTGGCAATCTTCAACCGACAACCATCTCTTCACAGAATGTCGATGATGGTTCACGAAGTTCGTGTTATGGAAGGAAAAACATTCCGATTTAACTTGGCTGTATGTACTCCTTACAACGCAGATTTCGACGGTGACGAGATGAACCTTCACGTTATTCAATCTGAAGAAGCCCGTGCTGAAGCTAAGATTCTGATGAGAGTGCAAGAGCACATCCTCACACCTCGTTACGGTGGAGCAGTTATCGGTGGAATCCACGATCACATTTCTGGTGCTTACCTTCTCTCCCGTCCTGGAACAACTGTTCTCAAATCCCATGGCCTTGAGATGCTCGGAAGCATCGACTACACTGGTGAACTTCCTGAAATTATCAAGAATGAGAATGGAAAGGATGCATTCAGAGGTCACGACTTGATTTCTCTGATTATTCCAGACAACATCAACTTGCACTTCATGTCCAGAAGCCGTGATGAAGTTCACGTCCGCAATGGAAATGTTACGGGAACACTTGACAAGCGTGCTATTGGTGCTGAAGACGGTCGTTTGTTGGACGCTATCGTTCAAACAAATGGTTCAGAAAAGGGCGCTCAATTCCTAAATGAATTCACACGACTTTCCATTGCTGCTTGTACATCTCTCGGATTTACAACTGGTATCGATGACGAAGATTTGACTTCTGAAGCACTTGACGCTATCCATGCAGCAAACGCAGAAGCTGGCGAACTTGTTAACAAAGAACTCGCCCACTTCGAATCTGCTAAGGGTGATCCTCGAAAGTACGAACCTCGTGCTGGTCGAACAATGCGTGAAACTCTTGAAGAGAACATCATGGTTATGCTCGATGAAGGAAAGCAAGCTGCCGGTGACGTTGCTAAGAATGAATTGAATCAATCTGGTTCAACCAACGCTGCTGTAAACATGGCTATCTCTGGTGCTCGTGGTTCAATGGATAACCTGAACATGATGGCTGGTTCGATTGGACAAGCAAAGGTCCGTGGAAAGCGTCTCGAACGTGGATACGATGACCGTGTTCTTCCTCACTTCAAGCGTGGAGGACGTGGTGCAGAAGACCGTGGATTCATCTCTGGTTCGTTCAAGCGTGGGCTTGAACCAACAGAGTTCTTCATGCTCTCTGTTTCTGGAAGAGAATCTCTGGTCGATACAGCGGTACGTACTTCTAAGTCTGGTTACATGCAACGCCGATTGATTAACGCAATGGATGATCTCAAGGTCTTTAACGATGATATGCTCTCTGTTCGGAACACCGCAAACCGTATCATCCAATTCTCCTATGGTGAAGATGGAATTGACCCAAGCCGTGGTGTTCATGGATCAGCCTTCAACATCGATGTTATCATCGATGGTGCTCTTGGTACTGACGGAGTAACAGTCGTTACTCGTGAAAGTCTAGAGCGTGAAGAACGTGAAGAGGATCTTGGTGCATGGGACGATGAGTCTACCGAGGTTGATTACGATGGAGGTGACAACTGATGGTCGTTAAGAGTGCAACCAAGAAGAAGCTCATGGATTTGGGCATTGCAGAAAACTTTGCTCACACCTTAGCAAACGATCGTAAATGGGATGACGTCAAGATTCTCACAGCCCAAGAAATCGCTCAGATTTGTGAAACTGATTCAGAAACATCAGCCACGATCCGTGGAACCATTGATGGAGCCATGAAGAAGAACCGTGCAAGCGGTTCTGAAGCAACAGGTCCTGTCACCCAAGTCCGTAAGATGCGTGCAAGAGGAACTCGAACACGTTCCCGCGCAAAGACTGCAGTCGACCTCGATGTCTATAACGTCGAGAAGAAACTTCGTTCCTTTGACGATGAACTTGCTGATGACAAGGTCTTCCAGGCTCTTCATGCAGCAGTTGACGACATGGGTACAAACAGATTCAGCGGTAAGATCATTCACGATATGACT
>JABIYX010000201.1 GCA_018666575.1 Methanobacteriota archaeon | reverse complement strand
TGCTGACAAGAGTTGTTCTGTCGTTCGTATTCCACCACCGATGATGAGTGTGCATTTGCTTGACGATTTGGCGGTTCGAATGAGTTCAGCATGAACAGGTTGTGAAGCGCCTGAACCTGCTTCAAGATAGATTGTCGAGAAACCATACATTTCAGCAGTCTTGCAGTATGCTGATATGGCCTTCATTTCATCTGATTGGATAAGGTCGGCATCTCCTACTTCTCCGACCTTTCCGCCCGGAGCACATACGATGTAACCAGTTGGGATTGGTTTGATTCCAAACTGATCAATAAGGGGAGCTCCGATGAGTTGTTCCTCGATTAAGAATTGGCGAGAACGACTGTTCATGAGCATCATGAAAAGTATACCATCTGCACTACTCGACATAGCGTGCGCTCCACCTGGGAATAGAATCACAGGCACATTCCACATCTCTTCATTTGCATCTGGATGTTGGCTTGCTGCAAAGATTCGTAATTCCAACGCTTCTTGGATTGCCTGACATGTCGCATGAACAAGTTCATCGCCCGTGTTGGTTGAACCGCCAACAAATATTGCTGAAGTACCGCATTCCACTGCAACTAACGCCCTGTTAGCTGCTACTTCTGGAGCCTGTTTATCTGGGTCGATGAGTGTAATATGTCTCGTTTTCCCGTTTTGAGGCGAGAGCATTGGCGATTCATCAGTCCACATTTCAAACACCCTCTGCCTACCTGTAGGCGACTCGGTTGGTAAAGGATTTCATTCCGATGCGAGTTTTCTTATGTCTGCGGCAACGCTTTCTGAATCCCATTCCGACTCAAGCCACTGCACTCTAACGTTATGATCTGAGTCGATGAGTATTGCATGTACGGTTTGTGTCACTGTATAATCCATCAAATGTATTGAGCAGCGGGCGAGAGACTCTGTTTGGTTAGCTGAAATCTCCACTGAAGTACCGAAGGAAGCCCAGACGGACTCAATCATTGCAAGCTCTGTATTGATATTACTCACTGTAAGATGTGGCCATTCGACGCTATTGTTTTTCTTGTAATGATAGAGACGGTTGCTATTATCGTGCCACGGATCTGTTGTGATTGTTAGAAGTGAAACTGTTTGTTGTTCCTGAGAAGAAAGAAGATTGTATGTTTCATTCATTGAACGCGTTAAATCATCACATTCATCGAGACAAGACGTGTGAATAAACCCCACCATAATTACATCTGAATCGATCATTGAGAGATTGAATCTGTCGCCATTGTCATCAAATAATTCGAAAGTTGCGACCGGTTTTACTTCCATTGTTTTACCGTAGAAGTCCGTTGTGCCAATACACCCAGAACTAAGCATCATTACTATCATGAAAGCAAGAAGAGTACGCATGGTTTCACTTCTTACGACGTTTTAGTCCTGCGCCAATGAGAGCTAAGAAAAGAAGTGAAAAACTCACATCAACAAGAACTTCTTCGATTTCATATTGGTCGAACATATAATCAATTTCTGGTGTGAATGAATAGAGAATTGCCCCTCCTCCTGGAGGGCCCCCCCCACCGCCTGGTGGCCCACCGCCGCCACCTTGGCCGCCTCCGACATCTTGACTATCGACATCAGCAACGCCATGATAACAAAGAAGAAAATATGGGAATCCGATCATTCCTACAGTTGCTCCGTTGGTATCGGTTACCATTGTTGGTGAACCTGACAGAGGTGTGCTGACATAATGATAGATTCCGTCTGGATATTCGGGTGTTGGGCCAAATCGTCCGTTGCACTCATCTAGATCCCCAGCTCCTTCAACGTAATTCCAATCATCAATTCCGTTGTAACCCTGGTCTCCGCCTTCCTGTGTTCGCTCAATTGCGTACGAGGAGGTGATGGGTTTCAAGGAAGTTTGATCGTCGTTGTATCCATACATCCCGTAAATAGGATATCCATCAAAAGCCCAGCCAATGATTGGGCTGTGTTCATCGCTTTTGATTTTAGATAAATCGTAATCTTCCATCGTCTCTCCGGCTTCAGGCTCCCAATAGACGCAGTTCGCATCATAGTGGTAATGATACCCGTTCGGACCTGCAGAGTGGCCAGTACACCAACCAAGAACAATCGGTTGCCTGTCTTCATTGAAGTATTCGAAGTGCAATGCGACTGCATCTCCTCCTGGGCCTTCCTCAGGCCCGTAAATTGGCGCTCCATTGACTGACATCGCAACGGTTCCACGGTCTGGAACACATTCCCATCGCCCCGCTGATGCTGGGCAGTTTGTTGTGTCATGACCTCCGGTGGTATCGTTAACTGGATTGAGGGGGAAGGTTGAGGTGTAGTCCATTTCTGGAGCACAACAACCCATTGTGCTCAAAAAGTCATGATTTGGAATTCCATTGCTATCAACAATCATCTCATTGTTCTGGACAGTAACAGAGACTTCGCATTGGAACCATGGACCGGACCCCCCGCCTCCTGCGCTACTAACACCGTTTGTATTTGCAGTGTATCCATTTCCATCGCCGTTGAAGTCTTTGACCCATGGTCCTTGTCCATCAGTACACATCCACGAATCTTCAGGTGACCAATCGGGCAAAGTGCACCCGTCTGGACCAACTTGGTCTCCAATTGGTGTATTAGGACACTGGTCAAGGTCGTCTGATACACCATCTCCATCTGCATCCTTTTGAGAATCTGAACATCCACTTGAGTCGGTTTGTTCGCCCAATGGAGTGTTTGGACACTGGTCGACTGCGTTGCTTACGCCATCATTATCTGCATCGAGTTGATATTGAGAGCATCCATCGGGATTCACTGGCCTATTTACTTGAGTATCTGGACAAAGGTCTAGGTGATTCATGACACCATCTTCATCTGAATCCGTCTCTGAGTCAGAGCATCCTGTACCATACACAGGTTCGTTAGCAGGTGTTGAATCACAATCATCGCTCAAATCTGGTATACCATCATTATCTGAATCTGTTGATGAAGGCGTTACTGGAAGATCTACTCGAAGTGTTTGAGAGGATATTGTGTACAATCCACATTCAGCAATGATGTCGCCTTCGGTATTCGTTGTTGAGACATTGAATGATATCGAGTATGTTCCACTTGTTGTATTCACTTCACCAATAATTGAACTTGACGAGCTTGACCCAAGGGGGTGGTATATGATTGTACACGTTGCTGGGAATCGGTGAAGAATCGCACCCGAGATAAGCCCATCAGACTCATTCTCAGCAGGTTCTGTCCAAGAAAAGACGACATCAACGTCACGTTCAGTAGGGATATTGACTGTATATTCAATGACGCGTTCAACCGATGCAGACTCAGCATCAGTGGCTTTGATTTTGATAAGCCATTGCCCTGGTTCGGACTCGAAAAATTCGACCTGCCAGAATCCATTTGCTTCGCTTTGTGTTGAAATCGTTGCAAGGTGAACCGAAAAATCCTGATTGAGCATTGTAATCTCAATTGTCGCATTGGAAGGTTCTTCGTCCATGATATATCCTTGAAGTGTATGATTTGTTCCAGTCCATTCTAGTGTCATATTTTCTACTAAAATCATCGGTTCAATGTTCTCTGAGGGTGTTTGATCCCCTCCCTGGTCAAACTCATCATTTTGTGATTTTGTATCGTCTGTTGAATCATCATCATCAATAGATGATAAAGCGAATACGGCTATGGTTGCGCCTATGAGAAGAACCACTAAGAGGGCCGAGGCGATTTTGTTATCCATAGGCCGCAATATTCTACATTAGCATTTAATGTTGTTTCAGATTTGTTTGGCAAGAGTTCACAAACTCAAGCCTGTAGCGGAGATTCATGGAAACTATTGAGAAGCCGCTTCGTAGTATTCTCAAGCGTTCTGACGCTCCTAAGGCAAAAATTCGTCTCGCTATTCTCTGTTCTATTCTCAACAAAATCTGGGATTTAGCACCGCCGCTGTTAATCGGTATCGCAGTTGATGTTGTTGTGCAAAAAGAGGATTCGTTACTTGCAAATTGGGGGATTATTAATCCTTGGAATCAACTCATCGTGCTTGCAGTAGCTACATTTGTGATTTGGGGGTTGGAATCTTTATTCGAATATTTTTACGCTATATTATGGCGGAATTTGGCACAAACGGTTCAACATAATCTCCGTCTTGTGACCTTTGATCATGTTCAACATCAAGCGATGTCTTGGTTTGATGAACAGCAAAAAGGCGACCTTCTCGCTGTCATGAACGATGATATCAACCAGTTAGAACGATTCCTTGACAAGGGGGCGAATGACCTTCTACAGGTTACAACAACTGTGATTGTCGTCGGTTCTGTCTTCCTCTTCTTGTCTTGGGAAATTGCACTCTTTGCCGTACTTCCAATACCTGTAATCCTCTGGGGATCGTTTCTTTATCAGAAAAAACTCCAATCCCGTTACCAAGAAGTCCGCCACACGGCTGGGCAACTCAATGCTCTTCTCGAGAATGATCTAACCGGAATGGCAACGATTCAGTCTTTTACCGGTGAGGAAAAGGAACTAAAACGGGTTGAAACGCTATCTGAATCATACAGAAGTGCAAACAAATCCGCTATTCGTCTTTCAGCAGCATTTGTACCCCTTATTCGAATGGCAATTCTAGCTGGATTCACGGCAACATTGCTTCTTGGAGGTCGGTTGGCATTGGACGGCGTGCTCGCAGTTGGCGCCTATTCTGTTCTTGTTTTCATGACACAACGCTTGTTATGGCCCTTGACCCGTCTTGGTGAAACCTTTGATTTGTATCAAAGAGCAATGGCCTCATCAGTTCGAATTCTTACGCTCCTTGAGCGTCCAAGCTCTATCGAAGATGGAAGTGAAACACTGAGTAGGGAAGTTGCTGAGGGGAGTTCAATCCAATTCAACAATGTCTCATTCGCTTATTCTGAGCGTGATGAATTGTTCACTGATTTCAACATGGAAATTGAGGCAGGGACTACGCTCGGTGTTGTAGGTTCAACTGGATCTGGTAAAACCACACTCACTCGGTTCTTACTTCGATTCGCCGAGCCATCAGCAGGCGGCATTTCTTGGGGAGAACATTCAATCACTGATTATACTCTTTCTTCTCTTCGAGATTCGATTGCTTTAGTCTCTCAACACGTCACACTATTTCCCACAACCATCCGTGGAAATATTCGGTATGGTAAAGAAGATGCCACAGATGATGAGGTTGAACATGCTGCGGTAATCGCTGAAGCGTTCGATTTTATTGAAGCGCTTCCAAAAGGGTGGGATACACTTGTTGGAGAAGGCGGATATCGCCTTTCTGGAGGTCAGCGTCAACGTATTGCTATCGCAAGAGCGATTCTAAAGGATGCTCCTTTGCTCATTCTAGACGAAGCGACCTCCGCTGTCGATAATGAAACCGAAGCCGCCCTTCAAAGGAGCATTTCAAAAATCAGTCAAGATAGAACCACAATAATCGTCGCTCATCGATTATCGACCGTTCGTAATGCAGACAGTATTGTTGTGTTCGAAAATGGCTCGTTAATTGAACAAGGCAC
>JABIYX010000200.1 GCA_018666575.1 Methanobacteriota archaeon | reverse complement strand
CCACATAACAGAAGGTTGGCGAACGATGTCAAGAACATCATCAACTGATAGAAGTCCTCTGTACCTGCCTTCATCCAACTTGACCACATCATTCATGGCCAGAGATGCAACATCATTGAGATCTTGTTCGATACTTGAACCACTTTCATCTTGTATGGAAATCGTATCAAGAGTATGCTCCTCTCTCCATCCTTCAAGACGTACTTCCTGGCCATAGATTCCTGCTGTTTCTTGTTCAAACAGCATCGTGTCGAGTAATACGTCATCCAAGAACATAGCCAAAGGAACCAGAAGTTGACCATCTATTCCATCGACAGCCATCGCTGAATTGAATCCGTCAACAGTTCCCTGGACGAGTAAGCCAGATGGAGATATGTATTCTCGAACTTTGATTCCTTGAATTTCTGATAATTCAGACCTTACATCAATCAGATTGCGTTCATTGTTTACAAGGAATAGTCGCACATCATTACGGGGTTCAAGAACATCAGTTGACAACGGACGTGATGTTTCAAGCCCATGCATGGTAAAAACACCTATACGCGAATCTGCTTCAACTGGCCTTTGCTCTTGCTCAATGGTTGAATCCAGTTCACCAACAAAATCTGAGTAAGCGTCTGTTCGAATTGAAAACTGCTCGTATTCCTCAGAAGTAAGAGCGGCTGATTCATCAGCCTCAGGTTGAATAAATCCGCCCCAAGGACTCAACAACAGAATCAGCAAGATTCCGAGTGCTGGCCTCCATTGCTTCCCCATCACACTTCTCCTCCGTTACAAGACGCATTTATCGCTATGGGTAATGTGTTTCCACTTGATTCAGAACAATTTCGTTGTCGTTTCACCTTGGTCAACGAATCGTTCAGATGCCCATTCACCAACAACATGTGACCAAGTCTCGATATGAACTCTGTTATCAAAAGATGTCCAAGTGACAGAAACTTCGAGAATGTATTCGTCCCACACAGTATAGCCAAGAACAATCATTTCCAAGTCATCACCAGCAAGAGAAGAGTGTGATTCGACTTTATCAACATCAATTCTCATTTCTTGAATTAAATTACCAAACTCATCTTGGAATTCGACTTGGACTGTTACGTCCGTAATCGCTCGGCTCCCATCATTGTATAATTCTGACATAACCAAATGGCCACCACGTTGCATATACACCGTTTCAATTTCCACATCATCGCGTGGAAGAACCCAATACCAACCACTTGCAAGGAGCCCAACGAGTAGGAGCATGATAAGACCTGCAATAGCAACACGTGCTGGATTGATGTTTCTGATTGTCTCTTTAATGAAGAGAGCTGCTTGTTGGGCTTGCATGTATGCTTCAGCTTGTTCTGGATCATCAAGATCTAATCCCATAGCAAATGCTTCTTGTCGTTGGGAAGATTCCAATAAACCAAGTGGCTTTGAGGCGATGATATCATCCTCATGCACAACAAGTTCATCTTCCATTTTCATCACCCAAATATCATTGCCAATATCGAGGCAACACCTGACGTAATCGGTTCAACGACCAAGATATGTCGAGTTTCAACAGAACCACCAGTCAATGTACTGACGACTGATAAGTCCGTAACGACTCCATTCACACCTATCGATGTTGAAGTCGGAATGAAGCCGGTAAACTGAGCATCGAGGAGAACACCTCGTCCATCGACTTCGAGGTCGCCCATAATTGGAGCATATTCGCCTGGTTCCACGTGCACTTCTGCACTCGAAACAAGACGTCCTGTTGTGATGTCATCGATGATAATAACTGGATATCCGAGAGGGCGATGAATCGTAATCGTTGCCCCTTTGAGGTCTTCACCTATGATTTCAAGACGATCGAGGAATACCCCAGGTGCTCCGGGGACATTGGTTTGACGCATGTAGAGTTCTTCGACCCCATCGCCAGAACTTACAATTCGAACGCCCCAATCATCAGTTGTTTCCAACTTGAACGTTTGCGGCAAATTCGTAGCCATCATCAGAGTGTCGCCTTTCGCGTCAATGGCTCTTCCAGATGCTTCAATGTACATATCCATCTTATCGGAATTTGATGCATAGTCTAGAGTCATCATTCCTTGGAATGAAGTTTCTTCGCGAATATCTAGCCGTTGGTCTGGTTCAGCAGCAAGGTGCATCTCTGAAGGAACGTCTCTGAAGAACGTCGTAGCAGGCCACCAGAACCCATCGACAAATCGGTGCTGTTGAATCATCATTGATTGAACGCTTGTTTCTCCGACGCGGAATTCCTCAGGAACGTCAACATCAAGTAATAATACGTCTCCAATTGTGGCTGAAAACTGTGTTTGCTGAGGAACGCCTACGAGGAAGGTTTCAGCACGTACTTTGTTTTCTCTATCATTGAAAACTGCATACACATAATCCAAACGTTGTCCAATATCATAACTCATGTCAACAGATAATCGTGGAACGGTAAGATTCTCTTGACGAGAGAATAATGCTGTCACCGATACATCTCGAGAAGTCGATGTGTCGAGACCAAATATCTGAAGATCAACTGAAGACTTTTGAATTCCATCCATTGTGAGGTAGAATTGTTCTTGTGCAGGCAACCAATCTTCAAGGTTCATTTCAAAATCATATGTTGGAACTTCATCAACTAGCGTGAAGATGTAATCAATTTCAATACGTCCAGATGGTAGTTGAGGCAGCCATGTGCGGACGTGCCAACTGCGTCTGGTCTCAAAGGTCACTCCGCCTTCTTCGAGTAACCCAACATCAATGCCATTGAGTTCTTTTTCAGTCAAGAATCCATCATCGAGAGATTCAATTAAGGAATTTGCAATACTAACATTTGTTTGTATGAACTCTTGCCGAATAACTTCAGCTTCGGATTCATCGATGGTGTAATCACTGAGAATATCGGATACAATTGTACGACTTGACTGGGTGAATTCTGGAAGGCGAGAGAGATTGAAATCGAGTACTGTTCGTTCTGTAGCTTGTATATCAAGACCGTGTTGCCATTCTGGCGTTCCAGTTGGGACTGAACCTTTTCGCATATCTGCTGTGAGGTCGAAACTCTCTCCTGTCACCATGTCCAATCCATAGGCAACATCTGCTTGCTCTCCCGAGGAATCGCCAATATCAACGACAAGTCCGTACACGAGATCATTGACGAGCGTTCCTAAATCAACTACGTCACCGAGGAAGAACGAAAGGGCTTCAACACCTTCTCCTTCGCCGAAATCTGGTAATTCAATTCCGCTCGAATCAACATCACTAGGAAGAACAATTTCGAGATTTGCAGGCAACGGATCAAGTCGCATCATACCGTTCAATCCAAGGAAGGGATCGTCGTAATTACTGACATCTTCCATGACAATGTTGAACGGTGTTGATGTTTGTCTTTGGAGAGAATATCGTGCGCTTCCTTCAGGGCCTGTTGCGTTCGGATTTAATGGAGAAAACCGTTGAACAGATTGAACATTGGAAATTCGTGCACTGAGAGAAGCTTCTGACGTATCGGAATTAACCCAGAACCTGAAGTGGTCACCATTCATTGTCAATGGCGTAGTAGCGTTTGTCATTTGGATTGTTATCGAATCAATCGGCGTATCTGCAGCAAATCCGATCGAATCCCCTAGATTTAGTTGGAAGGCTGACGGCAAACCCTCTAATCGAATCGCATTGCGTTGTTTGCCCTCTTGTCCACCATAAGTGATTGTTCCGATTGGTTCGCTTGCAGAATAAACGAGTTTGTTTGGGTCTTGAACAACCGTAAGGTCTCCCGGCCGATTGGAAATTCGGGCTGATTGACTGGTTACGTTGACCATATCTTCGCCATTGTGACGAATGTGTCCAATCAATAACGCCCCAGATTGTTGACCAATTAATTCAAGGGTTCTCTCGCTTGTAATGGCGTCAAAGGATTGGAATACTCTCGAGATGTTTGACACGCGAATGCTCATTGCGACTGGAACAAGCGGGGATACTGGCCCATCTCTTCCGTCTATGGTAGCAATCGATGTATCTTCTGAAAGTAGAATATGATCAGAAGCAGTAAACCAAGGGTGATTGCTACTACCAATGGCCAATGCGATTTCGCCTAGGCTACTCGGGCCACGTACGGAACCATCATTCCAAGTTTGTTTTACTTGAGTCAAACAAATGACTTCAATGGAACCCCCAGATGTCCCTGCAGTACCCACAATTGCATCGGGTAGTCCGTTAAGAATGGAACCCAAATCCAGTACAATTTCGACCAATGTCAGCAAAGCATTGTCAAGAATTTGAGCGATTGTATTGAGATTAGGATTGTTGAAGTTCACTCGAGAAACACCCGTCTCAGATAATTGGAAACTTCCTTTCAAAACGAGAACTTCAGGGAGGTTCGAGACGGAAATACGAATCGAACTAACATCGTTTTCGTATCCTCCACGCTTCATTGTTGATTCATACGTCAAGGTTTCAATTCGCTCAGTTCCTGCAATCATGATCAGTGTTGCTGGTGGCGCTGCAGGATTGACAGGTAAAGTGAGATCGTTTTGGTTTGAAGTTGAATCACCAGTGAAATTCTTTATTGCTACAATAAATGAAAGCCTATTTGGCATATCTCCTGGAAGATTGACGCTTCCTGGGGCTTCTCCAATTGTGGTGAAAATAGCATCGATTTCCTCTTGTGGAAGGGTCCCGGAGGGGATGCCACGTATCCATAAACGGGAATCAGAAACGTTTCCAAAGGTTCCGCCTTCAATTGTGTTGCTACGATCTTCGAAGTAGTGAAGCCAAAGGTCAGCGCCCGTATCACTGTATAGCTCGACGGTATCGAACGTATTGTCCCCAAGATTATCGTTTCTTAATGTCAAATCAACTTCTTCTGGTAATACATTAGAGCCTCGTTCGGGATGGAATCCAACGTCGATGTATCCCATATCGATAATGTCTGCTTGACCGTTTGAATCGAGTTCGGCGAATTCGATGAAACCTATACCGATTCCAAATCCACATTTATGGAATTCACTTGCAGCATCGTGATCGTTGATAACGTCGTAATAATCCGTATCGCATTGTGTTTGAAGATTCGATGCATCTGAATTAGGATTCCGTATCCCTATGGCGTACGGGGCGGAAACGGACGTGAGAGTCAAAGCATCTGATGGCAAAGCACCACCTCCGATGAAATCCGTAAGAAGTTGAACGATGTTTGTCACAGCGCCTGAGATACTGAATCTAAATTCCTGTATTCCGACTTCTACTCTGAAATCACTTGGTGGTTGGGTTAATCGAGTATCAAGAACCAGTGCATAGGATTGTGAATCTTGAACTGCCGAATCAAGCGCAAGTCCCTTTAGGAGAGAGATTTCCATATGCGCCATCTCATCCCAGAGAGGGTCATTCTCATTCAGTTGATTGATCTTCCATTGGAATGTTGGTCGAAGCCAGATCGTGTCAGGAACTGCACTAAATGGGTTGAGAGGATCTAATGGAGGCTCAAATCCAAACCCTTGATTGAGTTGAAGCAAACCAAGCACTGTTAGCGAAATTGATACATCTTCGACGTTATCCCCATCGATATCGATGTAATTTTCAAATAGAACCAAATCTGTTCCTACGAATAGTTCACCAGTGAATGTTCCATAATCCCAAGTCTCGTACTGAGGGCCTGAATTACGACTTGAGAAATTAACATACAACGCATACGTATTAATTCCAACCGCAAGTGGATCTGTTAGAGAAATTGCATCGAGCGAGAATAATGTTTCAAGAAGATTGTTTGGCCATCCATCTGGTTGAGCGTTCGTATCCAAAAGAATCTCATATGGTCGAGGATGATCTTCTGCTAGTGGGCTCGTATCTCTCAACTCAACATCAGTGAGGTATTGCGTAGCGTCATCAAGAGGGTCGCCTGCTTGACTCTCCCGCTTGGCTGCTTCGACCAACGCTAGAGCGGAAGTTGAAGAACCTGCAGCCACAACAGAATCATCGCTTGATTCTTGTAATGCCATCACATCCGATAATGTCTCCAAGAGGT
>JABIYX010000166.1 GCA_018666575.1 Methanobacteriota archaeon | reverse complement strand
GAGTTACCAGCCTTGGTGAGCGGAAACATCGAAGCAATGGTTAGCGACGGTTCTCGGATCTGGGTCTCAACATATTCTGTCACAATCAACGGGAACAGTGCAGGGCCTGGATCTGGTGGTATTTTACAAGGCACATTCAATTCCAGTGGAGGTATTGATTGGAATGAGGGATGGTCCTTATCGTTCGGTAATCAGGTAAACTCTATGCTCATGGAAGGGACCATGATTTACATCACTACACAGAACGGTGGTATGTACACTCTTGATACTCTTTCAAACGTGTTGCAAAAGAAAAATGGCGCAGTCCACGACAGTCATGATGGTATTGCATTGTACCAATCTGGAGGTGTATCGGCACTCTTTATTGGATTGCTTGGCACAACATCAACTGCTGCTGGCGTTCAGGTTTTCGATATTGCAACTCAGCAATTCACAAGCGGACAACTCTTATCTGGGCTCCCTTCAGACAACATCCAAGGATTCGCCTTTTCGAATTCTCATGTGTATATTGCCACACAAAACGGAATCGGTCGTTGGAATTTAACGACGAATGATTGGGATAATCCATTGACGACAACAGACGGTCTGCCAACTTCAAACATCGAAGACATACGATTCATCTCAAACACACTCTATATCGCAAGCCCAAGCGGCCTAACACAATACATCCCAGCCACAGGGGCAATGAGCACAAACACCACTGCAGATGGGTTGCTCGGGAACTCTGTCTGGTCCATTGAAACCTACACAACCAGTCAAATGGGAACGTGGTTGATTCTCGGACACGATGGGGCAGGATCTGAACGCCCAGGCCTTACTGTCATCGACACATCATCAAATTCTGTTGCTGCCACTCATCGATTCGACCAACTGCCTTCCAATTACATTACATCGGTTGCTTCCGATTATGGAGGAATTCATATCGCAACTGACGTGGGACCGTTGGTTCATTACAACGGATTAACCCAAGAGTTTGAAGATGGTCTCGCAAGTTCCGACCTTCCTTCTTGGCCAATCTATCGAATGGACAGTGATGGCACGCATTTGATGATCATGGGAACTTCTGGAATGGCCATTCTCGAAGCACAGACAAGTACACATTCAATGCTCAAATCCGCATTTGTACAAAACCCAACTAACGTCGCAGTTGGAGCGAATGGATTCTGGCTGACAACTTCTGATGCTGGCTTGAGAGGATGGACACCAGCTACTGCGTTTAACGAAATGGAAACCATCAGCGTACGGTATGCAGATCCACTTAACATCGGTTTCGATTCACAATACATGGAAATAACTGATATGACTCATCCAGGGCTTCAAATCGATCTTGTGACTCAGGACAATACAGTGACTCTCGATAGTACAGTTGGAGTTGCTGGTGTACACGGGCTGCTGTTCCAAACCGTACCCCTAGTCATGACATCTCCTGTCTCAAATGCAGCCGTATGGGCGCAATCGAGTACACTAAGATATGATGCTGTTTTGGAACTTGATAACTCGACAGGAGTTGAAAGCAGCCTCCAACTTGCAATCAATAACGGCCAATTACTCAATGGATCACGTATCGTTCCAATCAAACTCATTGCACCAAACAATGGAACAATCGAAGTACGACTTGTCTATGATTGGGTACGAAAGGATACGCCAGTTGAAGTTGCAGATATGTACGACAGGCCAGATGATGGTGGCGGGGCATTAACTGTTGAATGGTCTCTTGTTCACGACCCAGATTTCAATCGGTACCTCGTTTATGTTAACGAAGGACCTTGGGGTTCTTTGCCAACCGATATCGACCTCGCAGGAAGAATCATCGATAAAACTGAATCACTTCACAGTCGACTCAAGGCAGATGTAACGACAGCTAATGGCGTACCTCTTGTTGATGGAGTTGACTACTATGCTCTTGTTGTCGTCGAATACAACAACGGCAGATTTGGATTGCCGAGTCAGATTGTAGGGCCAGTTACAACAAGTAATGAAGTTCCAACTCCACCAGAATGGGCATCTGCTCAACCACTTGATGGTGGCGTAGAAGGGGATTTAGAGACTGAGTGGGCTCGTTGTTCAGCACTCGATCTTCTCGAAACCCGAATCTACACATCGACACAAGCCATGAACGATATTCTTGGGTTGTCTGTTGCCTACACCGTGTTGCCTACAGAAGGAAACCTAACCATTCTCAATCTTGATGCTGGCAAGCCATATTGGCTCGGATTCACATGCGTTGATACCAGTGGACAAGAAGATATCATGAATGCGACAATCATTGGACCAGTCGTACCAACTGGTGGAATCGATGATGGGCAAGCTCCTGCAAAACTCGAGAACGTTTGGGCAATCGACACGCCTGAAGACGAGGGTGGAAGAATAACTGTTGGATGGGACCAGAGTGATGCAGGTGACTGTGCATTTTACACTGTCTACATGATTACAGGGGTTGTCTTCGTAACACCTCCAAGTTCAGTTGCTGGATTCTCTGCTGCAACTGTAGTCAATTCTTGTCAGGAGAATTCAACCATTGTATCACAATTAGACGATTTACCGCTTATTAATGGTCTTGAATATTACATTGGTGTCGTCGCTTACGATACATGGTTGAACGCTGAATTGAACGATGTGAACATCGTTCAAGCAATACCACTCGACAATTCAGATGGGGCCTCAATGCCTCCGTCTCGAATTGAAAATATCCAAGCCTTCGATCATCCAAACGATGACGGTACTGCAATTGATGTTGTCTGGTCAATTTCTTCTGCTGATGACTTCAGTCATTACACTGTATGGGCTGCTGACAAGCCTGTTGATGACATTTCGTACCTTTGGAATGCCTATGGAGATGACCCTGCAACCTGTGGTTGTATCTCAATCGATAAGCAATGGATTGATGAAGATAAGAATCCAATTGAATTAACGCTGAATACTGCACTGTATGGAGACGCTACACAAACAGATGAGTTCTCATCGGCAGATACACCACAGTTAATTCAACCAGGAATTGAACTCTTCGTAACCGTAACTGTTCATGATTTACAAGGGAACGTATACATCGATTCTTTGTTGTCTGCAAGTGTTATTCCAATCAATAATCTAGAGGATACAACACCTCCTCCACGTCTTAATGATATTGACCTCAGCGACCGTCCTATGGATGATGGCTCTGCTCTTGAACTGGAATTTGGTCTCTCAACTGCAAGCGATATTTACCAGTATGAAGTCTACGCTGCTTCATGGTCGTTCACAAGTGTTGGTGTTGGGTCTGATGGGCCAAATGTGCCAATTATGACGCTTGACAGACTTCCAGAGTTCCCAATCAGAATTACGATCATTGCTGGTGATCTCCCAGTACTTCCAGGGCAAGAGACATGGGTGGCTGTCGTGGCTGTAGACTCTTCTGCAAATGTGCATAAAACCGATTTGACCGTTGTTTCCTCACAATCAATTGACGATGGAATCACTGATCCTGGTAACTATCTCCCAACAATCGATGGAGTCACCTTGGCGTGGGTTGCTGAAACAGATATTCTAGTCACTTGGAATCACACGAATGACTTCGGCGTTGAAGGTTATCAAATTCATATCTCTGATGAAGATTTCATGGATATCTCCGATGCCACATTTGTCGGCGATACTCTAACTGCGAATTCATTCGTCATAACCTCAAGCATCTTTGCTGACCTCAGCAATAAATCTGCATGGTATGTCTCAGTGACTACATTTGATGATAATCAAGTTCGTCAATCTGTAGATGCTCTGATGATTAATGCGGTTGAAAATGGAGTTGTAAACACTGATGATTCAGATGGTGGAACTGATTTCCAATCACTTCTGACAACACCGAATCTTCTCGCTGCAGGCCTTGTCTTTGTCTCGTTAATTCTACTCGTAGCTATCGTGCGTGGCCGTGGAAGGAAGTCGAAGAAAGACAAGCAATGGGAAATCCAAACTGCCACTTGGGGACTTGGAGATGAT
>JABIYX010000199.1 GCA_018666575.1 Methanobacteriota archaeon | reverse complement strand
CTCAACTCCCGTTTGAAGAGATCATTACACCCATTCATACCTTGGCAGGTTGCTATAACCATCGTGGAAGATTTGCTCGATGCGTCCATTATCTCCAACGTTCCTTCCATGACAACATCTACCGCCGAGGATCCGCTCGAGCGTGGAATGATGTCATTTCTGTCATCAAGAAATAGATTCAGAGAGAACAATGCTCATGAGGCACGGGGCCTTGGCAAGGACAAGAGGGATTGGATGATCATCGCACCAAGTGTTCTAACAGCAGACCTTGCAGCCCTAGGAAATGCTTGTCAGGAAGCCGTTTCAGCTGGACTCGATTGGCTTCATCTTGATGTCATGGATGGAAACTTCGTTCCGAATCTTACCTTTGGCCCTCCAGTCATCAAGCAGTTGAGAAAGCACTTGGGAGAGGGCCCTGTATTCGATGCTCATTTGATGATTGAGAATGCTGAAACGATGTATCAAGATTACATCGATGCTGGTTGTAATCACCTTTCTGTCCATGTTGAAGCAGTCACTCACCTTCATCGACTCCTTCATGCAATTCGTGATGCTGGCGCTGGTGCTGGAATCGTTCTCAATCCTGCAACACCTGTTGACATCGCGCTCGAAGTCCTTCCTGACGTTGATCTCATCCTCATCATGAGCGTAAATCCTGGCTTTGGAGGACAATCATTTATTCCAACCGTTGAAGCAAAAATCCGGAAACTCCGCAAAGCGATTGATCAACAAGTCGCTGCTGGTGGAAGAGATGTGCAATTGCAAATCGATGGTGGCGTCAAAACACACAACATTGCAATGTTACGAGAATGGGGCGTTACCAACGCAGTTGTTGGTTCAGGACTCTTCAACGACAGAGGAAGTGTTGCTGAGAACCTTACAACGCTTCATGAAGCCCTCAATGTTTGAGTGATTTGATGCGAATCCTGCTGGTGACGTTGCTTCACCCACTTCCGACAAACGCAGCAAGGGGTACGTTCGTAGCCGACCATGCACAACTTCTACGCGACTTAGGACACGATGTTCGTATCGTTAATCCGTTACCACGAATGCTGCAATACATGGAACAGCGTCGCTCGACATTGACAGGCGTTGCGAAGGCGCCAAAGAAATTCGAGCACAATGAATTCGAAATTCTCTCACCGCGTTTTATTGCACTCTCAGATCATCCATATCCTTCCCTTACCTCAAGAAGTGTACGAAACAGAAAGAAGACCATCGAATCATGGCTTGGGACCTGGCGACCAGAACACATCATCTGCCACACGCTCTGGCCGGTTGGTGAACTTGCAAAGAGTCTAGCAAAACGATGGAACGTACCCTGGACTGGCGTGGTTCATGGACACGATGTTGATGTTGGTCTCGACCATCCAACACTTGGGAAGAGAATCCGTTCATTGATGGAATCTGCTGATTCAATGGTCTTTGTTAGTCAAAGATTGAAGGAGTCTGCTGAACACAAAATCGCCCCTATGAAGAAATCCTATGTGATTCCATGTCACTCTGAAATGGATGCTGAGTGGGCACGGCCAATGAAGCCATGGAAGGGACGATGGAGAAGAGAAGCCATTGATATTCTATTCCCATCTGATTCCAGACGCCCAGAAAAGAACTACCTGCTAGCTCTCCAAGCGGGTGAAATTCTTGAACAGCGTGGATGGATTGTTGGAATGACGACACTCAAGCAACAACCGCGTAGCATCGTTTGGGATCGAATGATTGTTGCAGATGTTTCGTTGATTACTTCCCATCGTGAATCTGGCCCACTTGTTGCGAGGGAGTCAATTCTCTGTGGAACACCCGTCGTTTCAACCAACGTTGGCGATGTAGGAACATACCTTCCAGATTCACTCGTCGTTGATGAAGCAACACCTGAACAACTGGCTGATGCCTGCGAAACAGCACTTGAAACAAATTGGATTGAGAATCCAATCACTCTGCCTCAGAAGTTCTCTCAGGAGTCTGTGAGCCGACAGTGGTCCTCATTGCTTCGAGGGCTTGAGGAAGAAGAATGAACAATGGAAGCCCTGAAAGTGCCCACCATGATCGTTCTGAGAATGCATAACACGTCACAAAAACAAGCCCGATGGTGAGTATCCATTGCAATCCTCGGCCCTTGAACTCCTTCCATCTCTGACTCAAACCTATGCCTGCAAGCAGCATAATGAATGTTGAAGCAATTG
>JABIYX010000197.1 GCA_018666575.1 Methanobacteriota archaeon | reverse complement strand
TCAAGTCCTCGGACTTTCAGACCACCTTTCCCATACGCCCAGTATTTCGTCAGTGAACCTCCTGAATGAACCCGACTTGGTAGGAAAGCAATGCAATCATACGTCCCTTCATATTCAAGAGGAATACCAGTGCGTGCTTGCACATCTTTGGCTAGAACCAATGCATCAGCATGTTGTTGTTCATATGTCCGGCCTTGTACATCGCGAATCCAAACCGAATCGACAATTGCATGAAGAACCTCCCATCCAGATTGTTGGGCATGCTCAATTGTCTGGAGAAGAAGTTCTCTTGCCCAGGCACAGATCGCTTCGTGAGCTTCTATGCGTCCAAACCGAGCATTCCGATAACCAGTGTAACCAAAACAAGTAACAAGAAGCCATTTTAATGCATTTTGTTGGCGATCAGCGGAATCGTTCTTTTTCTTAACTTGCTTTTTCAATTGTTTTCTTCGCTCAATTAACGGAGCAACAACACGACCAAGAAAACCATGAACCCGTCCGCATGTATGCGCCGAAAGTCCCGGGACTTGGAAGGCGGTAGAGGAATGACGTGGAAAAGCGAGGCTTGCAGACTGCCATTGTCGTTCATGAAGTTGAAATTTCTTTTTTGCAGAGTCTGGATGGAGCGGTAATGGGATGGCAGTGTCAGCAGGTTGACAACAGCTGCAATTCAATGTCTCTGGAGAGATATTGCGAGTTGCAATAATACTGGGAAAGAGACTCGCAAAATCAAGTTCGATGACATTTGAATAGACACCTGGTTTACTATCAAGGTAAAGTCCACCCCGATCAGATTGAAGTAAATCCCAAGCACTCTTCGTATCTTCTGGTCTCGTTTTTTTCCAAGGAACAAGAACATCATCCTCCATTGCCACTCTATTTTGTATTGCGCTGATGACCGACCCCGGGGATTTCCGTGCAGCATCACTTATTCTTGTAGCGGAGACAATCGCCAGTTCATACAGACCTGAAAGACCTCCTTCTTTGAACATAAAACTGGATGTTAAATCGATATGAATTCGACCTTCGAAAGCGAATTGGGGGTCGCTACGTAGAACTTGGCCGTAAGAATGGACCGTTCGAGAAACACCGATTTGTCGGACAGACGAAGAATTGCGCCCAAGATGCAAGACTTGTTCATTCCGTTTAGCATACGCCAATAGAGCAGGAAGAGTGAGTGTGTTACCGTCTCGAGTAAAGACAACATCGGGATCAAGTTCTCTCAAGCACTCACAGAGCGTCATAGCGAATGTTGGATGACCAACTGGAATCATGTATGTGTTCTCAAGTATCTCGCCTTCTACATCGCACTCCTCTACAAGAACATGAGAGATTTCTGTTGAATCGTCTACAAATCCATTGGTTTTACGGAATTCAACTTCGAAACGGCAACATCTCAACGAACGCCTCACCACTTCCTTTTCGATTGGAACGAGTTGTTGATTTTTGATTATAACCGATGAACCAATGGTCAATCGTTTCGATGTGAGATAGGCTTGTTCTGGCTGCAAGTCCACTGAATAGAGAGTAAAACGAACATGCTTTCCTCGCTCCTCAATGTGTTGAGCAAGCGGCTTAAGTGATTGATATGCATCCACTTCAACGGTAAGTACACGTGTCTGATCGACTAAACCAAGTTCCAATCGCTTGTACTCAAACAAATGACTCAATATTCCAAATTTGAGTTTAATTTCGGGTTGATTCAACCACTCAACCAGTACTTCCAGTTCGGAAACTAAACCAGAAACATGCAGTGAGGGATTCCATCGTTCACGATATGAAAAGACAGGCCCATCCTCGGGGACAATCCAAACGAGCATGTCTTTTCTGTTCGAACAAAGGTGCGCATCAAGAATCCATCCCTTGTCTCCTTCAAGGTTCATCGAGTACACCAGCATCTATCAATCGACGTTCAAATGATTCAAGTCGGCCTTCTAAGACCCGAATTCGCTGATGAGCACCTACGAGCATGGAAAGCAACATTGGTTTCCATTCTTCCTGCGCAGGAAGCATTCCCCCTGCTGCTCGACGAGAACGAACATCGTTCAACATCATATCGAAGTTACAACAGTCATCCAATGAAAGTGCTCTTCGATAGGGTACAAGACGCTCAATCTCCTGTTCAACGCGACCTCTCCAAGTTGGTACTGTACGACCCATACTTTGCGAACGACATCTGTAAGGCAAGATTTGCGACCACACCACTTGCAAAGTGAAAATGGAATCAAGAAAGTGATGAACGGTTCACAGTGGTTTCTGGTAAAGTACCGCTCAAAGCGACAAGTACCGCATCTGCAATATCGAGGCCGACACGGCGTTGAGCCTCTATTGTCGCAGCACCTATGTGAGGAGTACCGTGGAAATGAGGATGTTGTAAAAGAGGAGATGATGCATCGACTGGTTCGTTTTCAAACACGTCGAGTGCAAGGGATGAGAGATGTCCATTCTCAAGCGCCTGCAATGCAGCTGTTTCATCAACAATACCTCCTCTTGCACAATTTACAATGTGATTTCCACATGGTAAATTATTCGGATCTTTTCCGGGCATCATGGAAATTCGTTCTGAATCAACAAGGTGGTGTGTTTCATCAGTAAGGTTGCAGTGAATCGAGATGTGAGTGCAGCGCTTGAACAAACTATCAACAGACTTGTGCATCGATACGTCAAATTTCTTGGCTACAGATCCTGGAAGATACGGATCGTAGGAATGGACTTCCATCCCGAACGCTTGAGCGACTCGGGCAACACCTTGTGCAATCCGGCCAAATCCAATTAGTCCAAGCCGTTTGCCATACAGCTCAGTTCCAGTCAATTCTTTCTTTGCCCATGCACCAGAACGAAGCGTTCGGTCTGCAGTTGGAATGTAGCGAAGAGAACCAAGCAAGTGTCCAACAGTCAATTCAACCACACTTTGAGTACTCGCTCTAGGTGCGTTAACAACTGGGATTTCAAGTTGTGATGCTGCATCAAGGTCGATGTTATCGACACCAACACCAGCTCTAGCTACGACTTTGAGACCAGGCGTACTCGCTTCAAGTATTTCTTTTGTGATTTTGGTTGCACTGCGAACGATAACTGCATCAAATTCTGCTAATGCACCATCAAGTAAATCTTGGAGTTCGATAAACTGCCGAACCACCTCGCAACC
>JABIYX010000097.1 GCA_018666575.1 Methanobacteriota archaeon | reverse complement strand
TATGGAAACAAGATCAATCTCATGTTTGCCGCTGAAGATGACGTTCAAATCCGCGACATCCAGTACCGATTCACCTTCAACTATGGTGGATTGACAGGTGTCACGAGCACATCCCCATGGGCGAGCGCTGAAGGCATAACCGATGTCGAAGGAGATTTGTCCATTCTCGTAAGTGATATGGATTTCTCGGCTGGAACATTTGATGCAGGCCAACATGCCATTACTGTTCGAGGCATTGACACTGCTGGAAACGAAGTTTCACAACGAGTTGTCTTTGTTGTTGATTTCTGTAGAAATAATCTCGAAGGTGAAACTGTTTGTACGTTTGAAGAGGATCTTAAAGCAGAACCAGAACCTGAGAAAATTACTCCCTCTCTAAGCGATCCCCCGTACCTTTTGGTTTGGATTGCAGTTGCAGTCAATATCCTTCTGTTTATTGTCACTCTCATGATTGTTCAAACGAGCATGTCTGGTCCTAAGAAGAAGAAGGCTGGCGAAGAGGAAGATGAGGATTGGATGTCTGAATTCATTGGTACAAGTCAAGATTTGGATATGGATTCGATAACAGGAACAGGCTCTGCTAAAGAACCTGAAAATGAAGAAAAGAAGGAAGAAGAACCTGAATCTGAACCCGAGCCTGCGAAAGATGAGGATGACCCATTCGCAGTCAATCTCGTACAGCGCAAGACTCGCCGCAAGAAGAAAGAAGTCGTCGAAGAAATCGATGAAGACGAAGCAGAAGGAATTTTCTGGGACGATGATGACGATGAGGAGGAGGAGGAAGAACCTGCTCCACGCAAGCGTCCAGTCCGCAAGCGACCTGCTCGCAAAGCACCAACTCGTAAACGTCCAGTTCGCCGTAAGGCAAATGACGATTGATACGAATCACGGTGAGATAAGATGTCTGAAGTTGTTCACGAATCCAATTACGATAGTCTACTCGATGCCTTTAATCCACTCAAGAATCGCTTGAATTGGCTTTTGTTGGCAGTACCAGTGACGTTGGTTTTTAATTTCCAAGGAAACGTAGAAATGACGTTTTTGTTTTCAATGATTTCAATCATGCCCTTGGCTTTCCTTATGGGCCATGCCACAGAAGAGATTGCCCTACGGGCGGGAGAGAATCTAGGAGGATTACTCAATGCCACTTTCGGAAATGCAGTTGAAATTATCATCGCAAGTATTGCGATCTATACTGCGTTTAAAGACCCTGATCAAGCGGAGACAATGATCGTACTTGTTCAAGCATCATTGATAGGTTCTATTCTTGGCAATCTCCTTCTTGTCCTTGGTCTAGCATTACTTTGGGGCGGAACTAAATTTAAGATTCAATCGTTCAATCAATCAGCACTTTCCATGAATGGCAGTCTGCTTCTCTTGGCAGTGCTCGCCCTTATAATCCCAGCTGCAGCACATCATACAGGTTCCAACGTTACCAATGAAAACGTACTCGAATTGTCTCGTTATGCTTCCTTAGCTCTTTTGGCAATGTATGGCCTTTCGCTCTTCTTCCAGTTCAAAACCCATTCTGATATTTTCAATTCTTCGGAAGATTCATCTCATCATGAAGAGCCTAAAATGTCGATTAAAAATGCATGGATTCTCCTCATTCTTGCTACGATTTTGGTGGGATACATGGCCGAGCTTCTTGTTCACAGTGTTGACAAAGCAGCAAGTGAATGGGGAATGCCTACACTCTTCATTGGTGTGATTCTCCTTCCTTTCTTTGGTAATGCTGCCGAGCATTTCACTGCAGTTATCGTTGCAGGAAAAGACAAGATGGATTTATCCCTTGCTATTGCAATTGGTTCAAGCGTTCAAATTGCAGTATTTGTCGCTCCTTTGATGGTTCTTTTCGCTTGGATTATGGGCGTTGAACTCTCATTAGAATTTGGTTTACTTGAAACTGCAGCGACCTTTATGGGTGTTCTTGTTGCGAATTTCATTCTAAATGATGGAAAGACAAATTGGCTTGAAGGAGCGATGCTGCTCGCATGTTATGTAATATTGGCGTTATCTTTCCTTCTCATTCCATTTGAAGTTGGGGCTTGATTATGACTCTACTTGGAAAGGGAAAAATTGGTGTTGGATTAACCGGTTTTGCCTTTCTTTTTCTAGTAGCAGGCATGATTGGCTATACCTTTGAAGGAGAAGTGGAAGGGGTTCCAACTCCGAATGCTCCGAATCAAGCCTTTTTCTCAGAGGAGCCTTTACCAAGTAATCCACTTGTTGGCATATTATCAACTGAATTGACATTGACATGGGATCGCGATGACGTATGGATTGGTATTGTTGACGAGGATGAAAAAGATCGTTGTGATGATGTCCCTTCTTCGTTCTTTTCAGGTGGTCTCGGCTGCGATGGAGTGTCTACAAATTTCGTTGCAGGTGATGCAAGTGCGAATGCCGATACTGGATTCACATGGGAAATGGAATCTGGAACCTACTTTGCTGCCTTAGGCGCAAAAGATGGTGCCTTAGCAGAGGGGACTGAAGTTAAGATTGACTACGAGGCTCATATTGGTCACTCGTTGTTCAGCGTTGTGGCATTGATGTTCACTCTTGGAATCGGCGCTACACTAATCTATTACGGGCGCGAATAATCATTCCACGCCGTCATAGTACTCATTTACTGCAAGATCAAGTTCTTCGATTGTTGCTCGCTCATCAACGGTTTTGGTTTCTCCATTAAGGCGCAATGCTTTCCCATCAACCCAAACGTCTAGGCAGTCCCCGCCATTGTAAACAAGGTTTGCAAGATGTCGATTGTTTGAGCGACCGAGAGGACGCATTCGAATATCATCGAGATTCCATGCTACCCAATCTTTGCTTCCCTTTGTTGCGATACCGAAGATATCTTTTGCTGGGAGCAGTGTTGAATCCCAATGATCGTGTCGTTGAACAAGACTTGCCAGACGGGCTTCATGGAGTAAGTTCAGTCCATTCCCACTTGATGCAGCACCGTCTGTGCCTATTCTCAAATCGACACCAGCATCTCGGTATGGTGGGTAAGAAAGAGTCCCTCCACAAGCCAATTTCATGTTTGAAGAGGGGCAATGAACTGCAGTAACGTCATAGTCGGCCATCATTCGAATTTCATTTTTCTTAACCCAAGAAGCGTGAGCAAAGATGGTCCCAGGTTGAATGAAATCAATTGATTGCAAATATTCGACAGGATACATTCCTGTTTTTTCTTTGCATTCAGCAACTTCTTTTCGAGTTTCACTTACGTGAATATGAAGTCGCCCGTTCCTCTTTTCAGCAAGTTCGCTCGCTCTTCGAAGAGTATCCTCAGAGCAGAGATAGACTGAATGCGTGGCAATTGCATATTGGACTCGATCATCTTCAGAATTGTTTGAAATTAAACCATCAAGTTCTGCTAATGCAGATTGTGCATTTTCATGTGAAGGAAGTGCAGCATCACTTACAGGACCCCCGCATAATCCTCGTAATCCAGCCTTGTCGAGGACATCACCTGTAACTGCTGGGAAAAAATACATGTCCGCAGCAAAGGTAGACCCTGTTCGGATCATTTCAGCAGCAGCAGCTTGTGCACCTATTCGGACAAACTCAGGCGTAATCTTCGCCTCAGTTGGAAAGATAGCTTCATTCAGCCAACGATGAAGTGGGAATCCATCACTAAAGTCGCGAGCATTCAGTTGCATTGCGAGATGTGTGTGCCAATTTTGTAATGAACGAGTAATGACTCGATTGGAGCCGTCTATGTCTTCGATAACATCTTCATTACCGTTGGACTCTGACCATGTTCCATCTTTGTGGAGTAAGAAATCCCCAACATGTTTGGCGAATTGATCATCGTACAAAACCGCGTTACGATAACGAACAGCAGTATCGTCGCCCATAGTGCCACGAGATTGTGCTTCTTCATGAGGCTAGTGCTTGAATCGGTGACATCATGGTTGCCATTCTAAGGGACAGGATTGTGCCACTTTAGATCCTATTCATCTTGGATAACTGGTGTAATTTCCAATTGGTATCGCTGAGCACTGATTTCAAGCGCTTCTATTCCAGGAAGGGTTCGCCCTGCAATGTAATCTAAACAAGCACCGCCACCAGTGGAGACGTGCCCCATCTTGTCGGCAAGACCGCGTTGGCTAACCAGTGTTGCAGTATGTCCGCCGCCCATGACAGCATATCCTGTTGATTCAGCACATGCGTTGAGCATCTCAATTGTCCCTAATGCGAAATCAGGTAATTCAAAGACTCCAGCAGGGCCGTTTAGAATGATTGTCCCTGCACTCTTAATACGAGAGGACAGGGCAAGAATAGACGTGATTCCCATATCAAAAAGAGGTGCGTGAATAGGCAAATTCTCGACCTTGATATCGATACGATTCTCTTCAACATTCGCTGCAACATCGGTTGGTAAGACAATCTTATCTTTATGCGATTTAAGCAAAGATGTTGCAGATTTAAGTGTGGATTCCCATGCATCTTGCAATTCATTCTGCAAGAATGAAATGTTTCCTTCTCCGATATCATTTCCTGAGAGATGGATGGCCAGATTAGCAACTCCTCCGGTAAACCAAACTTCGTCAGCGATATTGTTTTGCAGCATATTGTGTGCTACTTCGATGCTATCATCGACTTTTATGCCTCCTAGAACAGCTACACACGGTCTCTTTGGAGATTCAAGTGCTAGATCGATTTGTCGAATTTCATGAGCCATTAATTCCCCAGCTACGCAAGGTAAGTGGTGAGCAAAACCAACGATACTTGGACTGGATCGATGAGCGCATGCGAACGCATCGTTTACGAAGACATCCGCAACACTTGCCAAATCTTGAACGAGTTGTGTTTCAGAAAGAGTAAGAGCATCACCTTTACGATTTACTTCTTCAGAATCCATTCGAATGTTATTCAACATGAGGATATCACCTATCTTCATCTCCTCAATAGCCTCCATCGCCTTTGGCCCATGAATATCCTCGACCCACCGAATCGAACGTCCCAATAAACGCCCAAGTTCACGAGCATGACCCAAGGTACTGGTGAAATCATTTTTTCCAGGTCTGGATTGGTGAGCAATAAGAACTGTCTTTGCCTTTGATAATCGGTTCAATGTGGGTAAAATGGCACGAATTCTTGTGTCATCAAGAAACGACTTAGTTGCAGGATCAAGCGGGCTATTGATATCAACGCGCAAGAGCACAGTCTTGCCTTCGACGTTAATATTGTCCAATGTTAGGACGTTCGCCATGTTTCTCCCAAGTGAACTCAGTTCTTGAGTGATGTGATGAATTTCCGAATTCTAATTCGAACGTTAGAGTCTTCACATTCTCCATAGGTAACAGACTTGTTACCAAAGGATATTTTAAACCTAACAGACAGCCATAACTATGCGAGTATTACTGGTAAGTGCTGTACTTCTCGCAGTTTTCGCATCTCCAATGATTACACAACAAACCACTCTCGAAGCAG
>JABIYX010000108.1 GCA_018666575.1 Methanobacteriota archaeon | reverse complement strand
TTGGGACAAGAACTCCTCCGCATGAACTCTTCCCCGTGTTTAGGATTAAACCAAGCACTCATGAAGAGATGGCTTCTGGCCTAGGATGGAGGGTCTTGATGGATTGGTCAGAATCTGAAGTCGAATTCATGCACAGGGCACTTGCTGTGGCTGAACGAGGAAGAGGCAAAGTCAGTCCAAACCCGCTTGTCGGCTGTGTCCTGGTAAAGGATGGTAAAATCATAGCAGAAGGTTGGCACGATCATCTCGGCGGATTGCATGCCGAACAAATGGCAATACACGATGCTGAAGCCAAAGGAAACTCTCCGAATGGAGCAACTGCTTACGTCACACTCGAACCTTGTAATCACTACGGAAGAACGCCTCCATGCACCGAAGCCTTGCTTTGGTCTGGTGTCAAGAGCGTCATCGTTGCACACCATGATCCAAACCCAACCGTTCGTGGAAAAGGCATTGGTGTTCTCGAAAAAGCAGGAATAAGCGTCAAGACTGGGCTGCTTGAAGATGAAGCAAGTCAACAAATGCAACCTTTCCTCCATTGGTGTGAGCACCGCAGACCAATGGTGACTGTGAAAATGGCTGTTGATGCAAACGGTTCTGTCGATGATCGATCGGAGCAAGCTCAGCGCTTTACCAGTGAAACATGCTTGGATGAAGTCCATCGTTTGCGAATGGATTGCGATGCGATCTTAGTCGGTGCTGAAACCATTCAACGAGACAATCCAACCCTGACAGTTCGTCGTGTTGAAACAGAACGACAACCGCTACGAGTCGTTCTTGATCCCAATGAACGTACCAATTCTGATGCAATCGTCTACAACGATGAACACGAAACACTACGCATCGGTTCTGACTTTACTGGATTGATTCCCCTTCTCAATCGATTAGGCGACTTAGAACGTCAACGAGTTCTCATTGAAGGAGGCCCTAAAACAGTTCATGCCTTCCTTGCTGAAGGATTAGTCGATGAATTCTATCTCGTTCAAAGCGATGTGATCCACCAACAACCAATCGCCTCCAACATTGATGATGATGTCTTATCAAGTTCAGGACTTACCTTTGTTCGTCAAGAACAATGGGGGGACGAGACCGTTTCCATATGGACGCGTACGCCCCTACAGTGATGCTGTTGAGAGCGGGCGATGCAGGATTCGAACCCACGTCCCCGGCTCCGAAGGCCGGAAGGATATCCAGACTACCCCAATCGCCCAATTCAATCCAGATGGCTTCCCTTTTTGAAGGGGTTGGTGCGAACGAATTGCCCCTCAGAGGGTTGCGAGGCTTCCACCAAGCAAAAGCATTGGAATAATATAGCCAAGAATTGTCAAATATCCAAGAATAAATCCTGCTATTCCTTGACCTGCTCCAACACCTGATCGATTTCCTTCTGCTTGGCCAAGATGGCCGAAAATGATTGCTAGAATTCCGAACAACCAACCAACTGCCCATGTGATGCAAATGAGCCAACCTAGCAAGTAACAGACGATGCCAAGAAGACCCATCACCAATCCAGTGACTGCCATACCGTTGCCATTTTGTTGAATCATGACCTGTTGTGCCATCATGGGTTGCTGGGTTGCTCCAAACAACATTGGTTGTACGGGCTGAACCTGCATCGGTTGCTGTACTGGATTCACTTGAATTGGAACTGAGGTTGGAGGCTGATTTGAAGGCATTGAACCATCTGGTTGCATGCTATTGCTTCAACCATGTTCACTTTGAACATTCCGCATTCAAACTGTTCGAGGAGCGGCTTCATTCACAGAAGCAGAGACTCCTGCTGCGTATCGCTCAAAATTTGTGTTGAACATTTCAGCCAACTTGTCAGCTGTTGCATCGTAAGCATCCTTGTCTTCCCATGTGGTTCTTGGTTGCAAGACATCAGAAGGAACGTCTGGACATGTTGTTGGTACTTCGAATCCGAATCGGGCATCGGTAATGTACTCAACATTGTCAAGATCGCCATCAAGTGCAGCGTTGAGCATGGCACGAGTGTACTTGATCTTCATTCGATTTCCAACACCGTATGGGCCGCCATTCCATCCAGTATTGATGAGCCAAGCCGTTGAACCGTTTTGTTCCATTTTCTCTGAAAGAAGATCAGCATAGACGCCAGGGTGCATTGGCATGAATGGTTCACCGAAGCAAGCCGAGAAGGTTGCTTGCGGTTCCTTGACGCCGATTTCAGTTCCAGCAACCTTTGCTGTGTATCCTGAAATAAAGTGGTAAGCCGCTTGTTCTGGAGTAAGACGAGAGATCGGTGGAAGAACACCAAACGCATCACAGGTAAGGAAGATAACGTTCTGTGGATGTCCTCCGCGTGAGTCAAGAGTTCTGTTATCAATGAATTCGATTGGATATGAACCGCGTGTGTTCTGTGTTTTGCTGACATCTGTAAAGTCAGGAACACCATCTGCATCAAGAACAATGTTCTCAAGAACGGTTCCTCGACGACGGGTTGTAGCAAAGATTGCTGGCTCATCTTCCTCCGAGAGATCAATGAGTTTCGCATAGCATCCTCCTTCGAAGTTAAACACACCATTTGCACCCCAACCATGCTCATCATCACCGATAAGGGCACGCTTTGGGTCTGCGGAAAGTGTTGTCTTTCCAGTACCGGAAAGACCGAAAAAGATCGCTGTGTTCTCCCCTGTTGTGTTGGCAGAGCAGTGCATTGGAAGAATTCCCTTCTTTGGAAGAATGAGATTCATGACTGAGAAAATCGATTTCTTGATTTCTCCAGCATATCGAGTTCCGCCAATAATGACTTCACCAGCTGCATAGTTGACAATAACGAAGCATTGTGAGTTCAGAGAAGCATCATTCGCTTCGAAATGAGGTGCGTGGAAGACGGTGAAATCAGGCGTGTGGGAAGTCAATTCTTCAACAGACGGTCGAACAAACATGTTTCGAGCGAATGTACTGTGCCAAGCATTGTGCGTAATAACACGGATTGGAAGTGCTTCAGAAGGTTCTGCACCACAGGCTAGATCTTGTACGAAAAGGTGTTCTTGCTCTGAAAGATAGTCAATGACTTGAGCACGCAATCTCTCAAATGTTGCAAGGTCTGTGGAGATGTTGACATCGCCCCAATTTACGTCGTTTGAAGTCGATTCTTCATCAACAATGAATTTGTCATTTGGAGAACGTCCAGTTCGCTCGCCTGTCTCGGTCACAAGAGCACCATGAGCACTTAGAATCCCTTCGTTACGAGCGATGGAAATGTCGAGCAGTACCTCGGTATCGAGGTTCCAATGAACCTCGCCTTTAGGGCTTAGTCCGTGCGTTGTCAGGGGGGTCGATGTCGGGGTGGAGGTCTCCGCCATGCCAGTTCCTACCGCGGTCTGTCTTTGTCCCTTTCTATTCGGCCATACGAAAATTAGAGAAGAATTGACCTGCAAGGGGGAGGTTTGAAACAGGACTTTGGAGGAGATGATATCATGGAGGGGGAAACTTCTGACCACGAACTCGTGGAAGATGAAGTCCTGCGGAAGAAGAATTTCGACCGTGGCATGGGTGTTGATTTAGACCGATTCCTCATCTCAGATCCTGAACCTGAAGTCAAAGAAGAAGAGAAAGAACCTGTCGAAATGGCTGAAACAGATGCTGCAGTCGGCGAAATCGCTGATTTCTTTTCCGCTCCAAACACTGGCCAACATGAGCCAGGAGCAGAAAAAAGAGATGGAACTGTCGATGCACCAGCTGCTGAGGATTCTGTCACAGATATTGCTGTACACGGTGAACGCCGCATTGGATTTGGACTGCTTGTCGGAATGGTCCTCGTCTGGTCTGTTCTTGGCTGGGTTGTTGGAACCGCATTACCGCCTTTGCTTGGTGGTCCACTTCTCATCATCATGGGCCTTTCAGGGCTTTGGGCTGGAGAGAAGTGGATTCCGATGCCCAGAATGCATCTCCTCGGCGTAACATGGGTCATTATTTCGATGAAGATTCTCTATGGATTTGCACTCGATGCGCATCACTGGGGCTGGTTTGATGGATCCCCTCTTGGTGCAGATGAAACGCTTGGTCTGTCTCTTCTTTCATTGATTGGATTCAACGTATACATTGCTCAGCGCCATAACGACGATGCAATCGCAGCTCAAGCAACATTGGTCTTGCTTGCTCTTGGAAGTGCTACTGGAGCGCTTTACGATGAAATCGGCGTTGCAACAATGATCCTGTTGGGTACACTTTCCATGCATGGATTAGCTATGTTTAGGAATTCAGGAAACCTTGCAAGTCTTGGAATTGCTGTTTCATATCTATGGATCGGAATTCACTCCTTTTCTCAAGAATGGCAAATCGCTGGTATTGAAATCGTCTCCTTTGATGATGAACTTCTCTTATTCATGCTCATGTTTGCAGTGACCGCAACCAATGCAGTTATTGCAACACAATTCCACAAAGCAGACAATTGGTTTTCAGAGGCTGCCAAGGCATTGGGCCTTGGAAAACCAGGACTATGGGCAATATCTGTTGGTTTGGGAATGATTGGTGCCCTTCTCGCCATCGCTGCACACAGGACGGAAACAGGCTATGCATTAGCCCAGTTATTGCTCCTCATCAGTGCATTCGGAGCATCATACCTTACCGTTCGTGGGGTCGATTGGAAGCGATTAGCCCCGTTTATTCTCATCCCTGCACCGTTCCTACTCGCTCTGGTCATTTTGATGAGTACAGATGTCTTTACAATTCCAGTTGCAGATTTGAATGGGTACAGTCTCTATGCAATTCTCACTGCTTTGTTGACTACAGTTGCCTTGCTAAGTAATCAGCAAGCGGTTTCTGACCACGTCCTATGGATGGGTGGAATCGTCATCGTCATCTTGTTGACGTTGCTCATACCGGGCGAAGTGGAAGGTTGGCGTCTCTTGGTCGCACAAGGATCTGTTTGGATTGGTTTAGCATGGCTTGGAGTTCAAAGAAAATCTCCTTCAATCTCGGGTGTTGCCGTTCTCGCCCCTTGGATTTGGCTGCTGATGTTTGCAACCGATATCGAATCTCGAATGTTCTCCAACGACTTCATTCCAGTCGTATTAGATGAGCAACACGTAGCCATTTGGATGCTTCTTCTCATCCTCCAGCAGCTGTATGTAAATGTCAGGCAGGGTGAATCGACGCTCAATCTCGCTGGCCGTCTTGCTGGATTGAGTGAACTAAGCGCCAGAGCACGAGATTCTGGTCTGCTCCAATTGTGGAATCTTTCCTTCATCGTTTCACTGGTTGGCGTATGGGGAATTGCTCGTGTTGACGGATTGCCAGCATGGGGACTGCTCGGTGTTATGGGAGCAATTCTCATCTTCCACGGAACACTCGTTGCTCTTGAACAACATCGCGGTCAACCACGCACCATGCTCGTTGCTTGGAGTGTCTTTGCCCTCTTCTTTGGCTGGAAATTTGGCCATACTTCGCTCTATGCGGCGAGTCTTGTAGCTGGATGTTCACTGCTACTGGTTCATTCAGACAAGTTGTTTGAAGATGATGATGAGGCGAAAAAGAATCAATCGAACAGCATCGTAACCTTGCAACTCTTGGTCATGAGCGGTTTACTTGCAATGCCTGCTTTACGAGAGGCTGATGCGTTGCAACTAACCAATTCCAATTGGTTCCCGACCGGCGTTGAAGATGCAACCTTCATGTCAATACTCTCCCTTGGAACATTGTACCACTTCCTACGTCGCGTTGTATTGATGGACAAATTGCTTCCACCAACATTAGCAACAGTTGCAATGATTTCGACCATGTTGTATACCGGTGTTGCCTTGGAAGCGAATCTGATCACAACCTTTGCCATTCTCAGTTTCGTAGGCGCTGGAGCCTATCTTGCAATCCAAGGTGAATGGCGCTCAGGTATGCGTTCTGTTGCTCGAAAAGAAGAGCGTTTACAGAAGTTGCAAGCCAAGCAAAATGTGCAAGCGTATCTCAATCAAACATCCAAAGAAACGGGCGTAACACTCATCGATCCGAAACTCATCGAACTGGCCGAGAAACAAAAGAAGCGAGCAAAACGCTCTGGTATTTCACAACCAGATGATCTCGAAATCGGTGACATTCAACACCGGCCAACAATCGTTCTCTCGTTCCTAGGCGTTTCAATTCTAGCGTCTGTAATGTTTGCTTTCCTTGGTGGAGACCAGACAACAGCCATCATCCTCTGTGCAAGTATCTCAATCCTCTTCATCAGTTTAGCACGCGTCCGTGCTGAATCTCTCAATCTACGATTGGTTGATGTCCTCGGCGTTGAAATACCGATCGCTGTGACGATGAGCGGCCTTGTGCTTGTTCATCTTGCAGGACGAGCCAGTCAGGGAAGTGTTTTCCTCGAGGAACAATTCGACCTACTGGTTTTGATGGCTGGATTGATTATCCTCGGTGGATTTAGCCTGTTCAATCGTAGCGATCTTGGCGTACGTATTCCAAACGTGTTGGATATGGTCGTTGGTTTGCTCGTGCTTGACCGCATATTCGGAATTCTTGCAGGAGGAGAACTGCCGATTCCAATGCTCACTAATCCATTCGAGTTCGAAGCCCTTTCGTGGACAATTCCTGTATTCAGTATTGAGATTGCCCTCATCGTAGCAGCTTTACTTTGGGACTGGGTTGAACGACAACGTCGCATTCGAGGACTCCAAGACCATCGAGGCGCTCTTGGTCGCGTCTCATTCGGATTCTCAATTCTCATTCTCTCGTTTGGACCTGCAGGTCTTATCGCCCTTGGATTAATGTTCAACAAAGGATGGGTTTGGAAGCAACCTGCTGTCCTGATGCTTGGAATGATGGTCTTACCGTTTGCACTGAACAGTTTGCTTTGGTGGATTGAAGTTGAACTCGATGTAACCGTTCTCGACATCTGGATCTCAGCCCTCGCCTTTGGAGCATTGAATCTCATCGCAGCAGCATTCGCAACTGCAACAAACCGTGGATTGTGGATTTCAGCAGTCCTATGGGCATCTCAAGTTCTGTTCGTCATCAGTGGAATCATTGCTCCCGATCTCCTCATCTTCGTTCTTGAATTGCTTGCCATGTCAGTAACGGCGTGGGTTATCGGTGTGCTGACATTACGTCGTGGCTGGAGAATCATCGGCTTCCTCAACTTGATTGTTGCATGGATTGTTGCTGGAGTCCTCATCTACCAAGGAATGACACCAATCTCTGGATTTGTACTCCTTCTGGTAACAGCTGCTCTACTTGCAGTGATTACCTACTTGACTCAGTCAAGAGATGAATTGCTCGCACGTCAATGAGCGACAGGATTGAATGTCCGTAAGAGGAAATTCTGAATTGAACGTAGCATAAGCATGGCATCGAATCCTGGATCTGCTTGTGCAAAGCGAAGAGATACACTCGTCTTAGCTTGAGTACCGCTGTTCCGGATTCCAAGACTCACATCTGATCCATTCAATTGACAGCGAATGAGCATCAAATTTGGTTCTCCTTCCAATCCTGTTCGTTGCCAATTTGTAACCTCTCCAGCCAGTGCAAGATGTGTTATTGCCATCGATTCCACTGAATCTGCATGTTGGTTTTTACCATCCCACATCCATCGATTTGGATTCGTCACACTGACGCGTCGTTTCCATCCCTTTTCCATAGAACTCGAAGAGGAGCGTTGCATGGAAAGCAAAGACATGATCAGAGTCATTGCACCATCACCAACCAAACTCCATGACGAACCATTTGGATGAGGTGAGGGCAAGACAAGATGGCCTGAATCCTCAATCCCTAACATGATTGGATAGGCATCACCTGAAAGTGAATGGTTCTTGGAGAGCGCATGAGAAAGCCAACGGTCTCCTACTGCAGTTTCGATTCCTATCATCGATTCTTGCTGATGAACCGATGTCAGAAGCGTCAGATTTGATTCAATGCTAGCGGCTACAATCCAGTCTGCATCCAACGCAGAGAGAAGAGCGTCAGCAATATCATCGCCATCAACAACACAAATTCCATCACGGGTTTCTTGAAGCAACAGACAACGGTCACCATCGCCATCAAGAGCTGCTCCAACAATGACTCCTTCCGCTTGAGAAGTTACCGAACGCACGAGCAAATGGTCGCTTGTCTTTGCTTCACTCCATGTCCATGATTGACCGGGCGAGAGTTCCCCTGCGCCGCATCCTGCATTCATCGCAACCGCCTCTTGACTGACTTCCGTCGCCTCGATTCCGTGTGCGTTCAGCCATGAAGCAAGCCACGTAGAAGCATGACCTTTCGAAGAATCAAGAAGA
>JABIYX010000038.1 GCA_018666575.1 Methanobacteriota archaeon | reverse complement strand
GTTCGTCGTCGATACACCACCACCGTATCCATCAGGCACATGGCACATAGGAGCTGTTGCTCAATATTCGATGATCGATGTAATTGCACGTTCCCAACGATTGCTCGGCAAAGAAGTGTATTTTCCATGGGGAGTCGACAGAAACGGAATAAACATTGAATTTACTGTTGAAAAGAACACGAAAAGGAAGATGAAAACATATGATCGTGAGGAATTCCTAAATTTGTGTCGAGAGACAATTGAAACATTTACTCAGGCTATGAGAAAGACCGCTGCACGCGTTGGATTGTCTTGCGATTTTGCGGCCGAATACCTTACTGATGCTCCGGATTACCGGGCAGTCACTCAATCCATATTCATCGATCTGTTCAAGAAAGGAGACATTATTGAAGACCTTCGACCAAACATCTACGATCCTGTCGAAGGGACAACCATTGCTGACGCAGAAGTTGAACGTATTTCGAGAAATACAAAACTTGTGGATGTTAAATGGCAAACTGATTCTGGCGAGGAACTCATCATATCAACCACTCGACCAGAAATGATTTGTGCTTGCGGTGTCGTCGTAGTTCATCCGGATGATGAACGATATCAACACCTCGTTGGCAAAAAGGCAATTTTGCCTATGCCAGTAATGGGTAGAGAAACGTTTGTTGAAATTAAAACACATCCTTCTGTCAAATCAGAATTCGGAAGTGGAATATTGATGGTTTGTTCATTCGGAGACCAAAATGACGTTGCAGTGTTCAGAGAACTTGGATTAACTCCTTTCCAAGCCATCGACCTCGATGGTTGCATGACTGACATTTCGGCCGACCTTACTGGTTTGAGTGTCATTGAAGCACGGGCTAAGGCAACTGAAATGCTTGAAGATGCAGGGAACATCTCACAAATTGAGGAACGATCGCAAGAAATACCCGTTTCAGAACGTGGAAAAAACCCAGTCGAAATTATTCTTCTCAAAGAATGGTATGTTCGACAGACCCACATTCAAGATCGAATGAGGGAGCATATCGATGAAATCCAATTCCATCCTCCAAGAAACAGACAATTTTTGCTTGACTGGATGGATAACATCAGCATTGATTGGCCAATTTCAAGACGACGCTGGTATCATACTGAGATTCCGATTTGGTATTCTGAGGATGAACAATTTATTGTTGTACCACCAACTGGCAATTACGTCCAACCTTGGAAAGAACAACCTCCAATGGAATCTCGTGTTCTTAATCGAGATTCTCGAGAAGATGTCGGTTCGTTTACCGAGTTAAAGGAGTCTCTAGGGGACATTCGCGGCGAAGAAAAAGTATTCGATACCTGGATGGATTCCTCAAATTCGAACTTATTCGTCAGTGGTTATCTGAATCATCCAGAGGTTTTCGAAAAGGCATTCCCTACTGCGCTAAGGCCTCAAGGTAAGGAGATTGTCAGGACATGGCTGTATTACACATTACTGAAATCAACACTACTTCTTGACAAACCTGGTTTCCAACATGTTTGGATCGATGGGCTTGGTATGGATCCTTGGGGACGCAAAATGTCGAAATCTCTTGGTAATGGGATTGATGCTGATAGTGTTCTCGAATGTGGAGCAGGAGGACGCACGGGATCTTGGAAAGTCAAAGGACCAAGTGGTTCAGTCAGTCTCAAAGCGAATAAGATTGGAAGCGAATGCTTCAGATTATGGAAAGCATGTGAAGCTCAAGTTGGTGATGATTTCCACATTAATCCAGAAGAAATTGAAGCCAAATATTTCGGTGTATTGACGAAATTATTCAACGTAGCTCGATTTGCAAGCCAGTTCGACATGCCAGAATCCGAACCAACGACACCATTCCCTGTCGAAGATCGATGGATTCGTTCAGAATTTACTGCTACAATGAACAGTGTTGAAGCATCATGGAATGACCTAGACATCTACACTGCAACTCAAGCACTCAAGTCCTTTGGTACAGGAATCCTACCTTCCCATTGGCTCGAGATGGCTAAAACTCGTCTTTACGATGGGGATACGCATGCTGCATGGACGATTCATACTATCTTGAACGATTTCCTTGCAGCATTTAGCCCAGTCTGTCCTTTCTTTTGCCATCACATTTCAATGACACTCTATGGAGAAAGTTCGGTTGATGTGGACCAATTCCCTAGCCAAGGTACTGTTGATGAGCATCTAAACAGCCTAACGCCAGAAGTTGAAGCGTTCAATAGTGAAGTATGGAAGACGAAGAAGGAACAAGGTCTATCTCTCAATGCTGAAATCGAAGGCGTGGTCATTCCCGATTCACTTGAAGAATTCAAAGGGACACTTGCAAAAATGCACAAGTTACTCTGATTCATCAATCCCATCTAAAGTTGTTTGACGAAGATCGATTTCTTCCAGTTGTCCCAGACGGAAGCCAACAAGGCGTATGTTTTGGTCTTGGTTCACGTTTTGTGCAAAGAGTCTACGAACTTGACGCAGAAACACCTCAGTATCGTCCATTGCTACAGGTATTGAGCGGCCATGCGTGTGTGTTTCAAAACCAGTATATCGTAACTTAACTTCAGCGAGTCTACCTGCAATACCTTCTTCCCTAGCCTTTGCCATCACTCTAACGGTAAGGTTTTCAAGAACTTCTAGAACAACCTCATGATTTGATTGGTCGACAGAAAATGTACGTTCTTTTCCAATTGAACGGCGTGAGCGAATTGGGCTGACCTCATTTGATGTCGCCCCATCCACAACACGTAAGAGCCATGAAGCAAATCGTTCAGAGGTCATGCGTGAGAGTGCAAGTTCTCCTAATTCAGAAGCTTCATCGACCGTTGTAATCCCCCATTCCGCTAATCTATTTGCTGTTTTAGGACCTATCCCAGGAACTTCACGGACGGAGCGTTGACGAAAGAACGAGGTAATCTCATCCGGTAATACGCGATGAATTCCATTGGGTTTATTCACTTCAGAAGACATCTTCGCAACAACACGGGTCGCTCCAATTCCGAAAGAAGCAGTCAGTCCCACCGAATCCGTAATTTCACTTTGAATTCTTCGTGCAAGTGCAAGAGATTCATCCCAATCACCCTTTGTGTAGTCAGTTATATCCAGATATGCTTCATCGATACTCGCTTGTTCAAATTTGTCAGCATATTTGCGCAATATCTTCATCACACGACGAGACGCCATCGAATACAGTGAACGGGTTCCTCGGATGTAACGACCTGGCCCGTAAGGGCTTCCTGGGCAACGTCGCCACGCTTCTGTGATAGGCATAGCTGAACGGACACCGTAGGTTCTGGCGGCATAATTACAGGTCGAAACAATACCTCTCCCTCGGCCTTGCTGGGGATCGGAACCTATGATCAATGGCTGATCTTCTGGAAAACCATGATGAAGCATTTCAACCGATGCGAAAAAGGCATCGAGGTCGCAATGAATCAGAATACGAGGTTCGCTCACAATGCAAGAGAAATGCCGAAGGTGTTTGAAATTCATCCTTCACTTTCATAACACCCCCTGCGAAATGTAACCCTACTGTCTTCGCCGGACAACAATACTTGGTGATTACATGCTCGGCATTGAAGCGAAGAAAGTGACTCAAATTCTGCCCGAACATCTGATATTGAGCAAAGGGATAACGTGGATTGAAGGACCTGGCTATTTTGGTAAGGAAATGAGATTTCTTGCACAGGAAACAACAGCGGTTTTGCTTAGTGAAAACAAAACAGTTCACTGGATTGATGGAGCTCACCGATTCAATCCAAGCACTTTTTTTGAGCCATTAAGGAAGCGCAATTGCAGTCTTGAAGAGGGTTTGCGACGACTCTACATTGGACGAGGTTTTACGCTCCATCAATTACACGCTTTGATTCTTCGTGTGCATCAAGAAACAGTGTTGACAAAGGCTTCTTTAGTCGTTGTTGATGGATTGCTGGCAATGTTTCTTGACGAGCAAATACGCCGGTATGAAGGACGAGCGATACTCCGCCATTGTTTGCATTCATTGGAGAAATTATCCGAGCAGTGCCCTGTGATTCTTATTGATGGACACGCATCGAGTAGACTCCATCAACAGCTGAAATGTACTGTAAAGGCACATTCCAGCAGACACTTGCTGGGTTACTGGAAAACATCAAGAAAGGAGATATTGATCCTGAGAAATACTCTAGATTCTGAAACTCTACTACAACTCCTACCTAAACAAATCGATGAATCGCAATCGAGACTAGAGGCTTTTACATCCACTGGTCGAGTCGCACAACACCAATTTCTGTTAGTTGATTCTCCGTCCACCCAAACGGAGTGAGTATTGCCCATACAGCGCGAATGGCTTGCTGTCGATAATACGCCGTATCGACATGCCGGGCAGCCATATTCAAATCTGAACACTCTTGAGAGAGAAGAACTCTGAACAGGGAGTTTTTGGCGTCCTTCTTACGAACAAGGAATCGAGCCTTAGAACCCAGAGAGAGAGGAAACCCATGCGTTTGATGTCTTTGGAAAGCAAGCATGGCAAGAGATTGTACCGAACCTTGACTCGGCTCCCTTGAGATACGTTGAGCGATAAGAAGATCTGAAATTGAAAGAGTCCCATCCTCAAGTTTTTCCAGTTCATTAAGCAGCAGATTCTGAATACATCTCTGGACTGAATATGAGGGTAACCCATCAACTAAATCCGTGGATTCCGAGAGTATTTGCAACGATTGGTTCTGGAGATTACGAATCCATTGACAGGTGGAATGTTGACGTAATTCAAGTCCTCGGACTTTCAGACCACCTTTCCCATACGCCCAGTATTTCGTCAGTGAACCTCCTGAATGAACCCGACTTGGTAGGAAAGCAATGCAATCATACGTCCCTTCATATTCAAGGGGAATACCAGTGCGTGCTTGCACATCTTTGGCTAGAACCAATGCATCAGTGTATTGTCGTTCATATGTCCGGCCTTGTACATCGCGAATCCAAACCGAATCGACAATTGCATGAAGAACCTCCCATCCAGATTGTTGGGCATGTTCAATTGTCTGGAGAAGAAGTTCTCTTGCCCAAGCACAGATCGCTTCGTGAGCTTCTATGCGTCCAAACCGAGCATTTCGATAACCAGTGTAACCAAAACAAGTAACAAGAAGCCATTTTAATGCATTTTGTTGGCGATCAGCGGAATCGTTCTTTTTCTTAACTTGCTTT
>JABIYX010000191.1 GCA_018666575.1 Methanobacteriota archaeon | reverse complement strand
GGGACGTTTAGAGAAGGAGCAGGCGCAGTATACCCTTGTTGCGTGTCTAAATTAGGTGCGGCCAGGTTATTCAACTCAATGGATTCATCAAAGCCCCAAGTTGTTGCTTGATTTTCCCATACGCGAGATTCTTTTGTTCGCTTACCACGGGTGCGTGAGATTGTTGCAAGAAGGACAAGAACTGCAAAACCAGCACCCATCAGAATTAGGTTCTGAGTCGTTAACAAGGAGTCCAAACTGAATGAGGAATCGGATGTTGTTGAATCATCTTGGATGACCAACGAATCTAACTTTACAGGAATGACTCGTTGCTTGATCGAAACCTCATCAAAAGGTGTCACAGAAATAAACCAATCTGTATCATTGGAAATTGCTGGGAAAACTTCAGAAGTGATTACAAACGTTGTCGAAATAACACCTTCATTGATCAACGTAGCCTCAGAGATGTTACTGAAATTCAGATTACTGATATGAATTTGGTAACCGATTACAAGTTCTGAAATTGATTGATTCCAAGTTACAAGTATGTCCTTTTCGTTTACCCAGTCAAGGCTAATCCCATCAATGGTAGGAAGTTGGCTTCCATCGATTGCGTAACCATCATCAATTGAATTGGTTGACGCTGTTACCAAACCAGTAGTAACTGCGTTTCCGGCAAAATCGACTGGGACTACAGCGACCCAAACAGTCAACTCCGTTGAGACTGGGATTTCTCCTGTAACCGTTGTAATTAAAATTGGGAACTCCGGTTCTCTATCGAGAACTATACTTGGAAATTCTGGTCCATTCGAATCCAATCCCACCGAAGTGAATCGGAATGGAGCTGCAAATACGTGATATTCGAAAATATCGCTTGCAGAGGTCAGTTCAAATTCAAGATTGATTCCCGTTCCATCATCGAGTGGACGATCAGATAGCGTGATGTTTTCAATCCGTTCAGGAGCGATTGTATCTTGCAAATTATTCACAGGGAGTACATCAGTATTCATCAGTCCAGATGTGAAAGCATCTCCTACTGTATTGTGAACTGTAACTGCAACATAGAGTCGAATGTTCTCTTGAATCTCTGAAACAACATCCTTTGCATTTCCAAATTCATCAAGCGTAGTGTATGTGGCAGTACTCATCGAGAGCATGATAGGATTGTTTTGACCATCGGTTTGTTGTTTATCGAATACCAAACATCCACACAATTCAGAGTTGATTTCGTACGCATTCCACAAAGAAGTGACATTTTCGATTGGGCGGTCAGCAGCCCAAACAACGTAGAAACCGAAATCTTCAGTCTGTGAAACTGTCCATTGAACATCAATGGAAGTCCCTGCATCGTTTGGAGTATCAAAGGCTTGAACATTTCCGATTCGATCTGGTGAACGAACTTCTCCATTCAGGTTGTCTTCAGTAGTTCCGGTAACAATCATGGCATCATTCAATTGCCCATTCAAGAATACATCGAACGCAACGACGCCGAGATAGTACTCGACTCCATCAAGAAGTGGTAAATCATTGTACTCGCTGACGATGGCAGATGTTTGATCACAATCAGTGATTATTGAGGATGTTGAAAATCCCCCAACAGAAGTCGGGTATGTTGCAAATTCAACGTCAGAGACAATGTAGATTTGATAAAAGGCGCAATCGATGGCTTCTGTTCGATCCCAGCCGATGGTGATTCGACCTCCGTTGTCCTCGGGCGTATCAATTGCGGAGACGTTTTCCAACGGCTCTGGCGCTGTGTTATCATTTACTCCAGAAACAGAAATAACTGGACCAATGATTGTCGCATTAAGAGCGTCTTCTTGTGCAATCGAATCCACACAAGTAGCGCCGATCCAATACGGTACTCCAGCCAACAAACTCAACGTTGTGCTGTTCTCATCACCAATTGGAATAATCGAATTAACTGGAAGGCCAATTGCGTCGGTAATTTGACGAGTTGACACATAAATTCGAGTTTCTACAGCATCTGGAGCATTGCACTTAGCCCATTCAAGATCCAAGTCACCTTCGTTTTGGTTCAGTGAAGGTTGTCCTTGAACCCATGCAGGAGAAGTTGGAACTTCGTTGCTCGAAACAACAGGGCCAAAAATTGGGCTTGGTGTTCCAAATCGACCATCTTGATATTCGACAACAACCAGTGCGTAGTAGTCTAATCCATCGATTAATGCAACTCCATTCGCAGTTGTAACGGTTGCAATGGTTCTAGAATAGAGAGCCTCTGATGCATCAGCGATTCTATTGCTGAAATCAATATCTGTCAGGAGACCTGTCCATGGACCCTGGTTGAGATACACATGATAGGATTTGAAATCGAGGTCAGGAACAAGAGACCATTCAAGATTAAGGGCGCTTCCACCATCATCTGGACGATCGAAGACGTCCGTGATGATGACCGGTGTATCCTTACGAATCCAGTCATAGGTTAATCGAACTTCCAAACTTCCATTTGTTGCAGAGTACAACGTTAGCGGAACATAGCGAATACCATTTTTTAGTTGTCCATTATCAATAGCCTCCTGCAGCATTTCTCCCAAGACTGAAGCGTTTCGAATCTGGAACGTAGCATCATAATTTAACTCAGTCGTTTGTGCCCAAATTGAGGCGTTTGAAACAGGTGAACCGAACGCAAGTGGAACGTATTGGAATCGAACACCATTGCCATCAAGTGACCCGAGAGTTGTATCGAGGGAAAGTGGAGATTCGAGTGTTGCCAATTCTATGTTTGTTCCTGGGTGGGTTAATTCCCCTATATTGAAGAATAGATTTGAAAGAGCAACTGTAAGAGGATTTGCAGATCGAGATACGCCGCTTTCTATAGCTTCGAAGGCTTTGTTCCAACCAAACAATCCATCATCTCGGGTTGCAGCCCAAAAGCCATTTTGACCGACTGCAACGTTCTGAGGGTTGGGTACCACATAGGATTTCAACAAAGCATGCGATGAAGTTCTTGCTTCGATGATTGAAACGCTTGATACGCCTCGAACAATCAGGTGAACACCGTCTGATTCCATGTCTTGGATGGGCCAAGAAGGCACATCTGTCCTTGATATGCCAGCGATAAATTGGTCGGTCAGGCCGTTGTAATGCGTGAGTGAGCCAGTATCTGTAGCGATGTGAACGCCCCCATAATCTGCTGTGACTGAAGTGACTGTGTTTGATGGTAACTGATCAAACCGATGCGTGGAGACCACGCTGTTCGACGAGATGTTGATTACTGAAAGTCCAGGGCGTTCACCTAATGCGCCATCATGAACAGCAATCAACCAAGTGCCCTGAGTTGTTGTGGTGTAACTCCCGAACGATGCGACGGAATTACCCAAAAGCCCATCTGACTGTTTCAAAGTAATCGATCCCCCGGTGGTCGGTATGTATTGCGTCATTCCAGAAAGACTGGCCACATAGAGGGTATTGGATGCCCAAAACACGTCGCTAATGAATGAATCCGGCAGTCCATCTTCAACAATAATTGGATTCTCCCAAGCATTCACTGTGAAATTCCATTGTCCAATTCCATTTGATGTGGCAATAAACAACGAGTCTGAACTAAACGTGAAACCGCGGATTGCATTTGATGGCAGTCCAGCAAGCAAAGAGCTCACTGAGAATTGTTGTGAAGTAATGTCAAATGATTGCACACCTGATGCAGTGGTTGTGGAACCTAACAATCCAATGATGAGCACTTCTGCTCCAGATGAATCGGTTGTTACTGCTATGCCTCCTTGGTTGTTGTGCTGTGCCCCGGCCATTGTGACTATACTGCCGGTGTTAGTGTCGAGTTTCAATAGACCACTTCCGGTCGTTGTGATGTACAAGTCTGTACCATCAAGCAACGTGTCGGTGGTTACGGCGCCGATAGGTGTTGACCAACCGTTCGTCCATTCAATTCCGCCAGATGTGTTGTATTCACCCTTCAAGACGCCACCTTGTGTTGCCACCCAAAGGGTGTTTCCTACTCCATCCATAGAGACGATATTTCCGCTTGGTAATGATGCATATTGAATGAATGTGTTGAATCCGGTTGCATTGTATTTGAGAATTGAGTTTACTCCGGTTGAGCCACCTGCTCGAGCAAGATGCAATTCTCCGCCTGTGTACTGGTAACTGGTTACGGCAGTTCTCAACGGGTCATCAAGAACTTGTCCGGTAAATGTAGAATTGGTTTGGAGATATGAAAAACTGGTTGTTGAAGTGGCTGCGAAACCAAAGATTCCCGTACTGATGAATAATATTCCATCTGAGTGATACAATCCATCGCTGCTGATCACCTCAGATGTGATGCCATGAGCACTTTGCGAGATGGTGCTGAGCCATCGCCCGTTTTGAGTGTCATATCTTGAGATTGGTAGATCGGCGTTGAAGTTGCCTTTACCGTTGTAACCTACATACAAAATTTCGTCATCATCGCATGCAAGGGCGGATACCTTGTTGTTCTCTATGCCAGTTGGGAAGGACCCTCCACCCCAACTGCTAACAGCGGTTAATGTCGTTAAATCAAAGGAAGAGAGACCCCCATTGTTGTTCCAAAATCCAGCGTAAAGGTTCGTCCCACATTGAGTCATTGAAAAGGGAATACCTCGCGCTATGTTGGTTGTTCCCGTCTGATAGGAAGTCCATGTGCCATCCAACTCTAAGAAAGCAATGAAATATTTTGGGACGAATGGATTCTGATCAGAGATACCGACGGCAAGGATTGAGCCATCCGTCCATAGTTCGTAGATGATGTTCCCTGTTGAACTCGGCAAACCGTTGCCAGATGTCCATGTAGCTTCCCATTGGAACGAGGTTTCGTTGAATCGCTGCACTCCGTTTTCGGTAGCAAACAAGATTCTTCCGTCATATTCAACGATTTCAGTGACGGTCGAAATGTTCTCCCAGAAACCGATGCTGGTGCCGTTTGGCGCGTATACTTCAACGCCAGTGTTGCCCCAACTCACCCACGAATGACCAGTTGATGAATTGAAATACGATACGACATCGATTGGTCCAGACGAGTTGATGGTCGTGTTCCATACTTGATTGACAAGGTCATATTGGACGAGGCCTCCCTCGTCAATGGTACTTGTCTGACCAAAATTTCCGATGGAACTCCGCACAACCAACACGCTTGCGACAAGAGTGTCCCCCGAAATTTCCATGCTCGCAATAAAACCAGTCTGATTACCCAAAGCAGTCCCTGCATCAAGTGGAGAATTACTTGTTGAATTGATAATATCGTACGAGAAAATGTTGTCAGAAGTATCCTTGAGATGGTAGTACAAGGTGTTGCCGTACATTGTTAGATCATGGGCATTGTTGATTCCCAAACTTTGTGATACTTGACCTGTCGAAGTGTTGAACAGTCTGAAAAATTGGGGCCCTGCAACCCACAAACCTCGATTTGCGACGTCCTCGACCATGCCGGTAATTTGTATGTTTCCATTTGCCCCAAGGACGTTATCGCCCCACGTAGTGAGCCATTCTTCGTTGGTAATGTCCCAGCGGGCAACGCCGATGCCTGAGAGGCCGATGTATGCAACATCGTCAATCACGACGACTTCAGCGTCAGCACTTTCGTCGTCAGTTGTCCATGTGTCGACGACGGTCATTGTGGCTTTATCGATAAGGTATACACCGTTGTTTGAACCTGCAAAGATGGTCGTGCTGTTGACGGTGACCTCTGTCACTTGGCCAATCGGTGCGTATGCGTTGCATGTTGGGATAGAAAAGAAATTTCCTGACAGGCTGTACTTGCACAGTCCCTGGTTCGTTCCCGCGTACATGGTATTCCCATCGAGTTCAAAATCATAGAATACTTGTGGACGCTCATAAAAACCTCCCTCAAGGACTTTTGTTGCGGTTGTCCCGTCCCAAATCCATGCTCCACCGTCGGTTCCAATCCACAAATCACT
>JABIYX010000076.1 GCA_018666575.1 Methanobacteriota archaeon | reverse complement strand
ATTAATTGCTTCAGTAGTTCCACTTGTCATAATGCAGCGTTCTGCATTGAACCATGATTTGAGCGTGGTTCTACAAGCCTCGTATCCGTTGGTTGCTTCCCCTGCTAACGTGTGAACGGCTCTGTGCACATTTGCGTTATTGGTGGTGTAATATTCATTCATTGCCTCAATTACAACCGACGGTTTTTGGGTTGTGGCTGCGTTGTCGAGATAAATCAACGGATGACCGTTTATGTTACGCTGCAGTATGGGGAAGTCATCACGTATTGCCATGAAATCACCCAATCAATTTGCATTCAAGATGAACGGTAAGTCGTGTTTGCATTGCTTCACGTATCGAGTCAGATCGTACTTCGACAAATGAGTCAACAAGGAATCCCTCGACAAGCATTGCTGTTGCTTCTTCTTTACTCAGGCCTCTGCTCATCAAGTAGTGCATTTGCATTTGATCAAGAGGTGCGGATGCAGCGCCGTGTGCAGCTGCTACTTCATTGGCCATGACTTCCAACTCAGGAATTGCTTCTGCTCTTGCTGATTGTGAAAGCAGGAGGTTTCGAAACACTTGTCCGGCATCGGTATGTTGCGCTTCATCATCGATGGTTAACGCACCAGTGCCTACTGAATGACTTCGGTCATCACACGCTGCATTTACAACGAGTTTAGAATTCGTGTGCGGTTGCTGATGATGAATCTCGATGTGATGATCATCATGACGTGTTCCATGGCCATGTACGGCAATGAATTGTTTGTGTGTTGAATTTGAACCAGAGAGTGTTGTCCGAATATCAGACTTTATTCTTTGACCACCTAATGATAATGTTGCGAGTTCAAAATTCCCATCTCTTTCAACATTCCAGTTGTCAGTTCGAACAAGAATTGACTCGGATGAAAGTTCGTTAATCAAACCGACAGAGAGGTGGGAATTCGAACCAATGTTCCCTGTTAACCACAAACCGACCCATTCTGCTTCTCCACTGAGGTGAAACATTACGCTGGAAGTTTGAGTAGCTTCAATGTGAATGTGTGCTGCGACTGCATGACCACCAGCCCTGATCTCAATATGTGATATTCCATCTCCTGGAGTCAAGACATGGGTCTGTTCAACAACCTCGTCGAGGAAAATCCGGGCGATGTCATTTCCATGTTGGATGTTCATTTTAGAACTGGTTTTGATTTCAAGGTCAGTACTAACAATAACAAGTTCTCCAACACTAGGTAACTCGTCAACTTTTGTGGGGTGGACTCTTGACCAGGGTGTGTATCGCCAGAGGTGTTCTGATCGAGTTGGAAGGGAAGCATCGAGGTACGATGTCATCCAATCGAACCCTCCATTTCTAATTCTAAGAGGCGGTTGAGTTCAACTGCATATTCCATTGGTAATTCCCGTGTGAATGGTTCAAAGAAACCGTTGACAATAAGTCCCATTGCTTCTTCTTCGGAATGCCCTCGGCTCATGAGGTAGAATAGTTGGTCTCCAGAAATCTTGGAGACGCTTGCTTCGTGTTCCAAATCTGCAGTAGAGTTGCCGATTTCCATTGTAGGATATGTATCGCTTCGACTGTCTTCATCGAGCATCAAAGCATCGCAGACCACTTTCGAGCGACATCCATCAGCCTTAGGTGTGACTTGCAGCATTCCTCTGTACGACGAGCGCCCGCCTCCCTTTGAGATGGATTTTGAAAGAATGTTGGAAGTAGTGTTGGGCGCAAGGTGGTGAACCTTTGCTCCAGCATCTTGGTGTTGTCCAGCTCCAGCGTATGCTACCGAGATGATTTCAGCATGGGCTCCTTCGCCTTTGAGTAAAACTGATGGATACTTCATGGTTAATTTTGAGCCAATGTTTCCGTCAACCCATTCCACAGTGGCATTCTTGTATGCAACTCCTCGTTTTGTGACGAGATTGTACACATTGGCAGACCAATTTTGGACGGTTGAGTAACGAATTTTTGCCCCTTCCATTGCAATCAATTCAACAACTGCTGAGTGGAGGGAGTCGGTGGAATATGTTGGTGCGGTACATCCTTCAACATAGTGAAGCGAGGAGCCTTCGTCAGCAATAATGAGTGTTCTTTCAAACTGACCCATGTTCTTGGCATTGATTCTGAAATAGGCTTGTACAGGCATTTCAACATGAACGCCCTTAGGAACATAGATGAATGATCCACCTGACCAAACTGCCGTATTCAATGCTGAAAATTTATTATCACTGTGGGGTACAACTGTTCCAAAGTATTTTTTGACCAGTTCAGGGTATTCTTTTAGGCCAGAATCCATATCCAAGAAAATTACACCTTGTTCTTCCAGATCTTCACGAATGGAGTGGTAGACTGCTTCGCTTTCGTATTGAGCAGTGACTCCACCAAGCCACTTTTGTTCTGCTTCAGGTATCCCTAAGCGATCGAATGTTCGCTTGATGTCTTCAGGTACATCGTCCCAATTCTTCTCGGTCTTCTCGGAGGACCGTAGGAAATATGTGACGTTATCGAAGTTGATTGCTTCAAGAGAATCGCAGTTTCCCCATGTAGGCATTTCTCGTTCAATGAAGTGATTGTAGGCTTTAACTCGGATGTCTGTCATCCATTCTGGTTCATTCTTGAGTTCTGAAATATCACGGACAACTTGTTCACTGAGACCTTTGTCAAATCTGATTGTAGCTGATTCAGGATCGTGGAATCCATATCGATAGTCACCAACAGCTTCATTCGCATCTTGCGTCATCATCTCACCTCATGCAAGGGCCTCGACCCAATCATATCCTTCGTCTTCGAGCTTGAGTGCCAATTCTGGCCCACCACTCTGGACGATTTTTCCGTCTAAGAGAACGTGAACGACATCTGGCTTGACCAAATCAAGCAGTCGTTGATAGTGTGTAATGACCAAACAGCCCGTGTTTTGTGCAACGCTGTTAATCCCTTCTGCAACAATTCGAAGAGCATCGATATCGAGTCCTGAATCGGTTTCATCTAGAAGAGCGAGGTCGGGTTGTAAGAGAAGAAGTTGAAGAATCTCTAAACGCTTTTTTTCCCCTCCGCTAAATCCTTGATTGACGTAGCGAGACAAAAACGACCGGTCCATGCTGAGTTGTTCCATTGCGTTCTTGAGTTCTTTTCTGAACTCCCGAGGCGGAGGTGCTTCTCCACGAACCGATGCTACAGACTTTCTAAGGAAGGTTCCAACTTGAACGCCGGGGATTGCAGCAGGGTATTGGAAGGACAGAAACATTCCTTCTCTTGCTCGTTGAAACACTTCCATTTCTTCGATGTTGGAGCCTTTGTAGTGAATCGTGCCTTGAGTGATTTCATAGGCAGGGTGGCCCATGACTACGTTTGCCAAGGTCGACTTTCCAGCGCCGTTACGGCCCATGATTGCGTGTATTTCCCCGCGGTTAATTGTCAGGTTAAGTCCTTTAATGATCGATGTTCCTTCTACTGAAACATGAAGATTTTCTATACGCAGAAGCTCGTCGCCCATCATCTCACCCATATGTCCCTACAATCTCACCCTTATCAATGGATGCAATCATCCCTGATACTACTTTGCAACACTTCAAACAGTACCTCGCATTGGACAGTTCATGGAGGATGATTTGGTCCGTGCATATGCACTCGAAGCTCAAAAGGCAATGGAAGCCGAGGCAAAACGCCGTATTGAGGAGGCTTCAGACCCTGAAGAAGACCAACGACTCCGGAATATGTCGTTGCATGAAGTACTCGATTCAGAACATCTTGTTCCTGCATTGTGTGCACGGTTGGGTGCTGTAAGAGCTGCACTTGATGGACACGGAGGCGGCATTGCTGTTGCTCGTATGGAGGCGGCAGAATCAGGTCTTCGCTTCGTTTTAGATTTAACCGGTGCTTGCCTTACTTGTGGCGCTGCACCAGGGACACTCGAGGGAGTTCGAAACGATTTAGAAGCAGACTCAGAGATCGAATCAATACAATTTTCTACTGCACTCCTCGATACATTCGATGAACTTGGTCGAGAATTCATTCTCGCACACGGGAACGTTGAATTTGTTGACGTTTCATCGGCGGCTTGAAATCAAAAGGTTCAGCCCAACGAATATGGCAGTATGGAACTCAGGCTCCCGAGGCGACCCCAAACCATGTCGTGATGGTGATGAAGGCAAGTTCGAAATTACGTCAAGAGATGGTCGTGCACGAGTTGGAAAACTCCATACGAAGCACGGAATTCTAGAAACTCCTGCATTGCTCCCAGTTATCAATCCGAATATCCGTACGATTGAACCACGTGAAATGTGGGATAGATACGGTATTTCGGCGCTAATTACCAACTCTTACATCATCTGGAAACACGATGCATTGAAGCAACATGCTCTTGGAAAAGGCGTCCATGACCTATTGGACTATCCAGGTGTTATCATGACTGATTCAGGGACGTTCCAAGCCTATGTGTATGGGGATGTTGAAGTCGGTGTTGAGGAAATTGTTGAATTTCAAAAGTCAATAGGAGTTGACATTGCTACAATGCTCGATGTGTTTAGTCGTCCTGATATGTCTGAACTCGAAGTGGAATCTGCTGTAGATGTGACGGTTGAACGTGCTCAGCAATCACTAGATGTTGCTGGAGATACAATGCTGAACGGGCCGATTCAAGGAGGTACATTCCGACATCTTCGTAAGAAATCCGCTCGTGAGATGAGTGCCTTTGATTTCGCAGTTCACCCAATTGGAGGAATCGTTCCAATTATGGAAAAGCACCGTTACAAAGATTTGGCGAAAATCATGTTGGCAACACTTCCAGAACTTGCTCCCGAACGGCCCAGGCATATGTTTGGATGTGGGCATCCAATGCTCTTCCCGATGCTGATTGCATTGGGTGCTGATTTGTTTGATTCAGCAGCATATGCTCTTTTTGCTCGGGATAAGCGACTGCTTTCACCATCTGGGACGATTCATTTGGATGATCTTCAAGAATGGCCATCGATGCTTCCGTGCGTGGTTGGCTACAGTCCAAAAGACGTCTTGAAAATGAAAGAAAAAGATCGCACAGCATTCTTGGCAAGATACAACTTAGAAGTGACCTTGGCCGAGTTGGCTCGATGCAAGCAGGCAATTCATGATGGGACAATCTGGCAACTTGCAGAACAGCGCAGTCATCAACATCCTGCATTGAGAGAGGCATTCCTATGGCTAACAACTCGTCCGTTTCCTTCAGGCATCTCAATCGATGTACTCGATGATCTTGTTGTTGATGACCGTGCTGCTGCCAGAGAAGTTTCTCCAGAAGGTGGTATTTGGGAAGGCGATTGGTCCTACGTGATCGATGCGCAATCTCCTCGCAGAAAAAAGGGGGAACGATGGGGCGGAGAAGATACGCTCGTTCGACCTCACATTCTTGCTGCACGCAAGCAACTCCACACTCGTTGGAAGCCTGAAAAGGCTAACGGCGTGGACGTATTGATTCTACACGGTGCACCTGGGCCATGGCGATCACGTTGTGAAACATTGGTCCTAAGAATGCAATCACTTCTTCCTTCGATGGAGATTTTTGTACAAACTCCGCTTGGTCTCCTCCCATATGGTCTTGAGGACATCAACCCATTTGCACAAGTCGATGGGCCCTCATGGCTATGGGATCGCCGACCTAATCTGATTTTACTTCGGAAGGAATTGATGATGTTTAGCGTTGATGCTGATCGAATTTTGACACTCGATATCTCTCAAGAAAAGGTTGCTCAGAAGGCTTCTGAACTCCTTCAATCCTTCGAAATTATCTCGGAACCACTTACCATAGATGATTCCACTCTTCCAGGCGAAAAGGTGCAGCTTCGAAGAAAACAGATTCAACAGAAACTTGTAGTCCTCGCAAATTGTCACCCCAAAAACGCTCATGAGATGGTTGAAGATTGCTCCTTCATCATCGGTGGTACTGGTCGTGTCAAGAACGTCTTAAATTCTTCAGGAAAGCATATTCTTAGTCCTCGGTTAACCGATGGGGGCTTATCAATCACCGATTATGGTTCAGAAATTCTCTACAGTTATCGTTCCTTGCCACTGCCAACTGAGCACAACCGCTTCTCGCCGATGGCCAACCCAGGAGATGGCTTGCCTCTGGTCGTTATTCACGATGATGCAGTTGAATACATTGTGCGAGGCCGAAACGTCTTCCATGGTTTCATTCACGCTTGCGATGCTTGGCTTACTGCTGGGCAGGCATGCTTAATCGTTCGTGAAAATGGTGATCTCGTTGGGCATGGTATTTCTCGTTGCAATGCCAATGAGGCTTTACGATTACGAAAAGGAATCGCAGTTCGGACCCGTAGTGACTTCTCCAAAACGATTGACGTAACAAAGTGAGAAAGGATTGAAAGACTTCCGTCCTGTCCTCGTGTTGAAAGCAATGACGGATGATTGGATAATCGAGACAAAAGAGTTGACCAAATCCTATGGTCCTCACGTAGCTCTTGATTCCCTCAGCATCAATGTTCCAAAAGGCGCTACGGGACTCCTCGGCCCTAATGGTGCGGGTAAATCCACCTTTTTCAAGACGATTTTAGGATTGATTCAAGCCACATCTGGCGAAGGCAGTGTATTGGGACATGATATTCGTACAGATGGACTCGATATCCGCTCTAAAATTGGTTACATGCCTGAATACGAGGCGTTAGATGACAATATGGATGCAATTCATCAAGTAAGATACAGCGGGGAATTACTCGGAATGAACCCAGTTGTTGCGATGGCTCGAGCTCACACTGCGATGGAATACGTTGGTCTTGGTGAATTGCGATACCGACCAATCAATTCTTTTTCAACTGGAATGCGTCAGGCTACAAAACTTGCATGTGCAATAATACACGATCCACAACTCATTATCGCAGACGAGCCATCGAACGGACTCGATGCAACTGCCCGAGATTCGATGTTGACCACGTTGTACAACATGGTTCATTCAGGAGGGCGTTCAGTTCTGATGTCAAGTCACCTTATGGAAGATGTAGAGCGTGTTTGTGATAGCATGGTGCTTCTGCACAAAGGAAAACTTGCAGCACAAGGGCGTATCGAGGATTTGAAAGCCATCGATAGGGAAATTGAGATTCACGTATGGGGTTCAGCAAATGAACTCGAACAAGCGATGGGTAAGGACGGTCTCGATGTTCGACGGGAAGGCCGTATCATGCGTATCAAGTATGATGGGGAAAATACAACTCATCGCATTTTGAAATGTGCAGCAGAAACAGGTGCTCAGATTCGACGTATGCATGAGTATGAAGCCTCTTTGGAAGATTTGTTCATTGTCATTATGGAACGTTTCGGCTACGGTGTAAAATCAAGTGAAGATCTTCTCGCTTCACCTGCCGAAGCCCGTAGAGTTGACGCTCCAGAACACATGGGAGGCTCGGGTTCATGAGTGAAGAAAACGGGGAAATTGAAGCGTCCAAGCCCGTGACTGGGCAGAGTAGAATGGATGCTGCTTGGGGTGCAGAAAGTGATTCGGTTGCTTCTGTTGCTCGCCCTGCGAATCAAACAGGTCAAGTTTTTGAGCAAGTCTACAAGCCTTGGGACGGTACACTTAACCCTCGGTGGATGCGAAATTGGGCCATCTTTCGACATCATCTTCTCGGAATCTTCCGTAAAGGACATCGCCCTTGGGGTGTCCCAACCAAATTGTTCCTCATTTTCGTATTCATAGCATCCATGACAGATGTTGCTCTTACTCTACTTTTCGCTATACTTGGTGAACCCGCCTTGTATGAATTATGGGGTGTTGGGCGCAATAATCTCTATGCACACGTTCTCGGTTTCTTTCCTCGAAACATGCTGTATTACCCACTGGTAGCGGCATTGCTTGTAGGTGGTGTGATTTCTGAAGATCGCTCAAATGGGACTTCTGCATTATACTTCTCTCGACCAATAAACCGATTTGATTATGTTGGCATGAAATATTTGGCAGTGGCAAGCATCCAGGCACTGATTATTCTTGGGACATTGATGCTGTATTATTTCGCAGACATCTTGTCAATGGGGCGTGGTTGGGCTTGGATTATTGATACATTCCCTATGTTCTTGACCACAATGTTCTGTGGTGTTTTACTCATCGTTACCTATACGAGCATCGGTCTGGCTCTTTCGAGCGTATCTCGTGGAAAATTTTTCCCAGGTATTGCATTGTTAGCAATTGTACTAGGGACCAAAACACTTGCTGCAATCGTTGAAGGTCTGTTCGATAAATCGATTCTATATCTGATCTCCCCATACGATTCAATTGCCCATGTTGGTCAAGCCCTCATTGGTGCAAACATGATGTATGACCATCCGTGGGTTTGGTCACTTGTATCCGTGTTGGCGTTCAATGCGATTTCTCTCTACGTCCTT
>JABIYX010000196.1 GCA_018666575.1 Methanobacteriota archaeon | reverse complement strand
GCATAATTGCATCTTCATCACCATCGCAATTACGACGCTTTGCAGCATGGAAGAGAGGATGAGCATAGCCGCCAGAACAATCCGCCCATCCAATGATTCGGGACAGAACGCCTCCTGATGTGTGCGGTGCTAGAGCACAGATGAGTTGTCCAACGAGATCGTCTTTTGTGGTCGCGTTGTAGTATGGGTCCATCTTGTAATATTTGACAAGGACTTCATCAACAAATTGAGCAGTGCGGATGAAATAATCCGCTGCATTCTTTGCAACAATGAAATCTTGGGGGAATAATTCCAACATCTGGTCGTCTCGTTCCAAAGGATTTCCTTCCCAATCATGGGTGTATCCAAGCGCATGAAGTCGCTTCCAATCAACATAGATTTCCTTGGGCGTGAAGTGGGTCACGGGGACATCGCTCATATCGAAACGAATGGTTCCATCACGGAATACAGGAAGGTTATACTTCGCACGAATGAGACCTTTTTCGATGGCTTCTGGAGTTTGATTCTTACTCTTTAGTTCCTTAACACACTTGACCTGTTGAGGCAATCGACTCATACCGATGCGGAGTTGAGCATCTTCGAGAATCGCTTCGATTGGAACGCTTTGTACCTCTCCTCGACGACGACTCTTGCCATTTGATTCTCGCATGTCTGTTCGCCCACCACACGTTTCACCGATCTTTGGTAATCCATCTTGGTCAACAACGCGATGGTGACAGGTAACGAACGGGGAATCCTTGCCGCACTTGGAACACAACCGCTTCCCCATCTGAACTCGAATGGTTCCTTTACCAGCAGCATTGGCAATAAGTCGTTGATTTCCTCCTTCCAAAGCGATTGGGAAGAGGGTGTGGGAACGTGGAGACATTTCACGAGGGGCAGACTTCTCAGGACGACCCATTCTGCAACCTATTCGTTGCGGAGCTGCATGTTCCCAACGTAGAGTAGACGATTCACGAACGAGTGGTAGAAATCCATCGACTTCATGGTCATCATGCATACGCTGCGATGCCTTGTATCGCGAAGCATTCTCAGGACCTTCATCAGGGACAGATTCTGCAGCTTCCTTTCCAACTTGATCGGTTTCTGCGATACCTAGGCCACGTTGACGGGCTTCGGTTTCAGCAGCAATTCGAATGGTTGAACGTTCTTTCTCAAGAGTAAACAGTCGAGCCCGTTCAGCCCGTAGCACTGTATTTGAATCTCGAAGTTCGAGGATTCGCTGGTCAACATTGAGTCCAAGGTCTATGAGTTGATGGATTTCAGATTTACGAGTGGTGAAGCCAAAACCATTGAGCATAGCCTGCCAGCCGCCTGTAGCAACGATATCGTCTCCCTCATGATGGTGAGGAATTCCAAGAAGAAGCAAGGCCCCTTTCAGCAGGCCATGCTGCATGAACGTCCACGCCTCAGGAAGTGTATCTTCGAAGATTGGTTCTTGAGGAAGAAGGTCGTATCCTATCGGTTGAAGTTCAGAAACTGGAGGGATTGACTCGGGCTGCAACTTGTCCATTTCAGACGGATTCCATCCCGAAGCGGCCCCAGTAAAACGCAACCACTTTGAAGCAGTGAATGGATGGTCATGGGCTGATTCAGGCATAGTGCCTGCATTTTCCACCTTTCCTCTCTGAAGCGCCTTTAGCACACTTGGAAGCCATTCGAGTGGTAGGTCAAGGAACCAAGGATTGTGAGGAGGGGGTAAGGAAGTCCGCCAACGTTCTGCAACTGCAGAGGCTTGATCCCAATTAACAGTCATGCGAGAGAGGAATCGATGCCATCGACGACGAACATGGAACTGGTCAAAGGCGCTCTCATAGGTTGCCAATCCGGGGATTCCTTTGGGAGCATCGGCACCACAATCGCAAATGTTCAGGAAGGCTTCAACATCTTCCTTCGTTCGCAATGCGTCGATAAGATCGCTGGCCCACCAGTCGGTTGTGTACCCTGCTGGAACCAAATTTTTGTTGTTCTCCATGAATTCTCCATATCCAATGACAATCTCTCCATTGTCCCATATCGATCGAATATCAGGTCGAATTTTTTGCATGATGCTCGCGTCATCAACACGCAAGAATTGTCCTGTTGAAAGGACAACATACGGTCCTTCAGAATCATGACTTGGCGTTACTGCACAAGCTTTTCCAGGACGTTCAATTTTCATTTGTGTTCCAACAGTGATGAAGTCATCCAGAACCAACATCGATGCAGGATTAAGCGAAGCAGCAGCAAGGCCTGAAGGACGTCCGCGGCCATAGCGTAGTCTGAACCCTCCGGGTTGCTGAGGCCCCCCAAATATAGGCCGTCCAGCGATGATGTCTTTCATGAACTTGTCAATTGGTTTCACTTTTCGACTCTTGAATGCGTCAGGGTCGTTAGATCCATCCTCATCTTTGCCTTTGGAAGCGAATTTGGAGATAAAATCCCATCCTGGAACGTCTAATCGCTCAGTATGCTTCTGAATCTTCGGAGCCTTGAGACACATACCTTCTCCAATAACCAGCAATACACCGCCACGTATTCTTGCTTCGTCGATGTTTCGAACACGTCCATACCCTGCGCATTCGATGGATTCTGTCGATTCACCATTGATCATGACAGGACAAGCGCGAACGATTTCTTCAATTTCTGTAGGTGAAGGACGATACTGAAGATTTCCGCGATACAAACCAAATTCTTCCTTAACCCGTTCGACTTCTCCATCACTTGGAATGTAGGGGCCCACCTTCAATTCGCGACGAATCATGTCAGCAATGAGTACAGCAAGTGCTTGAGCCGTACCTCCAGCAGCACGAATTGGTCCGGCGAAATGGACCGAAACGAAAGGAGAACCGTCTAAATTGTTCAGCAGCCTTACTTCGCTGATTCCTTCAAGCGGTGCAACAAGAACTGCTTCCGTAAGGATTGCAAGACCTACTCGAAGCCCAACATCGATGGATTTGACCATGTCATATCCCTGTTCACGGAAGCCCTTCGCAACACGTTGAGCCATCATAATCGATGTCGTTTCACGGTCATGTTCAGCGAGCATTACACGAATATCGTCTGCAACAGGATAATTTTCAAGATGTTCGATAAGCAGCTTTTCAGTTCTGCTTGCAAGATCACTTGCTCTTGGAATCTCAACGTACGGTTTCGGGTCGAGATTTTGTTGCCGTGCTTCTTCTGCGATTCTGTATGCATAATCTGCATCTTCATCCAGAAGGCTCTGGTACTGTTCCATCTCTTTCTCAAGACGGGCAACGTCGAGGCCAATCAACGGGTCGAGAGTCGCAGATGCTCGAGTTTCTTCCCCCAACGTACGACCCCCAAATATCCCTTCAATGTCGAGACTTTATGATGCAATCGGAGGGCTATTTTGCTTCAACGCAAGCCGAACATTCATGGCGTAGATGCCTCACGATTGAACCATGAGCGTTCACCCATCACTGAAATCCATGCCTGAATGGGAGCGATTGGTTGAGATGGTTCGAGAACTTGCTTTCCTTGATGGCGGTTCTGATGACGCATTTACACTCGCCTCTGGCCGCTCTTCACGCTGGTTCTTCGACATGAAGCCAGTGATGATGCATACTGAATCAGCAAAACTTCTCTCAACGTTGTTCAACCATCGCCTTGATGATCTCGACCCCGTCTTTGTCGGAGGCCTTGAATTAGGCGCAGTGCCGCTGACTGCTATCGTTGTCACGGGTTCGGAAAGCGACAAGCGTAAGGGCTTCATGGTTCGAAAATCACCAAAGGGGAGAGGCGGTCGAAAGACCAACAACCCCCCTGGTATTGAAGGCGCTTCCATTGCACAAGGTGGAAATGTCGTCATCCTCGAAGACGTTACAACAACAGGGGGCTCTTCGATTAAAGCCGTTGAACGAATTCACGAAAACACATCTTGCAACGTCATTGCAGTCATCAGCATTCTCGACAGAGAAGAAGGCGGCGTTGAAGCCTTTGCTGAGGCAGGAATTCCGTTTGAGAGCATCCTTTCTCGTTCAGACATTACCAACTAGGTGGCGTTCATGGAAGTCTTGACCCCCTCAAAACAAGAAGCGATTCATTCGCCAGTTGCGGATGCAACAATGAGTGGCCTTGCATTCTATCACGCAAGTGAAGGAAAGCCCCTTGCTACGCCTTGGCAAGTGGCGATGGTTCGTGCGAAGTCAGTAGCGGAGTTTGTACTCCCTCGAGGCGTCATTCTCGATTGTGCGTGTGGCTCAGGAATTCAATTAGCCGCATATGCATCCCAACTCAAAATGCCAGCATTAGGAATTGAACTTGACCGCGAACGAGCGATTGCAAGTTGTTTGAATCTGAATACAATTGCAAAGCGATTCCAGACTTATGATCAAGGCTGGCATCGTCGTTCAACTGTACTTGCTGGCGATGGGACTGCGAGTGAAGAAGTGATTCAGTCTGTTGATGTTGAGTCGATGGGAGGGATTTCATTTCTCCATCTTGATCCAGCACGACCTCGAAACTCGCGTACACATGGCTTGGATGAAATGCAACCAAATTTACCGAGTGTGTTCCAAGCGTGGAAACCATACCTTGCCGAATCGCCTCGAGGACCTTCGATTGTTCTCGACCTTTCACCGCGATTGACCGACGAGCGACGGCAAGAAGTCGAATCTCTCGTCGAAGAAGTCTGGCCAGGAATAGAGAGAACATGGACGTGGATGTCGAGAGGCGGTGGCCGTGTCGACCGTCTTGAACTGTGGTTAGGTAACGTTTCAACCCCAGGCATTGGTAAGCGTTTTATTCGTCTCGCTCCAACATTTGGTGCTCCCAATTCAGTGATCGAAGAACAAGAAACAGGCGTTGCAACCGAACACCACTCACTGCTGACACCTCGTCGCCATGAATGGGTGACAATCCTTGACGCAGCTCTGGTTGAATCTGGACTTGCCGATGCTTGGATTTCAGAACAATTGTCGACTGCAGCGGATGTTCGATGGGCAGATTCCTCACCTCGACGACCTCGAATTCATCACAATGGACCGTTGAAGAATCCACATCATCCGTTTGTACAAGCAACGGGTCGAGTTGTCGAAATCCTTGACAAACCTCTCGATGAAGAGAACATTGACGAAGTTGTATCGACGGCACTGGAAAATGACATCTCCGCTATGACCATTCGAATGAGCCTCGATGCGTCAATACAACCAAAGTTACAAGGTAACATTGACCGCCAGTTGAAAAGAAGGCAAGGACGAAGGAAGGCGTTTTTGACCAAACATACGGGTTCAAACCACCTCCTTTTTTGTGTTCAGATGGGAGAAAAATCTGACCAGTGAAATCGGACACCTGCATCGCGGTCTTGATATAGGGGTTGTTGGTCGGAAAACTGCTTGACATCATGTCGCATCGTATAGGTGAACTTCAATGGCAAAATCAAAGGAAGGAGAACTAGGAGATGATTTCTCATACATTCTCCGTATGGCAGATACCGATATGGATGGTCTAAAACCGCTATCCTCAGCCCTAACATCCGTCAAAGGAATCGGGGTAAGAAGCGCAATTCAAATCTGCAACACAACTGGTTTTGATCCTGCTCGAATGGCAGGACATCTTACGTTGGAACAACAAGAAACACTCCGTATTGCCATCGGAGACTTCGTTAACACTGTTCCATACTGGATGGTTAACCGTGCAGCAGACATCGAAACCGGTAACGATATTCATCTTACTGGTCAGGAAGTCAAACTTACACTCAAAGAAGACGTCAATCGTCTTCGTACCATGAAGTGCTACCGTGGTGTTCGCCACGCTAGCGGTAACAAGGTTCGTGGACAACGCGGACGAAGCAATGGTCGTGGTGGCCTTACACTCGGTGTAAGCAGGAAGAAGGAATGAGGTGATTTAGTATGGGTGAACCAAAGTTTTCAAGACCAAAATTCGACACTCCTCCTCATCCTTGGAAGAAGGCTCGAATCGAAGAAGAGCACCTCATTCAAGCAAATCACGGTTTGAAGAACATGCGTGAAATCTGGAAGGCAAAGTCTCAACTTCGCCGTCATCGACGCCAAGCAATGCGTTTGATTGGTACACTTGACACCTCTGAAGGTCATGGAATGCGTGAGAAGGACGATCTCCTTCGCTCACTCCACCTTAAGGGACTCATCAGCAAGGACGCTATTCTTGACGATATTCTATCTCTCAATGCTGAAGACATCCTCAACCGACGTCTGCAAGCAATGGTCTACTACAAGGGACTTGCATGCTCTCTCAAGCAAGCACGTCAACTTGTCACCCACGGTCACATCTGCATCGGCGACCAAAAGGTCTCGATTCCTTCTTACCCAGTCAACCGTGACGAGGAAGAAATCATTCAATACCACCCTTCCAGCGATCTCAACAATCCTGAACACGACATCCGCAAGGCAATTGACGGACGAAAGGAAATGGCTGAGTACGCTGAAGAAGAAGTTGACCCAGAGGCAACAAAACCATTTGCTGATGAAGTTAACGAAGCTGCTGAAGCTGCACCAAGTGCAGAAGCAGAAGTTGCAGACGGAGGTGAGGCTTGATGTCTCGTAGAGCAATCGTCAACATCTTTTCTTCATACAACAACATTCTCATGACGGCAACAGATCTTACTGGTGCTGAAACCATTGGAACATGTTCTGGTGGACAAGTTGTCAAGTCTTCCAAAGACAGTGGTGGCCAATTCGCTGCTACTCGTGCTGCAGAACGTCTTGCTGACACACTCAAGGAAAAGGAGTTCACACAACTCATCGTCAAGTATCGTGCTCCAGGTGGCAACAAGGCCAACAACACTGGTCCAGGTGCACAAGCAGCTATTCGTGCTCTTACTCGTGCAGGTATGACCATCACTCGAATCGAGGATGTAACACCTATCGCTCACGATGGAACAAAGAAAAAGGGCGGACGTCGCGGACGTCGTGTCTGATTCGGAGGAATTGAAATGAAGGCAAGTATCGTAGATGGATGGCCAAAAGGGAACAGCACGAAGATCCTCATTGAAGGAACCGACGCTGCACAAGTGAACGCACTACGTCGTGCTATTATGGCAGACGTACCAAAGATGGCTATCAGCAAGGTCATGTTCACTCTCGGAGTTAATCAAGACAACAACCGTGGAGAAATCTTCGAATCGGTCAACGCACTTCCTGACGAAGTTATTGCACACCGATTGGCAATGATTCCAATTCCAACACATCCAGAAGAAGGCATGTCTTTCCCTGATGAATGTGAAAACTGCATGAATCTTGCAGAAGATGACAAAGGCTGCCCATCATGCCAAGTCCTCTACACACTCAACGTTCAAGGTCCATCCTCAGACAGTGATGACCCTCACCGAGTTGTTCGTGCAGGAGACCTAACAAATGTTTCAGACCCATTGTTTGACATCTCTGAAGAGATGCAACCAATTCCGTTGACGTATCTTGCTCAAGGCCAATTCCTTGAATTCATTGCATTCGCAACACTTGGACGTGGTCGAGACCACGCAAAGTGGGCTTCAGCATCTGCAGTTACATTCCAGCCTCTTAACGAGGCTGAACTCAAGAAGCCAAAGAAGGCAGAGGTCTTGTTCGGACTCGATCTTTCAACAACTGATGGTCGTCCAATCGATGCTAAGTTGTTCAAGAGCAAGAAGTGCACAGATGTTGCAACAGTTCTTGACCTTGAGAAAGCACTTCACCAAGTCGGACCAGGTACTGG
>JABIYX010000194.1 GCA_018666575.1 Methanobacteriota archaeon | reverse complement strand
CTTGACCTTGTCCTTGACCTTGTCCTTGACCTTGTCCTTGACCTTGTCCTTGACCTTGTCCTTGACCTTGTCCTTGACCTTGTCCTTGACCTTGTCCTTGACCTTGTCCTTGACCTTGTCCTTGACCCTGTCCTTGACCTTGGTCGTCGGATTCGCCGCCACCTTCAGTGCCGCCATCGCCAGATCCGGCCTGAGACTCCTGGAAGTCTGGGTCGTATGCATCTGGGATACCGTCACCGTCAGAGTCGGAGTATTCTCCGTCGTTCGGGTCGGTCGGGAACGAGTCGACGTTGTCGGCCTTTCCGTCACCGTCGGTATCGGCATTGTTTGGGTTTGTACCCATTTGGTACTCTTGTGCGTTGGTTAAACCATCGTTGTCAGAGTCCGCATTGCCGTCACCGCCGTTGGTTGGGTTAAGGCCATTGCTGACCTCCCATCCATCAGGTAGTCCGTCGCCATCGCTGTCCGCGTTGTTCATGTTTGTACCTTCAGCTTGTTCCTCAGCGTTGGTTAAACCATCGCCATCCCAGTCTGCACCACCATCATTGGGGTCCAGAGGGTCGGATCCATCACCGCTTACAGCAGATGCTGCTGATAGAGCGAGAAGGAAAGCCAAAAGCATGCTCATTGTCTTTGTCTTCGTTTTCGTGTTCATAATTTTTCACTTCCATTTTTTGTTGTGTTTTACACAGAGAACCCGCTGTTCTCTCTTTCTGAGTAGATCAAATCACTTGGGAGCTGATTAACTTCAGGAGAGATGCAAGGCTTTCGCATTTCTTGTAGGCGTGGGGAGGTGAGAGAAGCATGGCTCTTTGCCCAACGAAACGTATTATGTTCGTCGCAGTGTGTCACTTGTGCTTCTCTTTGATTGTTCGGTTTGTCCTCCAAATTCATCGCTTTTCACGGGTATTTCTTAGGGAACCCAACGTTCCCTCTGCCAATCCTTCAACGCCGAGACTATATGAAACCAGCGTCTAATGGTTCAGTCGCGTGATGGCGGTAAAAGTAACGACGCAGGATGAGATAGAACATACCGTTCAATGCTCTCAGCTAATTTTGCGTTTTCAATACGATGAACACGTTCTACGCCGTTGCCTGTCGCTTTTGCAAAGAGATCGGCTTTGTTGTCCTTTGCCAGACGTGCGAGAGCGATTTTTGCTGCACGGATTACATTCGATCCTTTCAATCTCACTTCGCCAGAGCCGAGGCCTAAACGGTTGACTAGCCGCCCTTGGTACTCTCCTTTCTCCCCCCCCATTGCGATCATTCCCAATATTATGAACTGGTTTCGAATCGTTGCGTCCCACTGATTATAATCGGTTGGAAATCGTTCTTCGAGTGCTTGAAGGAGAGATTTAATTGCTCCGCTGTACATTTTTATGTCAAATGCATTATCTTCTATGCGTTTAGTAATATGGGCATCTTTTGGAATAATATCTGTAAACGGAGTCCACATCATATCGAGGTTCAGCCATTCATTCAATGAATTCGCAAAGAAAGGATCTGACCCCCTCCAATTTAGAGTGCTGCGTTGTATAAGTTCGGGCGCAATTTCTGCGAAGGAGTCGGGGTCCTGTTGGCTAACAGCCTTCAGGGCCTCTAAATAGCGTTCTATGCGTTTCTTAACTTCAGTTTTACTGGCGGAATTACTTTGCATTGTATCAACCTCGTGAATCAAATATAATAAGAATCGTTCTTGTTTCTTTCGCAGAGTGGATTCAATATATAACCTCAAACAATTCCTTTCTCAGTCAACCGTTTGTAAAGATTCAATTGCTCATTGGGAAGGGTTTTACAATCAAAGAACTTTCATCATAGAGCGATGGGGACCTACATTTGGAATCGAATATGATTGATCGATAATGGTCCAACCAGCCGATTCATAGAATTGAATTGCTTCTTCCCTAGCTTGTAGCAAACCAATTTTGGCTGAAAAAACCTCTTTTGCTTTTTCTTCAAGAGTATGCAAAACCTTTGCAGCGAGTCCCATTCGGCGAGAAGATTGGAGCGTTCCCATTTGCCGAATTTGAATTGCAGGTCTGTTTTTATCTTCTGATAACGGACTGAAAGCAGGAGTCTTTGGCCCGCTTGCCCCTGGAAAGTCTGATTGTGAACCATCGCTATCATCGCCAATAAGATGGGCTCTTCCAACGCATACAATAGTCTCATGTTCATCTTCTACATATGCATGAAGCGCATCAACGTCATCTGCGAGTATTTCCGCCCCTCGAGCGAAACCAAGCGGCTGACGTAAGACCGCAAACCTACATTGATAGTACGCCTCATTCGGCAACCACCCGGGACCTTTGGCTTGCACCATGCCAACTGGAAATCCTGATTCAACATAAGTGTGTTTAGTAGGACGCGTTGAAATACAACTTCTTGCTGGAACGGTTGCTGCACGGATGTCGGAGCGGTTACGTCGGGGATTGCAAATCCTCTTACCTGGGTTCAAATCCCAGTCCGTGCTTCTTCTGTAAAAGAGCACTCTCTACCTAAAATTACGCGCAGTCTTGATATTCGATGGCTGATTCGTTAGAGTGTTGAATACCCCTATTCATCAAGTGAGGAGTCATTTTGCCAAATCTAAATTCTGCATTTACTCAGATTGGAAGGGGTTTTGCTGCATTCTTAGCGCCGCCTTCTCCAGACGTAATTCGATTTACTGTTGGGCAACCAGATTTCGACACGCCATTACCAGTGGTTAATGCTGCTATTGAATCCCTCAAGAGAGGTGAAACAACCTACACGAGATCCCAAGGGAGCGAAACTCTTTGTCAAGCTGTCTCAGAACACTTATCAAAATTTGACATAGATGTTGACGGAAATGATGTCGTCATTGCCCCAGGTTGTAAGCAAGCACTGCTTTATTCGATGATGGCAGTCATAGAGCCTGGGGATGAAGTGCTCCTCTTAGCGCCCGCATGGCCGTCCTATGATGGAATGATCAAACTTCTTGGTGGCGTGCCTATTCATGTTCCAGTTCATCGACCGAACTACCACCCTGATATTGAAGCGTTGAGAAATGCTGTTACATCCAAAACGAAGGCCATTGTTATCAATTCTCCAAATAATCCAACAGGAGCAGTATATACGTCTGATGAAATCCAACAACTGGTAAATTTAGCCATAGATTCTGATCTATGGATTTTGGATGATATGATTTACTCGACACTTGTTTGGGGAGATAACAAGTACACATCACCGAATTCATTTGAAGGCGGACCTGAACGAACTCTTACTATTGGAGGTTGGTCAAAAGGTTGGGCAATGACGGGATGGAGACTTGGATGGGTCGCAGGCCCAACTGAAGCAATAGAAGCTGTGAAGACTTGTCAGGCGTCGTCTGCAACACACGTCGCGACGTTCCTCATGCCTGCTGCAGAGGTGGCGCTTACGCTTGAAAAGGAGATTGATGCAATGGCTGATTCGTTTGCTAATCGGCGATTGATGTTCCATGAAGGAATCAATTCCCTCCCTGGGGTTTCTGCACCAATGCCGGAAGGTGCATTCTACATACTTGCAGATGTAAGTGGCACCGGAATGACCGATATTGAATTCGCAACAAGGGCATTAGATGAAGCGAAAGTTCAGGTCATTCCGGGCTCTCTGATGCTCGGAGGGGACAATTTGATTCGAATGTCTTATGCGACTTCTTTGGAAGATCTAAAAGAAGGAATTCGTCGATTAAAGACATGGTTGATCCAGATAAATTAATCTGCATATACTATTATGCGTAGTGCATTATTAGGTTTGTGAAATTTTATACAGTTTACCATTTGAACCAAAAACTGCGAAATATAAATCACCATTTGGATGGAAATCTATTGGAAGGGGCGTTCCTACATCTGTGGCAAATACACTGGTTGAACTCTTTACTTCCCCTGTGGATTGATCGAGATCGATTTGAACAATCTCATGTCCTTGCGGCAATATTGTATTCCAAGAACCATACACAGTTGCGTAGACCGTGGCATTTCCACCCGGGAGGGAAGAAGAGGCGGGACGTAATGCTAAGCCATTCATCGAGGTGTGAGGTGTCCATCGAGCGATAGGAGCGATACTTCCGTCTGGAATAGGATTCGAAGGTGAATCATCGGGCCAACCATAGAACCCTCCCTCTTCGAGCAAATTCAATTCCTCGTCGGGATGGTCTCCTTCCCAATCTCGGCCGTTATCGGTGAATACATATCCAATTGTGGGCACCCACACCCCATCAAATGAATTGCGTACTCCGCTTGCGATTATTCCGTGATCTCCAGAAGATCCATTGACCCAAAGGAGTGCCCCGTTTCTCGAATCATCTTCATCACAAACATTGCATGTTGAACCACTATGCCAAATTAAGGTTCCATTTGGTAGGATATTGACGGCATTTGTTTGATGGTTCCCCGTTGGGATGCCTGAAATCAATGTTGTTTTATTCTCGATGTTTTCGAGCCCAATGTGATCAAAACGCACCAATTCTCCAGCTTCGCTCACAAAAATATGATCCGATGTTATGCCTATGTCATGAGGTTTATTCAGTCCAGAAAGCAGAACTGTACGATTCATCCCCGCATCCAGGGAGAGTATTCTTCCTTCATCCCGATCGCAAACAATCAACGTGTCTTCATCGTACCATTCGAGACAGGTTGGCCCGCCTAGGTCTGTTGCGACCACTTCGATAGAAAATCCGTCAGGAACTTCTGGTTGCATAAATGAGGTATAGGGATAGATCTGCCTCGCAATGAGAAGTGTTAGTATCATTAGGACAAACGGCAAAGCGTTTCGAAACATCGATTCACCTCACACTATTGTATCGATATTATCGATTTTTACTTCTGTTGTTTCAAACAGCATAACAACCTCAAACGAACATGTTCTTGAACAAATGTCAATTCCGTTTTCGAGGAGAGTAATTGTTTCTGTTGCATTCCAATGAGAAAGCGTTTCATCATCAGATTCAATTAAACAAGGAGACGGGATTACTAACGAGGGATCACTGAGTGCAGGGTATTCGGTTTTGTTGAGTGATGAGATTAACATCGTTGGGAATCGGCTTTCATCGGCTTCGTTGTAATACGACAAGAATTGCAATTTGTAGATAATCTCGTCCTGCATGAGCAGGTATGTTCCTCTGTTTGGATCAACTCGGTGGACTGCTATGTCGTAGGTATACCACTCGAGGCGATTGTCAGTGTCATTTGACCATGTAGAGGAATTAGCCGATGCTATTTCCCCAATGTCTTGGTTTTCAACGAAAGTCCATTGAACCCCTTCTGAGAAGAAAATATCGGTCTTAGAAAACTTCATCGTATGTTCAGATTCATTCGACTCTTGTTGATTAGGAAGATCAAAATACGTGAAGGTATCTAATGTTGCGTCAATTATTGTTGTGAATGTCGCTCCGTCAGCCCCTAGTGTAGAGGTGATTTTTCCTTCGCTCGAACCTTCGGCAGACTGGCTTCCAAACGAACACGTGTATTGTTGCTCATCCGCAATAACTTCGATCTGGACGGACGACCAAGCAAGGTCTTCGCCCCCCTCGGCAAATGCGAGGTTAACAAGCTCATCCGTGGACCCATTGGATAGATTTCCACTGGGATCGGAGACAATTACCCTGTTATTTGTACCGAGGGGGGACTCATACGAGACCACGAGAAAGGTCCACGCTACGCCTACAAAAAGCAGCACTACGGCTGTTACTGAGGCCCAACGCTTCCACTTCAACGTACCACTTCATCACAGGCTACGACGGCGGCCCATGAAAAGGATTGCACCTAACGCCGCTAGGATCATGGTTGAAGCCATGAATCCTGGCGTGTTTTCATCATCATCATCGTCTGAAGTTGGTTCTACACCACCGTCACCGACAACTACTTCTCCAAACATGTTCATCGAGATATGAGGTTCACATGCGTAGTAGAACGTCTGGTTTCCAGTGAATGTGTGATGGAAAGCGACTGTTGTTGCCGCAGCACCAGATGTTACACCGTTAGCAACAAATGTTGAAGACTGAGCTCCGTCAATTTCCTTTACATTGTGTCCCATGGCTGCATCGGTCCATGACCAACAAACTGTTTGTCCGTTCTCAATGTTTACAATTGCTGGAGAGAATCCGTACCCATCTGCTGTTAGGCCAATGGTTACTGCACAGGTAACACCGTCGAATGGATCTGGCGTTGCATCAGCAGGAGGCATGAGAACTTGATCAATGACGTGGATGACACCATTTGATGCTGGTACATCTGCAAGTGTTACGTTAGCCATTGCGGTTCCGACCATAACTGCCCCATTGGCAACATGGATTGTTAAATCATCACTGTTTGCTGCACTAACTGTCGTCATACCTTCTGCAAGGTCTGTAGACAGTGTTGTTCCAGCAACAACGTGGTAGAGCAGGATGTCAGTAAGTACTGCAATTTCTTCGGGTGTATCGAATGAATCGAGATCAATACCTGCTGCTGCAAACGCATCATCACTTGGTGCGAATACTGTGTATTCTGTTTCACCGCTTAGGGTTGTTACCAAGTCAGCAGCAGTTAGGGCTGCGACAAGAGAGGTGTGAATTGTTGTTGCTCCTGCAGTCATTGCGAGGTTTACAGCAGGCGTCCACATGTATGCACCACAAATTGCAGCACTTACATCAGAAACTGCATGGGTTACTGTGTTGTAACAACCAGTGATTGTTTGACCACCCACAGTGTAGTCCTCTACGTACATGTAGGAGTTGCAGATGAGGTTGGTAGCACCAGGAACGATTGTGTGAGAGACCATGGTGTAGCAAATATCACCTGCTGGG
>JABIYX010000154.1 GCA_018666575.1 Methanobacteriota archaeon | reverse complement strand
CGTAGAGGACGAGTACATTCAGATTTCTGTTCATAAAGAGTCGACGATTAGAATTCCCATGACTGAGGAAGAAAACATCAACCCTTTTGAAAAATCGATGGGTTTTCTTCGTGATGTTTGTAAAATGGATAACTTCCATTGGATAGAAACTGATTCTAAAGAGGATATCAAGGTACAAATCAAAGGAACTTCTGGAAGGCACTACGAAGTGAGGGGAAAGCAACAACAACCTCACCCAGTACTGGGCGCGAACTCTAAAAGAAGTGAAACATGGAGTACATCAGTTGTTGGAGCGGCCTGGAAAAAGGATTTGACTTCTAAAAATTCAAAGTTTATCGTCAACCTTTGCCTAAACATAAATGAACGAAAAACCCACCTTCCAATTGGCGATAAGATGGCTTCACTTGCACTTAGCCTACGAAATGACATCGAATTGGCGATGGATATTCCTCTCGTTGCTCAATTCATTGTATGTCCCCGTAGCAAGCTAGAACATATTTTCACGTTTCAAGAGGAAATGATTGTCACCCAAGACATGATTGACATGAGTGATGAAGAAGAAATCGATTGGGGAGAAGCAGAAGAAGAAATCGATTGGGGAGAAGAGGAGGAATACTTCAATTCGATTCAAATTCTTAATCTCGAAGGAGATATCGTTGATTTTGAACATACTATTGACCAAGTCGAGGAGAGCATCCTTCCCGATCAGAATAGAGCAGAGGATTTGGTTGACCATCTCGTTAGAGCATTCGATATTCAAGAAGATCGACGAACTAGAGGTTCTTCGTGATTTCACGGCCAATAATCATACGTTGAACTTGGCTGCTGCCTTCATAGATTTGCATGACCTTTGCTGCCCTCATCAAACGAGCAACTGGATACTCTTCCGAGTAACCATATCCGCCATAGACTTGTACGGCATCAGTCGAGATTTTCATAGCAGCATCAGAAGCAAATCGCTTCGCATGCGCTGCTGATTCTGTGTTTTTGACGCCTACGTCTGCTTCCGAAGCGGACTTCCAAGTAAGCATACGGCTGGCCTCAATATCTGTTTTCATATCAGCTAGCATGAATTGTATGGCTTGATGGCGGTGAAGTGGTTTACCGAAAGTTTGTCGTTCATTGCTGTATTGTAGGGCATGCTCGTAAGCAGCTCTGGACAGCCCTGTCGCATGTGCAGCAATGTTTGGTCGACTCAAGTCAAATGCACTCATTGCATTCATCCATCCACCAGATTCACTTTCACCAACGAGTTGATTTGCAGGAATACGTACATTATCGAAAGAAATGCTACGGGTATCGCTACATCGCTGCCCCATATTGGTTTCTTTCTTTCCAAGTGAAAGCCCTTCCCTATTGGATTCGACAATGAAACCAGACATGCCTTTGTAGCCTGCATCAGGATCAGTCTTGGCAAGAACGAAAAAGAAGTCGGCATAACCCGCCCCAGTAATCCACATCTTTGAGCCGTTGATGATGTAATCATCACCATCTCGAACTGCTGTTGTTTTGATGGCTGCAACATCAGAGCCTGCACCAGGTTCGGTAACAGCATACGATGCGAGAGCTCCTTCTTCTGCAACCTTTCGCAACCAGATATCCTTCTGAGCCTCAGTTGCGCCAGTTATGATTGGAGCACACGCTAGAGCGGTTGCATATGCAGCAGTAGCAAAACCAGGGTCGCCCCATGCAAGTTCTTCATTGACAAGTACTTCTTCCATGCAGCCCAATCCAGGCCCACCGTATTTCTCTGGAATGTGGAGATTGAGTAATCCCATCTCATGAGCCATTTGGATTACTTCTTTTGGATATACGGATTCTTCATCCCAATGCTCAGCATGTGGACGTATTTCATCCACTGCAAATTCATGAGCAAGTTCACGAAGCATCTCTTGCATTTCATCGAGTTGGAAGTCGACCATGACACTCCCACAGAGCGACCAAACATAAGTCTTGATTTCGTTTCAACTAGCGATTGAGTTGTAAAACGACCAAGAAAACAAGGTAGAATAAAGCCAAACATGCGCCTTCCCAACGCTCGAATCTATAACTTCGTCTCATGAAAATTAAGGCAAGGAGAACGCCAAGAACTGTCGCAGGGGCAATAATCTCCATTGTGAGACCGTTATCATTTTCGCTTATTGATAACGGATGAATCATTGAAGCAATACCAATCGAGAGAAGTGGATCGGTTATGTTTGAACCAATGAGTGTTCCAATTGCAACTCCTTTGCTTCTTTGGGCTGCCATTAGTGCGATTGTCAATTCAGGTAATGAAGTCCCAATGCCAGATACAGTCGTGCCCACTACGGAATGAGGCACGTCGAGTTCGAGTGCTAAATAGCAGGCCTTTTCGACGAGAATATTTGCAGCATATATTGCAAAACCAAGACCAACAATGATCATAATCGTGTATGCTGCTGAACTCCAATTCGATCCTTTGATTTCATAGTCACCTGCATCTTCAACTTCCTCAAGGCGAATCGCTTCTCTTTTCATCAAAAGCCACACAATGTATGTAACGTACAATGTTGAAAGAATTGCTCCTTCCCATCTCTCAAGCGTACCATTTGTCCATACAAAGAAAATAAGCAACATTACCGATAAAAGCATGATTACGCCGTCTCGATTCAACCAAGAAGGGCGAACTTTCACTGACTTCGTCATGACAACAATTCCCAGAATAAGCGTAATCTGAACCAAAACAGATCCGAGGATACTTCCTATTGCAAAATCAGCTGACCCAGCATTGGTTCCAGCATCTAAGGCTGCTGAACTTGTAACGAGAATTTCCGGAAGGGAAGTACCGATTGAAACAATTGTCAATCCAATAACAATCTCAGCGATTCCAGCCCTACGGGCCAGTCCTTTGGCACCTTCAATAAAAAAGTCAGCACTGGTGACTAAGAGACCGAGGGAAAGCAGAAGAATAAACGCCATAATCCACTTCGAATTGTCTGCAGTCATGTATTCGGCCAGAAGAATACCGATGAACAAAGCGCCAGTAATGAGCATTGCATTGAAGTGAACAAGTTGAGGAATCCCCATCAACTCATCCTTTTGCTCCATAATCTTGCCCATGCATCATGGGTTTTCATGCTTCTCCCAATCTCCTTCGATAACATCATGTTCTTGATGGGATTCGGTGAATCGATGTGGAGACGAGGTGGAGTCGAATTCATTGGCACCTTCACCATGGTCTTCGTTGGTTGTGGAAGTGTTGCACTTGGACGCTCATCGATTGAAATTTCACTTGCATTTGGCCTTATCGTTGGTCTAATGATTGTGTTGCTTGGCAAATATTCCGGCGCTCACATTAATCCTGCTGTATCCATCGCATTTTGGAGAAGAGGCGATCTTTCGAGCAGAGATACTGTTTCCCATATTACTGGACAGTTATGCGGGGGAGCATTTGCCGGAGGAGCACTTGGTGGGGCAGGACCTACGCTCATCAACACCTCATGGACTGCATTCATTGCAATCGAAATAGGAATCACATTCCTGCTCATGGCCTCAATCCTCCTCATCATCAGAAAAACAGACCAATGGCTTCCAATCGCAATTGTAGTTGGTTCAACTGTGGCAATATTGGCGTTCCTTTTCGGAGGATACACAGGAGCGAGCATGAATCCAGCACGTACATTTGGACCCAATTTATTCTCTGGAAATGCTGCACTCATCCCAATCTACTGGTTGACAACAATAGTTGGCGCTTGTCTCGCAGTTTGGATTGAAACGCTCATCCCATCAAAGACTGAATGACCTTTATGACGTGTTCAATCGAAGGAATCGTGTGATTTTCCAAAGGCGGAGAGAATGGGACAGGAGTGTCTAGTGCTCCAATCACCACTGGCTGTGCTTCCAGTTGGTAGAACGTTGATTCAAGAATTTGGGATTGAATCGTATGGCCTAAACCACCATGCCATTGCCCTTCTTGAAGAACGATAAGCCTTCCAGTTTTTTGGACTGAGGCAATACAGGTTTCCTTGTCAAAAGGAATAATTGTACGAAGATCGATGATTTCCAATTCAATGCCTTCTGGTGCCAACAACTCAGCAACTTGTTTAGCGATGTGAACCATTGCACCCCATGTGACAATCGTTGCATCTGTTCCTTCTCGGATTACTGAGGCTTTACCGATTGAATGCCTCTCTCCATTTTCAATCGATTCATGGACAGAAGTTGTGTCGACTTTCTGATTGATGTTTTGACCCCATCCAGTAAGACCGCCTCGAAGACCATACAATCCAATGTGTTCCAAGAACAGGACTGGATCGTCGAGATGTGCTGCTTCAACGAGTAATTCGTACGCTGCTTGTGGAGTACCCGGTGCGAGTACAATAAAACCAGGATCATTTGCAAACCATGATTCAATCATGTTTGCATGGAAAGGACCAGAACGTGTGCGAGCTCCAAGAGGAATTCGTACAGTCATAGGGCAATCCGCTCCCCAGCGCCATCGAAGCATTGCAGCATTGTTAACAAGAGCGTTAAATCCAAGTGCAGCAAAGCCTCCAAATTGAATTTCAACCATTGGACGCATCCCTGAGAGGGCTGCCCCAACGCCTGTGTGAACAATCATCGCCTCACAAAGCGGCATATCAACGAGTTTCCCTTGATGGCCAGCGTTCTTCAGAGCCATGTTCATTCCAAATGCTCCGGCTACTTCCATATCTTCACCAATGAAAACACAGTCGTCGCCATATCGATTTGCAATATCTACCATTGCTTGTTGAATTGCTCGGGCATAAGTCCAGCCTCCCGATTCAACGTATTCGATTGGTTTAACATCTGAATTAGATTCAATGATTGTAGGCGATGCTAACATATCGAGTTGGTCTTGATGCGTTCTTGCATCGTGAATAGTCGTGATTCCTTTGGTTACAGTTTCAGGTTCAGGCCAAGCCATTTCCTCTACGTCTGAACGAGCATTATCGACACGAAGTTGTTCATCGTGTTCCATTTCTTCAAGAACGCT
>JABIYX010000101.1 GCA_018666575.1 Methanobacteriota archaeon | reverse complement strand
GCCCTCCATTCAACGGATTATCTTGCAGAACAATTGAACACACCTCGATACGTAGGTGCTCAGAACCTAAGAGATCTGGTTGGAAACAATGAGATGTGGCCAATTGAAGAAGAGGATTCCTACAATGAAGAACAGTATACGCTCGTCTCAGAACGCCTTCTTGGCGTTGTATTCGGTGTTGCTGCACAAATTGTTGATGAAGACATTTGCTCTATGGAAGACGTGGACAGAGGCGCTAAAGTCGGTCTACGATGGGCGAAAGGCCCATTTGAACTCATGAATCGTCTCGGAGTTAACGAAGCATATCGTATGGCTTCAGCATATCAGCAACTTGCTGGAGAGACATGGAACCTTCCTGAATACTTTGAACAACAAGCATCCGACTGGGACTTTTCCTATGTCGACCTCCACACAGAAGGTGGAATTGCAACCATCACCATCAATCGCCCAGAAGCAATGAACGCCCTGAATGAGGTCGTTGTTGAACAATTGACACAAGCAGTTCAGGCAGCAAATGCAAACGATGCAGTGACGACAATTGTTCTCGATGGTGCAGGAAAAGCCTTCGTCGCAGGAGCTGATGTCAAATTCTTTGTTGATAAAATCCGTTCAGATTCAATCCCAGACATTGAAGTCTTTACTGAAAATGGACACGTTCTCTTGTCGGCTCTGGAAGATTCAAACAAAACAACCGTTGCACTCACCACTGGATTAGCTCTCGGCGGTGGACTTGAACTCGCCCTTGCTTGCGATTTCCGCATTGGTACACGAAGAACTCAATTCAGATTCCCAGAGACCAGTATTGGAATTTATCCTGCTCTTGGTGGAACCCAACGTCCTGCTCGAATCGCAGGAAGAGAAATCGGTCGATGGGCCGTTCTTGCGGGGAATTTCATGAATGCTCAGACTGCAACAGATGTTGGACTCGTGACCCATCTTGTCGATGTTAATGATGTAAATGCAACCATTCAGACGATCCATTCAACAGGAAAACCAGAGAACAAGTATCCAGGTGCTCCATCAAATGGAAGCAGCCCAGTTGTACAATTTGCTAAGAAATTCTATGCAGATGAAAACATGGCTACATTGCTTTCAGGAGGATGCCCAGAAGGTTTTGATGTTGAGGACAAAACAGTTGCACGTCAACTTAAATCACTCAAATTTACGGCTCCTATTGGACTCGCAATGGCCAGTGCTCGTATTGATGCGACTGGAACCACAACTCTGTCAAAGGGACTTGAAATGGAACTTGCAGGCCTGAATCAAATCTTCTCTACAGAAGATGCATTGGAAGGATTGAGTGCTCTCATCGAAGGACGTAGAGCAACGTACAAGAATGCCTAGGCCCATTTGTCACTCATTGCTTGAATGGATTTGAGAATCAGCGAAAGATCAATCGATTCGCCTTGTTCTTGGGCCAGTAAAATATTGTTTTCGACCGCATCAACAAGAACCTCTTCAGGTTCTTCACCAAGAATGTCAGCGATAACGTCCTTCAGTGGTTTTGATTTTCCCTGAAGTATGGCGATTTGTGCTTTCATTTTTTCATCCTCATCCTTCGGTGGACGTACGTTTGAACTCAAGCCATCACCTTGATTTCAATTTGAGAATCTGAATCCAACCAATGATCCCAAGATACAATCTCTTGGTCAGTCCAAGAGGAAAGTGGGCCAATCATTCCAATCCGTTTTGTTGAATCTTCTTCTCCAATATTCCGACTTTCTTTTACTCCAGGTGCTCCAAGAACAAGGGCTTGGTCAAGAATGCCTTGAGCAACTGCGAGGCTGTTTCTATCGGTTGAACTCCAATATGCATGGAATCCTGGGTGTGTGTGGACCCACAAACGGAACGGAGCCATCATGCCGACAGGTGGTCGTAATGGGACTCTTCCAGGTGAACCCCAGTCAATCTGAATCGCTCCATTCGCATCGATGAGGACTGATGTTTCAAGCCCAGCAATCAATGAAAGGTTGTAGACCAAATCCCATCGCCCGTGTTCAGCAGCTCGCCTTTGGACGAGAAGAAGTTCCTCAGTATCAACTGCTTTGGCTTCGGCTTGGAGACAAGCAGCCATCCAGTGTTCGAATGTTAATCCCATTTCCTCGAGTTTTGTTACTGGAATCAAGCGATCACCTCCGGGAATTTGAGTTCTCCATACATGATGCTGCCCATTCGCTCTTTCAGAACAGGTTGGTCTCGTAATCGCCCAATGAGCCATGTCGCACCAGCCGCAGCAGCGTTAACATAGCCAAACTGAATGTTTCCTGCTTCGAGTGCTCCCTTGATTTGGCAACTTGCAGGTTCATGGTCTGGTGTCATCATTGTTACTAATTCTGTATGTGATTCACTTGTGAAGTAAACATGACCGTCTCCGGTAGACCTCATATCAATCCATGGGATTTCTGAAGCGTGAACCAATCGCCTAGGAAGAGGGCGATCTACACCAATAAGAACGAAATCATATCCTTCAAGTTGTTCTGCAGTTCTCAGATTCTCAGGAACAGAATGGCATGTTACGTATTCAAAATCAGTAAACCTTCGAGCAAGCACTTCTGTCTTTGGTTTACCAATATCGGACTTTGTAAACCGTTGATGTCCAAGATTTGTTGCTTCGACAATGTCTCCATCCATGAGAGTTATTGTACATGTTCTCTGAATTCGTTCAAGTGCTGGAGCGAGAAGTTCGATGGTCATGCCACCAATTCCGCCAACACCTACGAGCAATATATTCGGGTTCGCCTGTTGTTCCATAAACAGTTCAACGTTCGACTCTTTATGAACCGAAATCTAATTCTGAATTAAGGGGAGCTTTTTTGTTGGCGGTGCAATTCCCAAATCTTCAGGGAAAAACATCTCAGGATCAGGGAGCGGGATAGGGACAATTTCTCGACCGATAAGGGCTACACGGCTTGGACGACTTTCTGATAGGACTCGTCGATCAACCTGTGGAGCAAGTTCGTTTGAAAAGGCAAGAATATCTTCGTGGCTTGGCATGTTCTCCATAGAGAGATTCTCTCTGCTATGACCAACGTAGACGTATCCCTTGGCCTCAATCCAATCTGGATCAGCACGATTGTCAAGGGCTGCAAATTGTTTGATGTGTTCAGAAGACATATTGATGCCCTTCATCATCGTATGTCGGCATACGATTCGGGTGTCTAGACTTGGAAGTAAATCAATGGTTTTCTCAAATTGATTCCACGCACCATTACCCCATTTTGGACGACAGACCTCATCGAAAACCTGCTTATTGGGAGCATCAACTGAAACGTAGAGTTGGGTTGGAAGCGTATCCAAATTCTCTAGGACCTTTGGAAGCGTTCCATTGGTAACCAACATGGTCGTCATTCCATGCTTATGACACAAATCCATGTATTCACCAAGTTTGGTGTAGAGAGTTGGTTCACCATTGAGTGAGATTGCAACATGCTTCGGGTCTTGAGCTTCCTTGAATTTTTCAGGAGTGACCTTGTCATTTCCACCAAATCCTGAGAGCAATCGTCGTTGTGCTCGCACACTTTCGTAGAGAAGTTCGAGAGGATCTTGGTCGGTTAACTCAAGCGTATCCATGTGTGGC
>JABIYX010000193.1 GCA_018666575.1 Methanobacteriota archaeon | reverse complement strand
GAACCACATTGAATTTCAACAGAGTTCTTTCTCATACTTTCAGAAATAAGTAATGTATCTACTGCCCCTTCTTGAAGTGCTTTACGTATCATCATCTCACCATAGGTTGCCTTTGGATGAGTTTTGATAAGTTCAGAAAGGAAGCGATTCATCATTTGACGCTCAGCATCAAGTTCGATTTCACCCATCATAGCCCCTGCATTACCAACTAACTCTCGGACACCGGATTCATTTGAATAACCAACATCGAACGTGGTTTTTGCGATTTTCTTAGCTATTTCATGATGGAAATATTCGTTTCGAACGACGAAATCCTTGGTTGCACCAGGGCCTCCGATGATGATCGCCTGGATGTTCTCAAGATTCGGCAGCCAGTAGGAACAGGCGTGCTCTGTTGCTCGCTTGAAGAAATTGTGAGCGGCTTCTTCGATCAATCGCTCGAAACGTTGAGCAGATTGACCACCTTGGCGGTGCTTGCCCATAATGTTCGAAACAAGATGTTCTTGAACGTGAATTCGCTTTCCAGATGCAATACCATATGCTGCCTCTGCTCTATCGATCACGAACAGGCCGTATGAGCGCTTGTCAACAAGCATGTCCTCAAGTTGTGTTAGTTCGAACACTGAGTCACAACGATACCTGAATGAAAGAAGTGATTGAGGTGGGTCTTCGATCACCACAGTGGTTTGACGTGTCTTGTTGTTACCAACAATGATTGCTCCTGTGAAAAGAGCAATCCCTCTTTCACCAGGATTTTTGAATCGTGAAAGCGAAGAGATTGCTGACTCAATTGCACCTTGAACATTCTTTCGGGTTCCTTTGGATTTGATATTGGCAGCCTGGCCGTGCTCGTTTTGCAGGAGAGAACGGGCATCACTGATTTGACGATCTGGAGGGATGATGACAGTGACAAGTTCCGTTCCATAACCTTTCATTTCACGCAGGTCTTCCAAGGCCAATTTAAGTCGGAGACGTCTTGTCGCCAATTCAGCATCTTCCGACATACCTCTTCCCTCTACCATTGGGGTCGAACCAAGGGTTTTCAACCCTCGCCTTGGATTTGGATGGACAACGCCTATGAAGCGCCATGAATAGGCAACAACATGGTTGCACCAATCATTGTCGCACTCGGCGGTTCGCTCCTCTACGGAGATCATGATGTGAAGACTTGGCTTGGGCAACTGCGCCAGACCTTGGTTCATATCGAAGGAAACGGGCGAAAAATAGGACTCGTTGTCGGGGGAGGCAAGCCTGCAAGAGAAGGCATTACTCTTGCAAATGAGGTCATCAGCGACCGATTTCGACTCGACGATATAGGCATAGCTGCAACTCGATTAAATGCCACAATCCTTCAGAAGATGTTGCAAGAAATTGGTTGCAATGTGGCGAAATCTATTCCTCAAACAACCACTGAGGCTGCAGCGATGTTTGATTCATTTAACATCGTCGTTATGGGAGGTACCAAACCAGGTCACACGACAGATGCAGTGAGTGTCGCCTTTGCTCGTGACGCAGGTTCTGCTCATGTCATAATCGCAACAAATGTGTCCCATGTTTACACAGCCGACCCACGCAAAGACCAATCTGCAACCGCTATAGAAGAGATGACACTAAATGATTTAAGTGCAATTACAGGAACTGAATCCCTCAAACCAGGACAAAGCGCAGCAGTTGATCCAATAGCCGTTCAATGGGCAAAGGATGCTTTGCTGAGAATAGGCGTCCTTGATGGTCGAGATATCCGTCGACTTGAAGATGCATTGGAAGGACGGCCATTTGAGGGAACATTAGTTCGCCCGGAGTGAGAAAGATGGTTGATTCAGAAGCAGTCAAAAAGAAAGTAAAGAACATGCCAAAACGTTCCAAAGCACAAGCATTGACCCCATCTCACAAGCATTGCCGCATTTGTGGAATTGACATTCCTGGCAAATCAGAAGAACGAGTATGCAAAGTGGAAGAATGCATTGAGCGTTATGAAAAAGATGAGAGAAACAAAGAACGTATGCGCAAATGGATGCTCATCTTCTTTGGAATATTTGCATTCATAACAGTACTACCAGTACTTTCACGATTGATGTAAGTTTATTCGTCTTTTCTGTACCAACCTTCTGGCAACTTCATTGGATCGACGTGCTGTGCAGCCTTGACTCTTCGAACAATCTCCAAACGTAGGGCATCAAGTCCAACATCTTCCGTAGCGCTCATGGTCGGACGACCTTCTTCATCGTAAAGTAGAGGTAAATCAGGTGTCCCTTTAGAGCCCGCTTCTCTCCAAGCCTGTTCTTCTTGTCGAACCAGGTCCCACTCTTCTGGACGAGGAGAGAGAAGGTCTGCTTTTGATGTAACGACGAGCATGTCTGTACCTGGAAGTAAACGATCGACATCTTCGAGCAAATTCAACTGCTCTTCGAGTGGAGTCCCGCATGCTTCACTGGTGTCCAAGAGGAACAGAACGAGAGACCCAATGTTCTCAAGGGCTGCAATCGCTTGTTGTTCGATCGCATTCCTACGGCTCATTGGCCTATCAAGCAATCCTGGCGTATCCACCAGCTGGTGCACCAAACGGCGATGGGTGAAATGGCCTACGTGGATTTGTTTTGTTGTGAAAGGATAGTGATTAACTTCCATATTTCCTGATGAAAGGGCAGAGATGAATGCAGACTTGCCAACGTTAGGTGCGCCACAAACAACAATACAAGGTAGCAAGGTTTCGATTTGAGGAAGAGCCTTGAGTGTTTCACGCGCCTCATTTAGCCACTTCAGGGACGGGCCGACTCGCCCAAGAATGGAACCAATTCGCCCATAGGCTTCTCTTCGTGCTTCATGCATTAATTCGACCTGAGCAGTTCGTACAATCTTTCGAGTGTTTTGAGTTGCAATTCGCAGAACTTGAGTACCGCCCCATTGCAGCATAGAGAGGTGGTGCCGATAATCGTCCGTACCGACACATGCTTCGATCATTGCAAGGTCAAATTGTGGAGAATGATCCAGTGACGGCCATGTCTGGACGGTTTCCTTAAACAACGTATCAATGATATCCGCTGCGGTTTGAATCATACGAGTGAGCTGTTTCCTTGTACGGAAGACACGATTGTAGTCATCGACTCTGTCAGCAGCCTTACGAGCACGAGAAAATGCTTTGTCGAGGACCTCGTCCTCAAACAGCACAGTTGGCAATTGACGCCATGTCACCTTCATAGGTACCCCATGTCATCCGGAGCGACAACCCTTCATGAACCCATCACATCAAAAAGCCGTTGATGCAGTAATTGCACATTGTTCATGTAGGGTCGGCTCTCAGAGCACATCATGGCGAAAAAATCTTCGAAAATCACACTCCCAAAATGGGCCACAGGTCTATGGAAAGAACTTGGCTCACCAGACCTAGATAGTATTCAAGGAATCCATAACGGAGATCTTCTCGAGCGACGAAACGGCTTGAGAAGAGATGACCTCGTTGAAATCCAAATTGACGCCAGAGCACTTCTCTCAGATACCGAACCATGGATACGTGGTCGATTAATCTCCTCTGGAAAATCAAGTCTCGAGATTCTGGATGAAAACGGTTCTCGTCGATTTGTTGCAAGAGAAACAATCATTCAGATCGTTCTCATTGCTCATATGCGACCAGCATACATCGATGACAAAGAACTCCTCGCTTTCGAAAGAGAGGATATGAAGCGCCGTTCTACTCTACACGAAAAGGTTGAGAAAGAAACCGCAGGCAACGATGATGCTCATCTTTGGGGATGAATCCATGGAGACCCCAGAGGGTTGGTCTATTGTAGAGCGATGCCTCATGCGTGAGCTTGAATTCGAAAATTTCGCTGATTCAAAATCATTTGTTGACAAAGTCAGTGCTTTGTGTGAGAAAGAGAATCATCATGCAGACATTCATTTTGGTTGGGGTTACGTTGTGATTGAACTCACAACACATGATGAAAATACAATAACAATGCTTGATGTTGAGCTTGCGACCAAGATTAATGCGATTGGAGGTTAATCGATGGCAGTTGATCCCAAAGGAAGGACAGCACCGGGATATGAACGACATATGTTCATCTGTGGCCATGAGCGCTCCCCTGAAGCAGCACGACCGAGTTGTAAAAACCGAGGAAGTTTGGATCTCCTACCACGTATCAAACAGGCAATCCGAGAAGAAGGACTGTCTTCGATTCGTGTTCAAAAATCAGGATGTCTCGATTTTTGTGAGAATGGTATTGCATGCGTTGTTTACCCTGAAGGAACCTGGTATCAATTGTCAAGTGAAATGGATATTGCATCCATCATTAAACACCTCAAAGAGGGTACGATAAGTACTGAAGACTTAATGAAACTTGAATCAGAGTAATCAAAGTTTTACTGGTCGTGTAGCACCACATGCTTGACACTTCAAGAGCGTTGTACGGTCTTGTTTGACAAAGACTGTATCGGGTGCAGAGCATTGACTGCACTTGATGTAAGTATTCACATACCCAACAATTGCTTTCTTCAATCGCTTTGGAGGAATACGTCCTTTGAACCGAGCCCGAGGTCCATCTCTCGATCCTGAAGTACCAAGTTCGTTGAGAATGTATTGATAGACATGGTTGTCATCTCTGTCCATCATGCCAACAACTTCTGTGAAGTTACGTAGAATCGTATTTGATCCTTCTATCATAATTTGAGGTTCAGGAAGTCTCCATCGAGCACGAGAAGAGATATCCTCTGGGATGTTCTCACGGGCTCGCTTGAGAAGAGATTCATAGTCAAAGTCGCTCATGGACCCTCCTGACACCCCGTTCTCTTCAAGGCTTTGGGTCAAATATGGGCAAAGGATTCATGGAGGGTGGCCTTCTGGAATGAATCGATTACAATGGTCTCAAGTATTGAAGAGTTGAAAACAATCGCTACAAACCTTCGAAAGGATGGGTTGAATTCACAACAAATCGCTGACGAACTTTCCTTGTCTCAAGATACCATAGCATGGCTGCTAACAGGTACAAATACTGAACAGCGACCTACTGACGTACGAATTGGATGGCGTACAATTGGAGTTCGGCCAGCTCGCATCACTGCTATTGGCAATATTATGGCAGATGTTGTTATTGAAGAATTTGATGAAGCCGAAATCGTAGTAGGAATCTCAATCAATGGAATAGCATTTGCTCATGAAGTTGCCCAGGCACTCGATGTTGAAGTCGCAATACACCGAAATGTCGACGGAGAGCCTGGCGCAGGGGCATTATCAAGCAAATACGGTCAAGTCGGAGGCGGTAAGAAAGTCGTCATTATCGATGACGTGCTGTCAAGTGGTGTTACAATGAGCCAAACTATTGCGGCGATCAGAGCCGCTGGTGGAGAGGTCGTCCTTGCACTTGTACTCGTCAATAAAACAGTTCGAAACGAAATCGATAATGTCCCTCTGCGAGGTTTAATCCGCGCTGTCCCTGTCTGATTGGAGTTGAAAATAATGCATTGGTCCGACGTCGCAGCCAAGCGACTTGCTGAACGTGGAAAAAAACATATCATCTCGACAGGCATAACACCGAGTGGAGAATTCCACATAGGTCATTTGAGGGAGATCCTTACTGGAGATATGCTCACCAAGGCGGCAAAGAAAGCTGGACTCGATGTTGAATTTGTCTTTATTATCGATAGTGCAGACCCTCTGCGAAAGGTCTATTCATTCCTCGATGATGATTATGAGGCCTACATTGGCCATCAATTGAAACAGATTCCACCACCGACTCCTGAAGGAAAGCCTGATCATGAACGATTCTCAAATGGAATCTCATATGCTGATCATTTCCTTGAACCCTTTAAGCAGGCATTGGATCAAATCGATGTACGTCCAAGATTCATAGACAATTTTGAGTCCTATGCATCAGGAAAATTTTCAGAACTTGCCCGCATTGCTTGCAATAAGGCAACTGAAATTCGTGAAATTATCGAACGTGTTTCTGGCAGAGAACTCTCAGACCAGTGGTTCCCATGGAATCCAATTGATTCAACAGGATCGATTGATGGAATCACAATCACGGGTTGGAATGACCCCTATGTCGAATGGATTGATTCAAACGGACAATCCGGTAGAAGTGATGTCACAAAAGGAGAAGGAAAACTACCATGGCGTATCGATTGGCCTGCAAAATGGGCGTGGATTGGAGTCACAATGGAACCATTCGGGAAGGATCACGGAGCAGCAGGGGGCTCGTACGATACCGGCAAGGAAATCGTTGAATTATTTGGTAGGGAAGCGCCTGTTGACCTCACCTACGAGTGGATTAGTCTACGGGGACAAGGAGCAATGTCCTCCTCATCGGGCAACACAATTGGTCCATTGGAGGCACTTTCTCTCGTGCCACCAGAAATATTGCGATACTTGATCGCCTCAACAAAACCAAACAAGGCAATCGAATTTGATACTGGGATGGGATTGGTAACGTTAGCGGATGAATTTGAACGTACTGCTTCCAGAGATTTCTCTATAGAACTTGCTGATGAGGATTTAAGCAGACGGAAGAGAGTCGCTATTGAAGATGCTCAAATTGCTGTTGAACTTTCAAGTGTTTCAGCCTCTAATGAAGCCTCTCAAGTCACATTTAGGCATCTGGCCCTTCTTGCTCAAACAAAATCGGATGATAATGAGGTATGGGAATCAATCGGAATTCAAGGTCAAGCATCTCCATCGATGATCGATCGATTGCAAAGAATGCGTACATGGATTGCATCTAGGCACTTCCCTGAAGAGTTACGGATTACAATCTTGGACACCCCGAACCAGGAAGCTTTATCCCTCCTAGGTGATGAAGAGCGACTCATATTACCAACAATCATTGAACTGTTTAGTTCATGTGAGTGGATGAGTTCTGGGATTCAATCAGCAATCTCGAATTCAGCTAAATCAATCGAACTGTCCCCAAGAGTCGCCTATCGTACACTTTACCTGTGCATTATGGGAACTGAAAAAGGACCACGTTTACCAGCGATTCTTTCAGAATTAGATCGAGAAACGATTGTTTCATTACTCAACCAATGCCTTTGATAAAACTCTCAAAGAACCACTTATTTCGAAACGTTCGACCCTAAGAATTGAAAAGAGGTCGTACTCTCCTGTTGAACATGGCAGGCGTCTATTGTCCGACATGCGAGGTCGGTGTAGAGGCTGCTGCAAAGTTTTGTTTATCCTGTGGCCATGACCTTCTTGTACAAGGGCCAATCACTTCCACAGGGCACGATTTGAACCAACTCAAGGAAGTCATTCGACATCGTCAAGACCTCTCAATGGCTGAAAAGTTTGACATGATTGCTCGTGTAGAGGAAGGGGCAAATCCGATTACAATGGGTATTGCTGCTGCCGCTGACGACGGAGGAAGTATTGACATTGGCCAGGCCTTTGAGGGAAGTGAAAATGAACTCTCAACTAAGAAAGATCACGACTGGGGCCAATCCCCTGCTGCTAACGCTGCTGTTCGAGCAGTTGTAAGGGGCACAAGTGGCTGGGATATGATTCAAGCAGGTACTCTCGATATGTCAGAGGGCTTATTCCGTGGCGCAATGACGCATGGAATGGATGCATCTACACACATTCATGATGTTGCAAGCGGAGAGCACGAAGGTATTGATCCTGAAGCAATGCGAGCAATACCTGTCCTCAAACCACCTAAGCGAAGTTTCTGTCCAAAATGTGGCTCTGACATCCATGCAAATACAATGTTTCAGTGGCGTAAGTGGAGAGAATCTTCCTCGGATGTGGTCTCGATGCAAATGGAAGCCGCTATGGAAACTGCTCTCATTGAAGTTGCGAGCCACTACGTGAATGTGATTCAAGCACTCAAAGATGAAAGAGACGATGCTGTTGCTAGAGCCGCTAAGTCAGCTGCTGAAACCAATACTGAAAGTCTTCGAGAGAAGATTGAAGCGGAAGTACGAGCTGAACTTGGGAAAGAAGAAGCGGCACCTACAAAGTCAAAAAGTTCTGAAAATAAGAAGGCTAGTTCAACCCAAAAAGCAGCTCCCGCAAAGAAAGCACCTAAGAAGAATAAACCGAAATCAGGTGGGATGTTTGGATCCAAGCGTCCGAAGAAGACCTATGAAGGCGAACCTGGCGGTAAAGCAGATTGGTTCCTTTCTGATGCTTTGGATACCGTATATGACCCTCATGGCACTGGTAAAGCAATCAAAGGTGCAACGATCTTAGCACGCTCAGCAGATGGGAACGTAAGAGTTCGAGATGTTGTTCGAGCATATGCATTGCAAGGTAATGATGGAATTAGTGAACTCGCATGGACAAGTCCTCTGACTCAATACCTCATCGAAGCCTTCGATGCATGTTGAGTGCTCAATGCGATACTACGCTGGAAGGGGTCTTGTTGACATTTGACTCTGAATACGAACCCTTCTTCCAACCTCCAGGCTGGATTGTTGCACCAATATGGGCAGTGCTGTACACAATGCTTGCCATCAGCATCTATGTCACAGTAATGAATCGCGATAAGTTAGAAAAATTTTACGTGATTGTGTTCGTTTTCTTTGTCCAACTTGCATTGAATTTACTTTGGCCAAGCGTATTCAATTCAGCTGATTACCTCCTTTCGCTTATTATGATTACTTTCATGATTGTATTCTCGATCATCTATGCATACTTGACATTCAAACCATTACCACACGCTTCAAAACTCGTATGGCCTTACATCACCTGGGTTTGTTTTGCTACTGCGATAAATATTGCTTACTTTGTAAAATTTAGATGAATTAAGACTGCTCATGTATTCATTGCAGGGTATATATTCAAGTATAATTGATATGATTTAGAATCATGAATTACGAACGCCTCACAGTTATTCAGTTGAAAACCATGTGCCGTGAACGCGGTTTGAGAGTCAGCGGGAATAAAAATGAAGTGATTATTCGACTCATGGAAGACGATGAAGGTTCTGAACCTCATTATCAACAGCATGCTCAACATCAACAGCAATACACGCAGGCGCCTCAGAAAATCATTCACATCCAAAGAACCAGTGGTGGTGAAGCCCTTGCGCAAACAATAGGAACGTTGATCATAATATACGGAGTATTTCGAATCGGAATGGCCATGTTTTTTTCAGCCTTTGATGAACAGGTCTTTCTCTTTGAATCAATCCTCGCATGGGGAATCGGATTCTGTTACATCATTGGAGGCGTGTTTACGATACTCGGCTACAGAAATGGCATGTTTTTGACACTAGCAACACTCATCATCTCAGGGACTCTTTCTATAATGTATCATGATGAATGGAGCCCG
>JABIYX010000060.1 GCA_018666575.1 Methanobacteriota archaeon | reverse complement strand
TATTGTTCGTGGGTCAAGGCCATTTCGATCAATTAAACGCATGACTGCCATGGCACCCATTGTAGCTGTATCTTCATGAACATCTGGAATGGCCATTGCTTCTAATCCAAGTCCTTTGTTCAACTTTCCATAGTCCGCACCTCGCATTTCTGCGAAGTCTCGCATGTCCATGTAAAGACGTGGAAAATGAATCGCCACATCGTCAATCCCAACTTTGACCATGTCTAACCGCTGAATTTACTATATTTATAGGGTGGTTACGAAATGCAACACACCAAATCGAGTTTATCTACGGTCAGGAGCTGTGCCATCGAGAGACGCTTGCACGTCTGAAGGGACGCTGATATCTTGCCGTGCCCAAAGGACATCATCGATTCGTAATACGGCAACTGATGCTTCACTTGCTCCAGAGATTGCCTGTTCTAAGACTCGAGCAGGTTCAACGACTTCACATTCGATCATATTCTCAGGAATTCGTGTAAGTACGTTAAGTCCGATTGAATCATCGTTTTGTGTTGATTGAATCGAAACGATTTGCAACAGCGTATCGATTGGATCCATTCCTGCATTTTCTGCAAGAACTCTTGGAACAGTTTCCAAACCATCTGCAAATGCTTCGATAGCGAGTTGTTCTCTGCCTGGAACAGTTTCAGCGAAACGGCGGAGTCGACGTGCGAGTGCGATGTATGTTGCACCGCCACCTGGGACGAGTTCGGGAGATTCCATCAATCGACAAGCAACGCCTAGTGCATCAGCAAAGCAACGCTCGACTTCTGCGACGACAGTTTCAGTGCTTCCAGTGGCGACAAATGTTGCTCCACCTTCGTCTGCTTCCAGTATCCAGTGTTCTGAATCGCCCCATCGTTCACAGTGACTTTTGATGAAGACTCCAACGTCGTTTTCTCGTGCTTGGTGGATTGTTGGCACTAGCAATGCCCCACATCCCCTTGCGAGTAATTCCAAGTCGCTTTTTGCAACTCGTCTGAATGCTTGGATACCTGCTTTTGCGAGATGGGAGTGCATTGCATCATCGATTCCTTCTTTACAAGCAAGAACATTGATTCCGAGTTCAGATAATTTCTCAACTTGTTTGAGAAGTCGCTCATGTTCAGCGTCCCTAAACGATTGGAGAACCTCTGTTGATGTGACATTGAGTTTTACATCCGTACTCATCGAGCGCAATTCAAGCCCACCATCGACCAAGAGAATTGATCCTGGTCCTAGAGTTGATGGCATATCTCGATGGGCACGCTTCTTCGAAAGAGCAAGACCAGTGATAAGATTGGATTCATCAAGGGCAGGGCCGCTTCGAGTAATGACCTTGACTCTGGTTGGGTCAGCAACGATTTTTCCTTTGGAGCCCATTGCAATGGTTTCAGCTGCAGTAACAGCACATTGTGCGATAACAGATTGCATCTGAGTGTGCAACTTTCCAGCCAAAGAGGTCTTTGTTGCTGCAAGGATTTGTTCCTTTGATGCTTCAACGCTGAGTTCTGGCATTGCATCACGACAGAACTGCTCTGCGATTCGATATCCTCGAGCAATCGTGGCAGGGTGTACACCTTGTACGACCAAATGCCATGCGTTTTGCAACCATTCAGCAGCGAGAAGAACAGTTGTTGTTGTCCCATCTCGAACAGTTTGATCTTGCGTTGCACTGGCTGAAATCAACATATGTGCGATTGGGTGCTCGACTTTCGCTGACTCGAGTACAGTGATTCCATCATTGGTCACCATACTGCGGCCTTCGTCATCAACCAAGAGTTTGTCAAGACCTTTTGGACCAAGTGTTGAGCGAACCGCTCCAGCCAAAGCAATCGCAGCCTGGATGTTCTTGCGAAGAGCATCTCGTCCCGTGGTTCGGTCCGTCTCCTCAAGGATTGGGCCTTCGCTCATAGCCAGTCCACCTTAGCCGTGCACATAAGTCCGATGCTCAGTCTTCTTCATCAACAACTTCGAAGTCAGCATCAACAACTTCGTCACTTTCAACGTTGATGTTTCCGTCTTCTTCATTGTTTTCAGATTCAGCCATTTCAGCGGCAGCAGCCTCATACAGTTTGGATGAGATTGCGTGCATTGATTCTTCAACTTCCTTGACCTTTGCTTGAATGGTAGCTTCGTCCATAGTATCGTAATCGATTGGCTTTCCTTCTCCATCTTGGACAAGTGCTTCAAGTTCTGTGAGTTTTTCTCGGACAGGTTCAAGATCAGCAGCATCGAGTTTGTCTTCGTTTTCATCGAGCGTTCGACGGGTTTGGTAGACGATTTGATCTGCCATGTTTCGCAATTCGACCTTCGCCTTTCTTCGCTTGTCTTCTTCTGCAAAGTTCTCAGCTTCTGCAATCTTGCTCTGAATATCTTCTTCGCTTAGAGAGGTTTGGGATTCAATCTTGATGGAATGTTCCTTTCCAGTACCCATGTCTTTTGCACTAACGTTGACGATACCATTTGCGTCAATATCGAAGGTGACCTCAACTTGAGGGACTCCTCGAGGTGCAGGGGGTATGTCAGAAAGATGGAATTGGCCAAGAGTTGTGTTGTCCTTTGCAAATTCTCGCTCTCCCTGCAGAACGTGAATCTCTACAGCAGGCTGATTATCGCTTGCAGTTGAGAAGATTTCACTTCTTCGAGCAGGGATTGTTGTGTTTCGCTCGATCATTGTTGTTGTGACACCACCAAGAGTTTCGATACCGAGTGTGAGGGGTGTAACGTCGAGAAGTAGGATGTCGGATACGCCATCATCACCAGAGATGATTCCTGCTTGAAGTGCAGCACCCATGGCTACGGCTTCATCAGGGTTAATTCCCTTGTACGGTGCCTTTCCAGTTTCCTTTTCGATTGCAGTTTGTACTGCAGGAACACGGGTTGAACCACCGACAAGGATGACTTTGTCGACGTCTCCCTTCTTCATTCCAGCATCTTTCATTGCTTGGCGGGTTGGAGCCATTGTGTCTTCGATGTGCTTTGCAATTAAATCTTCAAATCGTGCACGAGAGAGTGTCAAATCAAGATGTTCTGGGTTTCCATCTTTCATTGTAATGAATGGAAGGTTAATCTGAGAAGACTGTGTTCCAGACAATTCGATCTTTGCTTTCTCAGCAGCTTCCTTGAGACGACTCATTGCTTGATTGTCCTTCGAAAGGTCAATTCCAGTTTCTCGCTTGAACTCGCTTACAAGCCACTCGATGACTCTGTCATCGAAATCGTCGCCACCGAGTTTGTTGTTTCCTGCTGTAGCCTTAACCTCAATCTGTGGTTGGCCGTCGACGTTGTAAATCTCAAGAACTGAAACGTCGAAGGTACCTCCACCTAGGTCGTAGACGAGAATGGTTTGGTCATCGCCTTTGTCTGCTCCATAAGCAAGAGCAGCGGCTGTCGGTTCGTTGATGATTCGCAGAACATCCATTCCAGCAATACGACCAGCATCCTTTGTTGCTTTTCGTTGAGCATCGGTGAAGTATGCAGGGCATGTGATGACCGCTTGCTTGACTTCAACACCAAGATATGCTTCAGCGTCGGCTTTCAACTTCTGAAGAATAAACGCTGAGATCTCTTGGGGCGTGTAGTCCGTATCGTCGATATTTGTATTCCAGTCTGTCCCCATATGTCTCTTGACAGAAATCATGGTTCGGTCAGGGTTGGTTACCGCCTGTCGCTTTGCAGTGATACCAATAAGTCGTTCACCGTCTTTACTGAATGCAACTACTGAGGGGGTTGTTCTTGCGCCTTCAGCGTTTGCAATAACGATTGGTTCACCGTTTTCGATGGTTGCTACACAGCTGTTTGTTGTTCCTAAATCAATTCCAATTACTTTGCTCATTTCTTCAACTCCTTTCACAGAATGGGGATTCCTCCATCATCGTCATCATCATCATCGTCTTTTGCAACATCGATGGTAATGTCGGATTGTTGGGGAATAGAATCGTCGCCATCTTGGCCTGGCGGAAGTGCAGCGAAAGACTCCTCCGGAGGAATCAATCGTAGCGTAATGTCGAGGATGCCATTGTTTAATGTGAAATCCACAACATCTTCGCACGCATGCGGGAGTTCAATTCGAGCAAGGGGAGCCAACTGAGTGGATCGGTGCACTTCAACAAGTGTGCCGCCATCGATGAGGTTTAACTCGACTTGATCCTGTTCAATTTCGCCTTTCTTGGCGAAATCAACAGTTACGCTCATGTTCCAACCTTCGAGATAAATATCATCGGCTGGAAGTGTGAGGCTCTCTTCTTCATCACTTTCAGGTGTATGGATTTCTACAGGAGCAGTATCGACGCTGACATCTACGCCCATGTTCTTGAATAGTTCACCAAAGTCCATCCCTGGTTGGAACATATCCTTGAGGCTACTCAAATCGAAGTTGAAGTTAACATCACCCTTAGCAATGCGTTCTTCGTCGATCCCCATGGCTTCAAATTGGGAACGAAATTGTTTCAATAATCCTCTGAGTTGCTCACGGCTCATGTTCATACCCATGTTGGATAGGAGCTTTTCGAGTTGATCAAGCATTTTTTCTTCCCAATCGTCTCCAGTCATCTCTTCACCACTACTGAACCTTAGGTTACATAATCCCGATAGTGGGGCCATATATGAACCTAACGAAATGGAACATAGCGTCAGATTCCGTAAATTGAAATCGAATAAACAGATAAAACAGGCCTTTATATCCGCACAGCGAGAATTCTAGGCCAGTGAATAACAATGAATCTAAGTGGAAACGATAGGCTCGTCCGTGTTTTTGGAGGGTTTGTAATGGTGGGTGTGGAATATGCATCCGAGTTCAATTGGGACGTTCTACTGCTCGCATTGGGGTGCTGGAGCCTACTAACATCAGCAATCGGATTTTGTCCGTTTTACAAATTGTTTGGACACTCAACATGCCCAATCTAATCATCCCCAGCGATTCCATTCACCAGTATTTGAGTTTCTGATGAACCATGTACCGCTTTGAGCAGGCATCTCAAGGTATTCGTGTCCATCTTCCGCGTTAACAACGCCCTTCAACGTTGCAGAGGGAAGTTCATCAGCAGGAGATTCGTTTGGAGTATCAAAATCTCTCATCGCGATTTCTTCTTGGAGGAGCTTCGTGCGTTCTTCAGTATCGATTGTGCCAATCAATCCAAAGTAAGCATCATTGTAGGCTATGCGCTTCATTTGTTCCGGACTTGTCGAAAGTAAATCATCGATGAGTGTGATCAACTTTTCACGAGTATCTTTGCGAATTTCGTTGTTGGTATATCGAGCAGTCAAGTCAGCATTGAGTTGCTGTAGTTCCTCAACAAGCGTTTCCATATCTGCATGATATGCCTGAACAAGGGATTGAAGGTATGTCAATTCGTTCATTTCTTCTTTCGAGAGCTTCTTTGATGTACGCATGACCTGCATCCATCTGAACGCATCAGGTAAGACCGCCATAACTGCATTTGTCTGGAGCATTGCAAAGAGAGCAAGAAGAATGGCACCGATACCAACAGTTTGGGTCAGTGTGTCTCCTCCGTCAAGAATTGAACCGAAGAATGAATCTTCTTCTGTACTTTCTTCGGCGACGACTTCAATGGTACATCCTTGCGAATCAACAACAGCCTCTGAGGGTGTATTTGGACACAGGTCATTGGCATCAGTAATGCCATCGTTATCAGAATCTGATTCCCCAACTGGAGTGTTATCTTCGACTTCGTCGTAAATGTCTGCTATTCCGTCCATATCGCTATCAGGGCAACCCGTGAATCCATCTGCATTCGAATTTCCATATTCGGTCGGACAGTGGTCCCCCATGAGTGCATTTTCTACGAATTGGCCTGGCCATACGAAGAGACGTGTAGCATTCCACGCGTCAGTACCCCAGTTATCGCCATAACCATCTGCATCGTAATCCGTCCATTGTGTTGGATTGTTTGGGAACAAATCAGGATTAATGCCGAGAAGATTATCTCCAAACCCATCATTATCCGAATCATTCCATTGCGTTGAATCCTCTGGGAATCGGTCTTGACTATCGAAATAGCCATCTCCATCTCCATCGGTTGTATTCGAGAGGAACGGGAATGGGTCGCTGTTATCACCAACGCCATCTCCATCGGAATCGATCCATTCAGAGATATCATTCGGGAATAAATCAGCGTTATCACCTACACCATCTCCGTCGGTATCGACTGTTTCATTTGCATCGTTCGGGAACATATCGGAGTTGTCGCCAACGCCGTCTCCATCCGAGTCAAACATCTCAAGAGAATTGAATGGGAATTCATCGGCATTATCACCAACGCCATCACCATCCGAATCGAGTGTTTCATCAGGATTGTATGGGTATGCATCGCTGTTATCCCCAACCCCATCTCCATCACTGTCGGTTGTTTCATTTGCATCATCAGGGAATGCGTCGAGGCTGTTTGGCCATCCATCGCCATCGTTATCTGGGCAACCGTATCCATTGACTGTTGAATTACCAGCAACGAACGGACAACTGTCAGGTGTTGTTCCGGTCTGGTTGTCTCCATATCCGTCGTTATCGGTATCAGCGCATTGTGTAACATCTGAAGGGAACTGATCGCCATTGAAGCCACCAGCAGCGTCGCCGCAACCATCACCATCGGTGTCCGAGGATTGTGTTGGTTCATCAGGGAATACGTCAGCAACATCGCTCACGCCATCAGCATCACGATCAGGACATCCATCGAGGTCGACCGAGGATAATCCGTACTCATTGGGACAATCATCGTCAACATTGAGCACCCCATCGCTATCAACATCGTCATCGTTGTAAAATCTGAATGTTGAAGAAAGGTCATATCCGATTCCTTCTGCGCCCCAGAGCGTCATTATCACCGATTCAGCCGCATCAAGAGCAGCTGGTGCTGTAACTTGAATCGTTGAGTTATCCACGACAGTTCCAGTTACGTTGCCATATTGACCAAATTGAACGGTGACTTCATGTGACATGTACATTCCAGTTGAACGATTAGCATACTTCAGATGCTTGTTTGAACTATCATAATAAGCGACGTGGACCATGTTGTTATCATCAACAACGACATCATTTTCATAGCCGACATCACCGACGCTGTCGATGGTCATGGATTGTCTAGATCCTCCAGGGACTGTCATACTGTAACCAAGGTCTGAGCCACCTTTGTATTCCGAAATGTGAACGATATCATATTGGTCAATGTACATGCTAAATGTATTTCTTGAGTTACCCTCGGGTGAAACAGTCCAAGCAGAACCGGATGCTCCTTCTGCATAATATACAGTATTTCCAGCGGCATTTGAACTGTAAACAAGATGAAGGTCATCGTTCGAGTTAACAGCTATAGCGCTATGATAGCCTACGCCAGCGCCATTATCAACGGTGTAACGTTGCCATAAACCACTGATGTTCGAAGCAATCATCATGTCCATGTTGCCATGATGCCTGTATGCAACATGGACAAAGCCGTTGGAGTCAATCGCAATGGAAGAGTCACAACCAACGTAGGTGGAGGTTGAATCCAAAGTAACGGTAGACCATGAAGAGCCGTCATAATAGGATAACTCCGCTGCATTGCAGAGGTACCCGTCTCTTGAGTGGGAGATATGAGGCTGGTCATTCGCATCAAGTGCTATGGAAATTTGGTCGTTTTCTACGTTGGACCTGCTCCAATCATTTGTCCATGAAGTTCCATTATACATGGAATAGAGCAGGTAGCCTGTGCCCGATATACGGTGATAGTAAGCGATGTGAATGTTATCATTGCTGTCGATAACGAGGTCTGCATTACTGCAAACATCACAGTCCCTAATTTTCACATGTGTCCATGTTGCACCATCATAGCTGCTGTGCCAAAAATCATCACTGTCCAAATTAGAGGAGACGATGTGAACGGTTCCATTTGAGTCGACGCCAATAGCAGGATCCCAACCGCTGGATGTGACATAGTTCGCTGTCGTCGTTGTCCATGTGTAGGCATTGCCATCGGAAGTAAGATTCTTCCATGCCATGTCCAAGAACCCAGTGCCATTGATCGTAATTTCGGAACCACCAAGGTTAGATCCTTCGGAAGGGGATATGGTGGTGTTGATCATATCCAATCCAGAGGAAGATTGTGCTCCTGGAATTTCAGAGTTCAGATGTAGGGTGCCACCGTTCATGAAAGGAATTGACATTGCTCCCCCAAAAATCATCAACAATACGATGAACAATGCCTTGCTACGCATGTGATTTCCATTATTGAACAGGATATAAGTTCTACTAGTGGTGACAAAAGTGTTACAACCTAAAAAAAACATCAAGTGCTGGTGAGATATAGGGGCTTCAAGGGGAAGATTATGACTGGTGATTTTTCGGATATTGCTGACTCAAATGCTGAATTTGTTTCAGCATTTACTGGCCAGAATGTACCTGGATTACCTGCAAAAAAGATGCTTTTGCTCACCTGTATGGATTGTAGAATCATCCCTCACCAAGTACTAAGCATGTCCATTGGAGATATGAAAGTCATTCGAAATGGCGGTGGACAACTCAATTCTGCCGTAGAGAGTGATATTGTTGTGGCAAACAATGTTCTTGATTGTGATCGAATCCTTATCATGCAACACACTCAATGTGGTATGGCGGCGGCTACACTCGAAAGCGTAAGAGACACTGTCCAAGCCAATACAGGTGTTGATGCTTCAGAATTTACTCCATCAGTCATCGAAAACCAAATGGCAAAATTGACTCTTGATGTGGAAACCCTTCGTAACAATCCAATGCTGAAATCGAATGCAGTCGTCCAAGGAGCAATGTATCACGTCGAGACGGGAAAGGTGGATTTCATTGGTGAGTGAATTATTCAATAAGTTCGTATCGAATTGACACCTTGTGCTCGACATTAATTGCATCTTGGCCATCATCGATGGCCAATTCAAGCTCATGCATTCCAACTGGACTGAAGTGCAGTGTGTTCCATGTTGTGGTTTCTCCATCTTCAATATCCCTCGATTCACTTAGACATGGACCATCTGGATTGACAACCGACCATGAAACACTCACAGAACGGCCATCGATACCAATGATTGAACTTGGGTTTTCAACGGTTGAATTCAGTATGAAATACGACGGAGATGGGAGTTCGTTTCCAGGATCTGCATCGAAATAGAGTATTTCGGGACTCCCTGTATTCGTTTCTGTCCACACTATTTCTTGCTCAATTGTTATGATAATTTCAGTAGATTCTCTTTCACCATTCACATCGATAGCGAAAGCCTCGACTGTGTAGTAGCCATGTTTGTCATATGTGACCTCAATCTCTTGAACCTGATTCGCATCGATGATGATGTCTTCTCGCCCATCGCCTGGAGAGACTCCGAAGGAAAGAATTTCGTCAATAAATACCGAACTCGAGAAATCGAATTGAATGACTCCAGGTTCCTGCTCAGTAAGTTCTCCTTGTTCGTAGACGGTTTGAATTCGATCGAAATTGAAATCGGTTGTTACGATAAGGCCAGCCTCTTTTCCTTGGTCCTGAACTGAACCTAGACACCCAGATGTAAGTGTCATGAGAATGACTACTCCAATCAGTGGAGTATTCAGTTTCATAAGATCACAATACTCAGTTTTTGTAGTTCGTAATCAAATGGTACATTGTACGAACGTGAATTCCAGTTGCGCCGTTTCCAACCATTGTATTGGTCTTAGCACCCCAGTAAGTTCCTGCGATATCCATGTGAGCCCAAGTGATTTGTTCTCCATCCTTGTCGTAGTTACGATTTGGAACGAATTGCTTGAGGAAGGCGGCAGCAGTGTTTGCTCCGCCATATCGACCAGCGCCAAGGTTGCGTGTATCTGCAATCTTTGAATTGGTCATTTCCTTCTCGAAGGCTGGAAGCAGAGGCATTGGCCAAGCCAATTCATCGACAGCGTTACCAGCCTCGTGAATCTTTGTTCTGAAGTCATCGTCATTGGACCAGAGTCCAGTTGCTTCATGACCGAGAGCAACGACACATGCACCAGTGAGGGTTGCAAAGTCAATAATGAATTCAGGATCAAATTCTCCTGCCTTCCACAATCCATCAGAGAGAACCAAACGTCCTTCTGCATCGGTGTTAAGCACTTCAATGGTCTTACCAGAGAGTGTTGTGATAACGTCACCTGGACGTTGTGCGTTTGCAGCAGGCATGTTCTCTGCCATGCATGTGATGGCAACGACCTTTCCTTTGTGTCCAGTTGCAGCAAGTGCTTGCATTGTTCCAAAGACTGTTGCAGATCCACCCATGTCGTATTTCATCTCGTCCATGTTTGCACCAGGCTTGAGAGAAATACCACCGGTATCGAATGTGATTCCCTTACCAACAAGAAGCGGACAACGTCCGTCAAGTTCATGATTCATTTCGTAGATGACCATGCATGGTTTGCGAGAGGATCCCATTCCAACAGCAACGAGTCCACCCATTCCAGCCTTGACAGCTTGGTCATAGTTGATGATAGTCACTTTGACGTTATCGTAATCCTTTGCCCATTCCCATGCCATGTCAGCAAATGCTTCAGGATACATGTCGTTTGGCGGGCAGTTCCCAAGGTCTCTTGAAAGGTGAACGCCAGAGACGACACCTTCGTGAATGTTCATCAAGGATTCAAGTTCTTCTTCTTGTCCCTCGTCACAGGTAATGCGAACCAAACGCTCTGCTTCTTCTCCTTCATCATCCTTCATCTTGTAGTTGTCATAGGAGTAATCCCGTAGCATCATACCTTCTCCGAAGGCTGCCATACAATCGATTGAAGATCCAGAGAATCGAACGGTGAGGTCAGTTCCATGCGCCTTCTTACGAGCAGCAACAACTGATGCTCCAGCCTTTCTGTAAGCATGGACGTCAGCGTCTTCTTCCTTTCCTAGGCCAACAAGCATTGCCTTACCGCCTTCTCCTCCAATTAGGGTCATTGTAGATTTGTTCTTTGCTTTGAAATCACCATCAGCAAGTACGCGATTGATTTGACTCTTAAGAGCAACATGAAGTCCAGTCGCATGTGATTCTGGGACTATTTCTGTTCCTTCGAAAAGGGGTAGGATGAGCGTTCCGTCGATGTTGTGGCTTGAACTGACATTAATTTTCATGGTTTCACCGATTACTGCCAAGTACTTTCAGCACTTGAAACCTTGCGACCAACTTTCAGCCAAGAAAGATGATTACTGTTCATCCTGTTCGTCTTTCTTGAACAGAGAAACAACAGCCAAGGCGCCTATAATGGCGATTGGATTGAATAGACCATAGCCTATGAGTAGACTGGAGGATTCGTCTGTTGTTGATATGAAGGCTTCAATATCAGTAGGTTCAGAAACCCAGCGTGAAGCATCAATGACTCGAACTTGGTAGTACAACTGCCACGAACCACCGTCTTCTAAGGAAAGATTGCTTGAATCGATTTCCACCAAAGACGCATTACTTGCGTTAACTGAGAAAGCCGATGAGTTCCAAGCGACCTCGCCATTTGAGTCAAGATACTGCAAGGTGGCATTTGTCGTCGATGCTTGTCCTTCGTTGCCTACATCAAGGGTAAGGATATCTCCTGCAATATCGATTGCTCGAACATCTAAACGAGCTCTCCAGTACCACACATTATCGATGAGATATCTCATGACGTCCATCTCTTCTCCTAACCGGTCATTCAGATTCTCAAACGATCCTGGAACAAATTGTTCATCATCAGTTTCAAACGTGAATGTTGGATACCCCATAACTCCGTAGCCATAATCTCTGCTTGTTCCACAATTCGGATACAATCCTTGGTTTGCATTTTGAATCGGGATGCTTGAGATGTTCTCTTGGACATCCTCTCTGATTTGGTGGTACAGTTCCCAATCAGAAGGCTGATCGGGCCACTTACCCCAAGGATAGAGCATAATCCAAACACCTGTATGCATGGTGACGTACAGGTCAGCATCTGGG
>JABIYX010000096.1 GCA_018666575.1 Methanobacteriota archaeon | reverse complement strand
TTCTCAGATCAGTGATGATTTTTCGTTTGATTTAACTTCTGAACTACAACAACACCTGGACGATGGAAACACGGGTGTAATCGACTTTGCAATAACAACACGCTCAGAAAATGGAGATTACTCTGCAAATGCAGGAATTGATTCCGTAACTTTCCATTCTTCCGATGCAACAACTGAATCAGAAAAACCATATCTGTACATCAAATATGAATGGGGTACACCAGTCACCGTTGCACCTTCTCTAACTTCTCCATACGATGGAGAAACCCTGTGGAATCAAACAGGTCACAACTTTACAGGAAATACGACTCCTTCATTAACGTGGTCGGCTACTACATCCAGTTCATATGATATGATTTTTGAATTGTCAACAGACGGTCAATTCCATGATCGAGTGGTATACGTAGACACTCGTGTCGATTCGGATTTCTTGCCAAGTGATGGAGACTTCTCTTTTACAGGATCTGACAGCCTTGAAGAAGGGCACATGTACAATTGGAGAATGCTTCACATTGATTCTGACGGAAGACATGGTGATTGGTCGTATTCGACATTCCTGATCAGTAACATGAATTCGACATGGCTTGGTGGCGATCGGTATGAGTTCAGACTCAAACAAGGCAATGCAAGTTCCGATGGGCTCCACCCTGCTTGTTCTGATACATACATTGATTCTGGTATGCCAACATCAAACTATGGGCAGGAATCTGAACTCCAAGTTTCGTACAATACGATTCCTTCCGAAACAACAATTTTGTTCGGATGTGATCTTTCAAGCACTTTCCTACCAACCGGCTACGCTGTAGAATCTGCGAGTCTAGAAGTCCATCTCAGCGACTCCCCATCTGGCTCCCCTGTTGTCGGTGCTTGGGAAAGCAACCAACACAATTGGACTGAAGACGACGCTACATGGGCAACATATGACGGAACAAACGCATGGGGCATGGTTGGGGCAAAGGGCTCTGAGCGGACCTCATTGCTCGATTCAGTAACAATTGGCAGCGGGTACACCTCCAGTTCATCTGTTAATTGGAACGTTACACTTGCAATGCAAAATGCCATGAGAAACAACCACTCTGCAGACTTTATTCTCGGTATTCTTGGAGCTGGTTCTGGTCAAATTCGAGATGCTCTTTTCCACACTGGAAGTGCAGTTGATGCAAAACGTCCAGAACTTAGTTTCGTCTATGTTCCTGGTTCGAACGCAATACCAATTGAACCAGTTCCAGTAACTCCATTGAATGGTTCTTGGAGTATTCAACCCGGAATCAACCCTGAACCAGTGCTTCAACCAATGCTCTCTTGGACACATTCCAGCGGAATTAGCGTTGGCGGATATGCGGTCCAGACCGATACAACAGAAACCTTTGACAGCAACGAAATGAGCATAGAGACCTCATGGTCGAATTCTGGTTTCGATATGAGTGCTAAGACATTTACTCCTCAAAACGATTTGACAGTTGGCGAAACATGGTACTGGCGTGTACGAACAATTTCTACAACAAATCAACTTGGAAATTGGTCACAAACCTTCCATTTCAACATCCCGTCGATTACAACATGGAACCTTTCATCGACCAGTGCAGCAGTTGAGATTCGACATGAGGAAGCAATGCCAGATTTAGGCCTTCCACATTTCATTGACACATGGTTGGCTGAAGGCGGCATAGAAGGGCAACAAAACCACTCGACATCCACTTCAATGAAGGTAGGAGAACTCGGCAGCGGTTATCAATCGACTGCGCTTCTAAAGATACCACTCGATCAAGTACCATCGCCTTCCAATGCTCGTGTTACAAACGCAGAATTGAACTTGTGGGCCCTCGTCGGTTCGGATACGAATACTGAAATTGCAGTTCGACCAGTATTGCAATCATGGACTACCGATCTCAACAATTCTACGTATGATGGCACGAATTCATGGACTTTAGACGGAGGCCGTTCTATTGGAAACGACGTAGGCCAACTTAGTGATTTGAGTACCTCTGCAAGTGCTGACTGGATGGATTGGGATGTTACTGAACTTGTACAAGCAGCACTCGCAAACGGAGATTCGTACCTTTCAATTGCTCTCATGACCAGTGACTCATCTGATTCTCTGATTACATTCGCAAGCACAGAAGGCCTTGCCACACAACGGCCATGGCTAAACCTCACTTGGAGTGCAGGGACTTCGTCAATTCCTACTGTTGCTGGTGCAAACGCATTGCCTACAGATGGGGATATGGCTTGGAATTTCTCAACACACGTAGCAGAACCAGAAACACGTCCAGTTTTGAGTTGGACACATTCTAATTCTGCGAACATTGATGATTGGAAGGTTTTCCTCCAAAATGATGCTTCTGACATCATGGAAGGTTTCACCACGTATGATTCACGTGTTGACAGTTCAATGTTTGATTTGCAAAGTCTAACATTCCAACCGTCGAATGATCTCGATACAAATCAAAGCATTCGATGGTTTGTTCAACCTGTAAACAACAGTATGCTAGGTCCACGTTCCACAAGTTCAGTGTTCCACATTCCTCATGATATCGGTCAAGAGATTAACAGTACATGGGGATACCTCAACATTTCTGAAGGAGGTTTCTTGCCATCTCTCAACGAACCATCTGGTTTCATACAAGACATTGGACTCGATTCTGGCTCTCCGAATTATGATCTTTCAGGTGATAGCGTCCTAAGTATCGGCCGTTCCTCCTTCACAACCAGTACATCCGCTCGTTCTTCGGTCCTCTTTTCAATAGATATCTCGAAACTACCGCTTGGGAATTCGGTTGAAGTTATGTCTGCCGAACTTTACCTCACCACAGAATCTGGTTCGTATGGAGAAGTTTGGGCTAGCCAATCCAAGGTTCTCACGTCATTCGATGGAAATGCAAACTGGAATAACGCGACAAGTTCAACCACTTGGAATGCACCAGGTGCCTATCATTCATCTGATACTTCAGTTCCAATGAACGGAGCAGGTCTAATCGATTCAGATGATTCATCGGTCTTTGGAAATATCACGGAAGTCATTCAACAAGCCCTTGCTCAAGGAGTGAACACGATTCACATTCTCGTTCAACCTGAAGAGAATTTCAGTAGTGTTGATGGTAGAATTGATTTCTTCTCGAGTGATGAAGCTTCCACAAGTTTGCGTCCAAGTCTGAACCTCACGTATCGATCAACGAACCCATACGTCGCTTCAACTCCAACAAACCTTCTTCCTGTCGACAGTTCGACTCTATGGAACATGTCTGCCCCTCGCCCAACTGGAGTTGATCATGTGAACCATTCATGGACACCACCGTCGTCTAACGAAACAGGTTTCCAGATTTGTTCTGCCTCTGATGCTCGAATGATTTACGATCTTGCTTGTGTATTGTCAACGGACGCTACTTCTCTCAGCGAGTCAAATCTCACTTGGGATCCATCGACTACCACACTTACGAATACAAATGCTACATCTGGCGACGAATGGCAATATTGGCGAGTTTTGTCCTACCAATTGATTGAAGATTACTACAGAATTGGAGAATATTCTCAAGTCAACAAATACCGTATTCCTGATGCACAAGGTTACGATGATGGCTTAGGAAACCATACTGTAATCCTATCAAGTGGGTCGATTTTTACAAGCACAGGTCTCCTTCCTGCCGCTCCTGACGCCTATACTTCATCCTCATCATTTAACACGAACTATGGCTCAAGTGCTTCTCTACTGCTTGGTTCTGGTACTTCTGGTGATCATGAAGTGTACATTGAATATGATTTGTCACAGATGCCTTGGCCAAGTGCAATTACTCCAACCTCTGTGATGCTGCGAATGTATCGGACACAAGTAACTGGTGTCTCGCCATTGACTGTGAGTGCTCATGCTTGTTCAACATTCAACGAAGGTTTTGTCACAGCATTGCAAACACCCACATGTAATGCTACAGAAATAACCCGTTCTACCCTGCCAGTAACACCACCAAATGGTTGGTTGGAATGGGATATTACTTCATTGGCTCAATCCAACATCGCTAATGGAAATCTTTCAATGACAATTAAACTAGCAGCTGCTGGTACTGCAAGCAGTTTACATTCGTTCCATTCAGGTGAGTCTTCTTCTACAACATTGCGACCTGTTCTTCGCGTCGATTATGTTGATAACGTGGCAGGTGTAATTCCACCTGCGCAACCAGTCCTTCTCTCTCCTGCAGACGGTACTGTGTTGTACAACACGACAACAACTTTGCTCGAATCCTTGGACAAGCCAACCCTTTCTTGGAATGCAGTGACTGGAGCGACAGGGTACATCGTTACCATCCGTAATTCTTCTGGACAATACAATTTCAAGTCTGGAATATCAAGTCAAATCACAGGAACGAACTTTGTTTTCGGCAGTTCTCTCTCTCCAGGATCAACCTTTGAATGGTGGGTTCAGGCAGTCAATGGTTCAATCCCAGGCCCCTCTTCTTCCAGATGGATCGTAGGTATCGGTGATCCAACAACACAAGATAATTTTGATCACACATGGACCTATGAATTCCAAACTGGAAATGAAATTCAAGAAATGGCTCACACAAATGTGGAAGATGCTTCCGTCTACAGTGGAACTGCAGATGCTAACTTAGATGGTGATTCAAGTATCATTGGTATCGATTCAGGTCAAGATGAATATCGAATGCTTGTCTCCACAGATTTCGGTCAAATACCGTTCAATCCTAACATGAATGTTCATTCTGTAGATTTGAGTTTGTATCTTACTGATCTTGATTTCGGTGCAGGTGCAACTGGTATGACCCTCTCTGTTCACAAAGTCCTAACATCAGGCTGGGGTGAAACTTCAGTGACATGGAACGGAACAGGTTCTGCAAACTGGGGTGCCCCTGGTCTCCAACCGGGTGTGGATTATGATTCAACACCACTGGATACATTCTATGTCAGTAATTCTCAAGCGACCAACCAATGGCTGCAGATGAGTCTAGGGCATCGCTCTCTCTTCATTGATGGTACGCATGGATGGGTCATCATTGCAACCGTCAATCAGGGATGGATGACAGTTGAATTTGCAGATAACAGCGATTCAACCAGCAGTACAAGACCGCTTATGCAAATGAATTACACCGACATTGATTCGGTAACAATTTCTCCAACTGCAACAACCACAGATGCAGATACATCCGTAACATTCAGTGCTTCGACATTTGATTACAACTCACTTGTTGCAACTGTACCGATTGTTTGGTCTGCTTCCAGCGGTCAAATTGATACCTCTACAGGAGTATATACGCCCTCTACATCCGGAGTTCATACCATCACCGCTTGCTTTGGCGTCATCTGTGCTGATGAAACAGTTACGGTAACGCCAGGTGCTCCAGTTAACTTGGTGGTAACTCCTCTGACTGCGACCATTACTGCGGATGAGACACTTCAACTAACTGCAGATGTTGTTGACCAATTCGGCAATGTTGTTCCAGGTGAAAGCATCTCCTTTACACCGAGTAACGGATCCATGACAGGTACCTTTGGCGATGAATTCCAACCGTACTCAGTTGGCGGTCAAACCGTTTCCATCACATGGACAACAATCACTGTGATTGTTAACGTTCAAGTTGAACTTGGTGCTCCTTCAAGCATTGTTTTGACAGGCTGTGAGGGAGTTACTCCTGCAGGAACTGAATGTGAGATCACAACCACTTTGTACGACCAATTTGGAAACACTATTCCATTGGCTCAAGCAGGCGCACTAACCTATTCAGTAACTGATGGACTTTTCAGTGAAGCAACGAGCATGTACTTTGCCGATAACGTAGGTACGTGGCAATTCTCTCTAACTTCTGGAATTGGGTTGTCGGATTCACTCACCATTACAACAGGGCATGGAGCCATGGATTCGCTTGAAATCATTCCATCTGCATGGGACCTAACCGCTGATGAAATCATCTTCATGAACACCACAAGAATCGACATTCAAGGAAACAGACTACCTGTTTCCTTACCGTTAGCAAATTGGACCTTTGTGAGTGATGGCGCTGTAAACGTCACATTCAATCACCCAGTACAATGGATTCCAACTGGTCTCGGCGGTCGAGTGATTACTGCTCAGTATGAATCCATATCTGCGTCAATTACAGTCAATGTCACAAAGGGTGCAATGACTGGTATGGCACTAATTGTTGAATCAACTGATGCGAATGATCAATCCTACAGTTTAACCGCTGATGAAACTCTACAAGTGAAAGCAAAGGCAACAGATGCGAAAGGTAATCGATGGACCATCGATGTAAATTGGAGCATCGCTCATCCGAGTTGGACTGACCAATCTGTTTTGTTGTACACGCTGTCTGATGAGACCGAATTCATGCCTCAATTGGCCTCTGAAATACCATACATGATCTATGCGGAATACACCTTTGAAGGCGTTGTGTTTAGTGAATCAGTATCTGCAACTGTCACAGAGGGTATCTTGCAGATATTTACCATGAATTCGATTACATCTACGGGTGATTCGGGAACATCATACAATATCAGTGCTGATCATTACGTGGATTTCTCTGTAAGTCTAAGCGATGGGGATTTGAATGCTCTTGACTCTTCAAGACTTACTTGGTTATTCGAAGATTTGAATTCCGGTTCTGTTATCGACATGACTTCAACGTTCGAAGCTGATGCTTATCATTGGGAAGCAACCACTGTGGGATCCTACAGAATTACTGGATACGTTGTTAATGCAGATGGATTCAATTACTCAAAGCAAGTTGACATTTCAGTGTATCATGGTATTGCCGTCTCCCTTGATCACGCTCTTGATACTCTGAGCGAAGACGCTGGGGAATCGATTGACATTGTGATTACTGGTACCGATGATGATGGTAACACCTTCGCACAGGACGTTGAATGGACTGAAGATGGAACAACTTCTTCTCGAATTGTCCCTCGTGCTGATATTGGTGCCTACACTTACCAAGCATCCGTTGCTGGTGAACATGTTATGGTGTATTCAACACCGACTGCAACAAACACGTTTGAACTTTTAATACAACCGCAAATGGTCGTTGCCTATCTTGACGTTGTCTTATCTGCGACAACTGTAGACCAGCAAGCATCGATTGATGTAACAGTTGAAGCAAAGGACATGTTCTACAATCCTATCCCTGTGCCAAGCAGCGCACGTGTTGATTCAACTGGCCGTGGAACTGTCAAAGAACTTGGACCTGGTCAATGGAGAGTCACAACACTTGATAGTGGCCCTCAAACAATCACAGTTACAGCAGGACAAGTCAGTGAAGATGTTGAAATCGAGGTTACTGGAACCTTAGGTGGATTCTTTGCAGCAGGTGGCGCTTTGTACTATGTAGGAGCCGTTCTGATTGGTTTGATCGCCGTTGTTCTACTTGTTCTTTTAGTCATGGCTCTCCGTTCTGGAAGAGGTGATGGTGATTGGGATGATGATTATGACGAAGACGAAGAAGACTCCACCCCAACAGCACGTGGTCCGAGTGGCCCTGCTCCTGGAAAAGGCCCGAGCGGTCCTGCACCTGGAACTGGTCCGAGTGGGCCTGCTCCTGGAACTGGTCCGAGTGGCCCAGCTCCATCAAATCCTCCGCAAGAAGCTGAAGAAAAAGAAGATACAAGTTGGATGGTTGAACATCGAGTTGATGACGACGGAACCGAGTGGGCTCAAAATGAAGATGAGACATGGTATTATCGAGAACCCGGTCAAACCGATTGGGTTGTTTGGGAAGATTAGGTGATTCGATGAGTTCAAAACAGTCTGCATTGCTTTTGTGCATTCTGTTGATGTTCGTTCCATTTGCGAGTCTTCCTGTTGCAGCAGCAGGTCCTGCCGCACAAGTTGTTATCACAACGCCTTCAACTTCCATATCTTCGGATGGTGTTCTACAATTGGATGCCACCATCTATGATGCATTGAACAACGTTGTTGAAGGCGAGATTATGTGGTCATCGACAAATGGTACTGTTGAAGCAGGTGGCCTCTTTTTCCCATGGTCAGCAGGTCAAGTAACTCTTCGTGCAGAACATGCCGGATTCAACGATACTGTTGTTGTGACCGTTGAAGCTGGTTGGGGACAGTCAATTGAAATCAATACGGCAAATTCGCCACAAGCTAAACAGCCATATCAACTCCAAGCAAACCTACTGGATTCCCATGGGAATCCTCGAACAGGACAAGGTGTTGTATGGAGCGTTGATGGGGAATATGTTGGTCAAGGACAGCCCCTATGGACCCCTCCAACACTCGGGCTCTACGAAGTAGTTGCTCGTTTCGATCAAATGGAACAGCAGGTGACAATGGAAGCCATTGCAGGAGATCCATACGAATTTATTTTTGAAGAGAATCTTGTGATTCGAAGTGGATTCGGCGTTCTACTCAGCCCATCATTGGTTGACTCATTTGGTCAAGAGATGAATGATACTCTTGCAGGAATGAAAGCTTGGACTGCAGAGAATGGCAGCATTACAACTGAAGGCTTCTTCTTCGCAACTGCCCCAGGAATTTGGAACATTAGCGTCCGTGCAGGGTCTGTATTTGGTAACGAAACCATTCGTGTCATTCCTGCAGATGCTGCAATTGTATCCATTCAAATTGTACCTGATCAAGAATCATATCAATCTGGAGAAGTGTATCGTTTAGATGCAGTTCGTACCGATTCATCGGGTTATACTTCTCCAGTTCCTGTTCCAATTGGAAACTGGAGCGTCGGTAACGGAGCCGTAGCCCAGGTTGGTGATGAAGTGCACTGGACTCCTGGAAAGGTCGGATCGTTTACAATGGAAGTTGTTGATTCAGATGTCGCTGCTTCAAAGGAAGTAACGGTCAATCATGGTGCTGCAGTATCCACACAACTTGTGGCAAGTTTACCTCGATTATCTGCTGGGTCTCAAGTGGCCTTAGTCCATGAAGCAACTGATGCATTTGGAAATGTATGGCAGGTGAATGGGACGCTCAACAAGACGAGTAATGATCAATCAACTGCGGAAATTTTCTCTTCTTACGCTACATTTACTCCTAAATTGACGGAAACTATTCGCTTTTCAGCGACATATTTCGATAATTCAACAGGTGTTTTACATCAATGTGATTATCAAGAAATGGTTGAACCAGGTCGATTGGCATTTATCCTTCTACCAGAATCAGGAACCGAAATTCCTGCTGATTCCTATCTACAATTTAATCCCGTATTTACTGATTCATATGGTAACACAATCTCATTTGTTGCTGTCAATTGGACCATCGATGGCGTTGATGCAACACTCGATTTACTCATGTCAAATGGTAAATGGTATCCTACTCAGGTTGGTGAACATGAAATCCGAGCAAATGCTGATGGCGTATTTGCTGCTGTTCGCATCAATGTCGTGACAGGTTCTGAGAATACACTGGCAACAGATGCTGGAGAATCTATGACGATCAAAGTTGGCGTTCCAAGTGATCTATACGTAGAGATTGTTGACGTACACGGAAACGTAGCTCCAGCAGAATCGGTTCAGCTTATGGAATCTGGATTTGTTTCAATCGAACCTTCTGCCACAGGACGTGGTTATTGGCAAATCGATGGAGTGACTTCTGGAATGTATGAGATTGAACTCCAACAGGGAAATGCTTCGATTGTTCTTCCACTGTCAATTCTCCCCGGCGACCCAGTTCGTGTTCTCACATCCGTAAGTAACGAATCATTGAGCCAGGGCGAAGTCACGTTGCTCATGGTTTGGGCAGAGGACAGCCAAGGAAATCGAGTCGAAGTTGTTCCAGAGCAAACCAGCATTACATGTTCATCTGGAAAATCCAGTCACGTGAAATCAGATACATGGGAAATTGAACTTGAAGAAGCAGGTACTGATCGTTCCTGTACTGTCGCATGGAGCGGTCTAATCTCTCAGCAATTTTTCGATGTGGAATCTGTGCTTTTGGGTGGTGCTCTTGGATCAACAAATACGGCGATGTCCATTGGTCTTGTCTTCTTATTGATGATTTTTGCAGTACTCATCGTTTTGATTCGTCGAGGTCATTCCAAGGAAGAAGAGTGGGATGGATACGATGACGAATTCGAGTATGAGGATGATGAAGAAGATGCTGCTACTGCTCCTGAATCGAATGTCTCAGCAGAAACTGAATCAAAGACGCCTCAACCCAAGGTCTCCACAGACGCAGCCCCAGAAATTGAGGATTCTCTGAGAGAAGAACTTGCAGTCAAGGCGACACAAATTGGCGTTATGCAAGCAGCACCGGGGACCAATCAAGGAGAAACAGGATGGTATGTGGATGCGAGCACTGAATTGCAACAATGGGACGTTGGTTCCGATGGTTCTTGGTCACGCCTCCAGTGAATTAATATCGCTTTTGTGGTGCTTTTATGGGGATTGAAGAACATCGTGATTGGGACTCAGTCGACTATACTTCTCTTCTAAATGGGGGACTTTTCCCACCAGATTTCATGTGGGGTGTTGCTACTGCTTCTCATCAAATCGAAGGTGGAAATACCAACAATTGGTCTGCATTTGAATCCCGCTCAAAGAGTGGTCAACTTAGCGGTGATGCATGCGATCATTGGAATCGAAAACAAGAAGACATTCAATTGATTAAAGACTTGAATGTTTCACACTACAGGTTCTCAATAGAATGGAGCCGTATTGAGCCTCAACAGGGGGTTTGGGATGAAGATGCAATTCGGTGGTACTCTGACCTTGTTGACCAACTTCTAGCAAAAGGCATTCAGCCTATGGCCACGCTCCATCATTTCACTCACCCTCTTTGGTGGGATGATAAAGGCGGTTTTGAACAAGAAAACAATGTCGAAGATTGGATTCGTTTCTCGAAGAAAATGTTTGGCGTCTTGAGTGACCGAGTGGATTGGTGGTGCACCATCAACGAACCCGCTGTGTTTGCATCGATGGGATATGTTCTCGGTGAGTTTCCTCCAGGCGAACGTTCCTTCAAGAAGACGAGAATTGTCTCAACGAATCTCATGATTGCTCACGCACGTTGTTATCATGCACTGAAATCCATGGAGCATGGGGCACGTGCCCAAATTGGACTGGTAAAGAACATCAATCTCTTCGACCCATACCGACGCTGGAATCCGTTGCATCGATTCCAAGCACGTTTACTGGATGGAATGTTCAACCTATGTTGGATAAAAGGTTTGATGACAGGACGATTCAAGGCTCCTTCAGCCATTCGATCAAAGAAGATTCCTGGTCTGAAAGGGAGCAGTGATTTCATTGGTGTCAATTACTACACGCATCTTCTTGCTACTCCATTCATGCCAACAAAGGTGGATATTGACCCCTTGATTCGTCCATGGGAAGAACGTACTGATTTCAGGTATCCAATGTATGCGGAGGGCTTACGGCGAGCTTTTGACATGGTCTCATGCCTGAATCTTCCAATTATTGTGACTGAAAATGGAGTTGCTGATGATGATGATGATATGCGCCCAGAACACATCAGACGTCATTTACAGATTACTGGAGAAGCGATTGCTGATGGTATGGACATTCGTGGATTCTATCATTGGAGTCTTATGGATAACTTCGAATGGGCTGAAGGATATGACCAACGATTCGGACTTTATCATGTCGATTTTGAAACGAAACAACGGACGCTAAAAGAGAGTGGTGCGTTATACTCAAAGATTGTTAAAAAGCATCGTATGCCCCAAGTTGTCATCTTAGCAGGTGGTTTAGGCACTCGGCTTGGAGAACTGACAGAACAAATGCCCAAATCATTGATCGAGGTGTCTGGAAAACCTATTCTTTCTCATATTCTTGACTGGGCTGGACGGCAAGGTTGCATGGAAGCATTGATTCTAACAGGACACTTAGGTGAACAATTCAATGGATTTCGACACGAAGGAATGGCTCTAACATTCTATCAGGAACCAGAACCTCTCGGAACTGGTGGTGCGCTGTGGAATGCTCGACATCTTCTTCAGGACAAGTTTATCTTACTCTGGGGTGATGATTTCCATCCAATCGATTATGCTGCAATCGTTGCTCACCACGAACGGACATCCTCTCCATTGACACTTACAGTGACAACTGAACACAGTGAGATGAATCTTCTCCATGTAGATGGGAGAATTTCACAATACGATAAAAGCGGAACTCCTCCTTCAGAATTCAATGGATATGAATCAGGGACCAGTGTCGTAGAGAAATCCGTTCTTCTCGAACATGGGAAAGAGGGAAAATGGAGTTGGGAAGAAACAGTCTATCCCCGAATGTCAATGAAAGCCAATGCGTATATTGACAATACCAAGTTCTGGGACATGGGTACACCTGAGCGTCTGGAACGATTAGAAGAATTCCTGAACAAAACCAGCCTCTGATGCTTGCACATGGGCTGCTTCCGGTAAGATTTCCTCATGTTCTACAAGCACGAGAATCATCCCTCCAAATCCACCGCCCATCATCCGTGCTCCGAGAACTCCAGGCGTGTTCTGAAGTGCCGTAACTTGTTGATCTACTTCTTCCAAACTCACTCCAATGGTACGTAATGATTCGTGAGATGCATTGAGAAGCAATCCCAATTCAACGGAAGAGGCTTCAATTGCATTCATAACGCGTTCATTCTCCTCACCGACATGTATGTTCTTGGTCTGTTCATCAGCAGATGTCCGATAGTCAACTTCTCCCAATCTTCTATGAATTCCAGAATCAATAAGTTTGAACACATGTGATTCAGATAAAGGGTAAAGGTTGGTTGTATGGTTTGTGAAATCGATCAAGACTGCATGGTTTGGTTTGGAATACATCATTGCCATTTGGTCGAGCAAGCCGCACTTCGTCCCGAGCACGACATGTTCGATTCGTTGTGCTTCACGACATGCTTGGAACGCATCAATGTCTTTGTTAACGCACAGAACGATTGCCAAACACAGGGCAGCAGAAGAAGACATTCCAGCTCCGATGGGAATCTCGCTTGTTACGGTTAGTTGAGCCGGCCATCCATTAGCCTCTTTCCAAAGAGTAATAACCGTACTTTCACCTTCAAATCCTTCTTTTATCGCTGTTGCTTTCAACGTAAGGCGTTGAGGTGCTGCAAATGCAAAAGAGAGCCCTCCTGCGTAATCTGTATGTTCACCAATGATGTTGATACGTGCAGGAATTGAAGCAATTCGATGCATTTTCCTACCGCCTTAATCGATGCGGTCTAAATCGAACCAAACGGGGTAATGGTCTGAAACGTTCGAACCTGACATATCCCTATCAACACCCCAGCGGCCAAAGAATCGTCCATCGATATCCCCGGTCATGACAACTCGATCATATGCACAGTGGCTGCTTGAGGAATACGCAGTGTCTGCAGAATCTGGTACGACCCACAAGTATTGTGGTTGGCGTAGGGAAAGTTGATTCAATTCATATGTTGATGCATAACTACAGTCTGCATTGAAATCTCCAAGTAAAATAATGTGCTCTTGCGTACGGTTCTCCAAATATGTTTCAACAACATCATGCAACGCTGAGGTTTCATTCACTGCTTCAGCAGGCTTGGTATGGACTGTGATAAAAGTCATATTTTCAGTGATGGTGTTGTTGAGATTCATCATTCCAAAGTTTGCAATGAAGGGTTCACGCTGGAAGGAATCATCCGCTGAATCATTGTGTAGCCATGATTCGATTGGAACAAAGACAGACTCACGATAATAAAATGCATATTGTTCCTGACTTCCACTATCGTCTTCTTGAAGTCCAGAACGTTCACTCAGAACCATTGCGTAGGTTTCGTTTCCGTATTGGTTGATGGCATCCAAAAAGTCATACGGTACAGTTGAATCAATGTCCTTGATTTCTTGTACAACAACCATGTCGAAACGATGAACTATTTCGACTAATTCTGCGACAACCTCTGCCTTCCCCATCTTTGTTTCTCCGAATACTTTGATGTTGAACGTTGCAATACGGGCGACATCTTCTCGGGACAATGATTCAGTACGCGCGTCTGTTCCATTGTCTTCTTGTTCGGATTCGATTTCGACGATGACTGTTCGCCATAATGGGCTCTCATCTTGTTGAACCAAGAGTTGGATTGTGATTGGAAACAGCAGCAATAGGGTGACTAACATAACCCCCTGAAGTGCTCCATCGAAACGACCCATAATAAGAGGAAACAATTCTACATTATCAATATACAGCCCTTCATCAGCAGAATCCATAGGTTCTTGACGCGGATGATTCTGGCGACACCATGGCAGAAGAGATCACTCCCGAACAAGCACAAGAAATTGTTTCAATGCTTACCCAAGGAGGGGCCATGGAATCCATCAACACCTCCCTTGCACTTGGAATTCTTCCGCTTGTTGAATCCATAGGAGATTATGATCTCCTCGAGAGATTAGTCGAACATGCAGGTGTTGTTGCGAAAGACGATGTCGAGAAAGGATGGGCACGCTTTGAAATGTTGAAGCGAAATCAAGGCTCAATCGATGATGTGGCTGAACTTGCGTTCAAATCAGAATCAATTGAAAACGGTGATGCTCTTGCTGCTGGAGTTCTTCATCATCACGCACTCATGCTTCTTTCAATTGATGACATTGATGGCGCACAGACCTCTGTACGCCGCTCACTTACCTTGAGAGAGAAATTAGACGATAAGGAAGGAATCATCTTCGGATTGGCCGTACTCTCTCGCTGCTCACGAGCAAATGAGGATTGGGAGACTGCTATTATTCATGATACTCGAAGGCTAGAACTTGCTGTAAACAACCAAAATGATGTTCTTCAGATGGAAGCAATGGCGGATGTAGCGCATGCTCAAGCCAGCCTCGGCGAACTTGCAACCGCTTCTGAAATGTATCAAGAGAGTCTTGATATCGCCAAATCGATGGAACATCCTGCAGGCCATCTTGTTGCGAGTTGGGGATTGGCTGACCTTGCAGAAATAGAGACTCGCTTTGATGATGCACTTCTTCTTCTTTCAGATACAATGCATTTGTTTATGCAACTTGGAATCGAAACTCCTGCTCTCTTGAAGAAGCGGTTACACGCTCTTACGAACATTGAGAAATAGGTCAGATGAGCGTCGAACGGGTTATGTCCTTTGATTCAGTGGCAAGAACAGGTGAGACGTATGGAACATGATATTTTCTTCTCCATAAGTCAAACTCCTGACCATGAGGGGCACATTCCTTCTGAGCAGACGATGCTGAAAAACTACTTTCAACAACTCAAACTCGCTGATGAACTTGGCTTTGGTGTGGGCTGGATTGCGCAAGCTCACCTCTCTACTGAGACCCAGAAATCAAACAGCAAACCTGTTGTTCCACATTGGAAAGGCGAGGTTGGACTCTGTACGGACTTCCCACAACTGGCATTGGAATCGTTTGGACAGACCAGTTCAATCGAGATCGGTAGTGCAGTTGTTTCAATTCTTGCTTCGGGTGGGCCTATTGCCCAAGCCGAACGTATTGCCAATACGTTGACAATCCTTGGTGCTAAAGGCGATACGAGAAAACTTCATGTTGGGTTTTCAGCAGGCCGATTTGAGTTCATGGCTCGGCCATATGGAATTGTTCCACGAACTCCAACCGAAGAAGCAGCTTGGCCAGCCTTGCGTGGTCAAATCTTCCTGGAAGCAAGTGAAATCTTTCTCAGACTACTCAGAGGCGATGTGATTCATTCCAACGACATTCGCTCAACGGTTCTTACTCGTGATAACTTCCGTAGTGATGAGGACTGGGAAAAGGTGCAAAACGCACATGGTTCATCAGATGATTCGATTGCTATCGATCGAAGATATGTATTCGAAGATATTCGAATCGTTCCCAACGAATTCGATCGTAAACAATTGGTATTAGTTGCTGGAACACATGATCCTAAAGCGCAAGTATTTGTCAATAAATATCTCCCAGTACGTGTGTTTAACCTCTCCATCACCCAACCTGAGGTCATTGATGCAACGCATGATCGCATGCGTGAATGCTTCCATGCAGAAGGTGGTGAATGGAAGCGTTCGGATATGCCTCGTACCAGTTTTGTATTCCTCAATGATGAGGGAGGATTGACTTCTGATGAGCAACGATTGGCGGCACAACATGAAGCAGAGATGTCTCTCAGCGCTTATTGGAATGCCCTTGAAGGAACAATTGATCCGACTAAGGTGCAAAATGCTGCGCAAAACGCGCTCATCGGAAATGTCGAAGATGTGGCTCAGCAGTTGGTCGAACGTTTTCATCCACAAGACCGAGTCATGGCATGGTTCGACTTCTTCAATCACGATAGTGATCGTGTGTGCCGTAACATGCGTGCATACATGGAAAAGGTGGCGCCCCGAGTTGAAGAACTTCTCATGGATGGATGAATATGGGGATTCAACATCATTCACATTCCGCAGTAAAACCAGGGCAACCAGGCAGTGGATTGTTTCCTAATTCACCCCTCGGTGAACAGGTTGAAGGAATCCCAACTGGAAGGGATGTTGATTGGGAACCATTAGTTGACTATCGGCGCAATGGGGTTTCAGAAACAACGATTCATGGTGCAGTAGCTTGGGCTCACGGAGATGAAGTCATCCATTCTTTCGGTGGAAATGTCCTTTGTTATGGACGTTCAATGATGAAACCATTCATGCTCAAAGCCTTTGTTGAGGAACTCAAACCTTTCACTTGGGAACAAAAAGCGATTGCTGTTGCCAGCCATAATGGTGATACAGAGCACGTAGCCGCTGCCCAATCTCTCCTTTCGGAATCTGAATGGCCACTCATGCTGACTCCTTTGGATGTCCCTCTGATTCAATTTGGCCGTCAAGTGCGACGGCCTCGCCGATGGTATCACACCTGCTCAGGTGAGCATGCTGCTATTCTTCGAGGTTGCCGAGAAAAAGGATGGAACCGTGCTGGATATACACTTCCAAATCATCCAGTTTTTGAAGCATACATGGAACAAATTCGCCGCTTCCTCGGGAGTGATTGGACGCCATTGCGTATTGCAAAAGATGGCTGCGGTTTGCCAACGGTATCCAACACAGTTGCTGAATTAGCCCAAATTTACGCAGGTCTTGTGCGAGATAAAGATTCAGATTGGATTTGGGAAGCAATGGTACGGCATCCAGATCTTGTCGGTGGATTCAATCGTCTTGATTCAACCATTCTCAAAGCTGGTGAAGGTACTGTGATCGCTAAGGAAGGGGCAGATGGCTTACTCGGTCTTGCTATTGAGCATCCTGATTATCCCAAAGGACTTGGAATTGTTGTCAAGATTGCACACGGATGGAATGCTCAAGCAACATGGTATGTGGCCCGTGCTGTTCTTGGAGTTCTTGGAATCGATTTGCGTAATCCATACCCATTGCACCGTCAAAAAGCATTCATCGTTCCAGGGATTGTTCCCGAACAATATCACTCAGTTCTCGAAACAATCCCGACTTGGGATGAATGGGACCCTGACCAAGACCGCTGGATATACGACCCAGAGGTGAAAGGATGAATGTTCAGAATTTCATCGGTGGGGTATTTGTTGATGCTGATGACAATTCAACACTCGAGAATCTTGCTCCAGCAACGGGTCAACTGATCGGAACAATTCCACGTTCCAAACAATCCGATGTCTATCGTGCAGTCGCAGCAGCACGTGTGGCCCAGCATGAATGGGCCGGTCTTACCCTTGAAGACAGAGCAGATTGGCTCGATGTTATCGCTGATGCTCTCGAAAACCGAAGTGATGAACTTGCTAAAAGAGAGTCTCTCGATACAGGGAAACCCCTTTCACTTGCACAACGCGTAGATGCGAAACGTTCAGTGGAGAATTTCCGATTCTTTGCAGATTTTGCTCGAGAGCAAGAAGATATGGTGTTTGAGATGGATGATGCAACAAATATTGTCCATCGACGACCGGTAGGTATTGTTGGTTTGATTACACCATGGAATCTCCCTCTCTATCTCTTGAGCTGGAAAGTAGCGCCTGCTCTTCTCATGGGAAATGTCATCATAGCAAAGCCAAGTGAATTGACACCGTTAACAGCCCATCTTCTTGCAGAGGTTTGTCAAGAAATCGGCCTTCCTGAAGGTGTCCTCAACATTGTCAATGGATACGGTCCCGAAGTGGGGCAAGAGATTCTCGAACATGAAGGAATCAAAGCGATATCATTCACTGGCGGAACTGCTACTGGACGGCATGTTGCATCGACTGCGGCGCCAATGTTCAAGAAATTATCACTTGAATTGGGTGGGAAAAACGCAACGATTATTCTTGATGATGCTGAAATGAATCAAGCAGTCCAAGGAGCAATTCGCGCAGGTTTTACTAATTCAGGACAGGTCTGCCTTTGTGGTTCAAGAATTCTCGTCCACGAATCAATTGCAGATGAATTTACACAACACCTTGTGGCTCAAGTCTCAGCAATGCGATGTGGTGATCCGAATCACCCTGAAACGCAGGTTGGCGCATTAATCAGCATCCCTCATGTGGAGAAGGTCGAATCCTACATCGACTTGGCAATTCAAGAAGGTGGAACTATCCTTACTGGTGGGACAAGGGCAATGACTGGCTCTCCAGGCCCAACTCCTGAAGGAGCCTTTCTCCGACCAACATTGATATCAGGACTATCACATCTTTCAAGAACTGCTCGAGAAGAGATCTTTGGCCCAGTTGTGACCATTCATCGTTTCTCATCAGATGAAGAAGCAATCGAAATGGCGAACGCAACCGACTATGGTTTAGCAGGTTCAATTTGGACAGGCGATACAGAACGTGGCCATTCAATTGCTCAAAAAATTGATACTGGCATCATTTGGATCAATACGTGGCTGCACCGAGATTTACGAACACCATTCGGTGGCGTGAAACACTCCGGTGTCGGTCGTGAAGGTGGCCAATGGAGCCTTGGATTCTTCTCAGAACCGCTCAATGTTTGCATCAAACACGATTAATTTCGTGGCGAGACTTTGAAACGTAGAAGGCAATCGGGAACATGAGGGAGACCTATGTCAATTCATGGAAAAGCAACCAAGGTAACAACGCATACCTTGCAAGAAATGAAGCGAGTCAAAGAACCAATTACAATGCTTACAGCGTACGATTATTCACTTGCTCGTCTTGTTGATGGAGCAGGTGTAGACGTCATCTTGGTCGGTGATTCTGCATCGAATGTAATGGCTGGACAAGTCACAACAGTGCCGATGACTCTCGACCACATGATTTACCACGCTCAATGTGTTCAACGAGCAGTTGATAGAGCCCTTATCGTCGTGGATATGCCATTTGGCTCCTATCAAGGAAACTCTCGACTTGCTCTTGATTCCGCAGTTCGTATCATGAAAGAAGCAGAGGGACATGCAGTCAAACTCGAGGGTGGTTCTGAAATTGTCGAATCGATTGAACGTATTCTTACAGCAGGGATTCCAGTCATGGGCCATCTCGGATTAACGCCTCAAAGCATCTACAAGTTTGGAACGTATTCAGTTCGAGCTAAGGAAGATGAAGAGGCTGAGAAACTCATCAAAGATGCGAAATTATTGGAAAAAGCAGGTTGCTTCGCCATTGTTTTGGAAAAAATACCGAAGGATCTGGCTCAACGTGTTCAACAGGAACTAACAATTCCAGTGATTGGAATTGGTGCAGGTCCTCATTGTGATGGGCAAGTTCTTGTTCTGCATGATTTGCTTGGCATCACCATGGACTTCTCTCCACGATTCCTTCGCCGTTATCTCAATCTTGCGGAAGATATTGATACAGCAATTCGTTCGTATTGTGATGATGTTCGTTCAGGCGACTTCCCGAATGAATCTGAATCCTACACATCTTGATCAAATGTAGATGTAGGTGAGCACACTTCCTCCAAAGGCTCCTATGTTAACTGCAATAGCATGCCATAAGCCATATCGGAATGGTGGAAATTCAAATTGTAACCAGAATGAGCTCATCCATAACCAAGAGATTCCAGTCAAGAAAACACCACAATACAAGGATGATTGTTGGGGTAAAATCCAAACAAATGATAGCACAATCGCTACAGATAGAACCCCTAACGAATATTCCTTGGCACGATTCATTTCCTGACCAACCAGAAATTTGTAAATCAGCGGGGAGAATACGAGGTAAATCATAAAAGAACCGTGGATTGGATTTGGGAAAATATCAATCTTCGGCATTACCACAATTTGCCAAAACGATCCAAAAAGCATTCCAAGCATGAGCGGAGCCATCATGTGGCGAAGCATATCTTTGAAAATCTCACTTTCTGATACTGGAGTCGGAGTTTGTTCTAAATCAAGAACTGTTTCAATCTCTTCAGAGTCTGACCCGTTCTCGCCCGAAGCCTCTTCCCCCATGTGTCTTGCTCATACTTTCCTCGTTTGAGTCTTGGCATACGGCAGCGATGCATCCATATGACGGAACTCGTACCGAGCCTCATGGCGAAAGGTTCGATTGTAGCAGGCTGTATTGCCCCTCACCCACCTCACCTTGTGTATGCTGAAAACCCTCCTCAAAACGAACCTACATCTGAGGGTGGCTGGGAACAACTCCGTTGGGGTTATGAGCGCCTAAGGGAATCTCTTTCAAAAGTTGACCATGATGTTCTCGTCCTTCTCTCTCCTCATTGGCAAACTTATGTTGGCACTCATTTCCTTGGTTTATCTCACTTTGAAGGATTGTCAGTTGATCCAGTATTTCCTAATTTGTTCAGATACGAATATAATTTGAACATCGATGTAGAGTTGAGTCAAGCGATTCATGACAAAGCCAGTAATTCTGGTCTTGCTGTAAAGATGATGAAGAACCCAGATTTCCGTGTGGACTATGGCACAATTACAACCGGTCACATGGTCAATCCAGCCTTTGACAAACCGTTAGTGGTCATCTCATCAAATCGTTCGACGGATTACTATTCTGTCGAGGTTATGCAAGAAATGATGATGGAACTCGGACGTGTCACTCGAGAAGCCATTGAAGAGAGTGGTAAGAAAGCGGTAATTCTCGCATCCAACTCCCTCTCGCATCGCCATTTTACCACCGAGACTGATGTTCCTGAGGACATGAGTAAAGAGCACATTGCAAGTCATGCAATGCACTTATGGGATATGCGAATAATCGATTATATTCGAACCGGTCAAGCGCAAAGAATTCTTGATGAAATGCCTGAATTTACTGAGCAAGCGATTGCTGAATCTGATGGGGGTGGCTTGACATGGCTTCTAAGTACGCTCTCCGTCCCGGACTATCCTGGTATTCTGCATGGCTATGGGACAATTATCGGAACGGGTAATGCAGTTGTCGAATGGCCATGTCATTCACATGAGGGGGGCTCACAATGAACGGTTCGATTGTTGGTTCTTATGTTGTACCAGTACATCCTCACCCACTTCTCGTTCCTGAAAAGAACGAGGGATGGGGACGTATTCGAGCAGCCTTCGATGAAGCAAGGAATGCCATAAAAGAAAGCGGTGCTGATCTACTTATCATCTACTCAACAACTTGGCCAAGCATCATTGGTCATCAAATTCAAGCCGACCCAAATCCTCAATGGACGCTTGTTGATCATGATTTCCACGACCTTGGGTCAATGGATTATTCATTCAACATCGATGCAGAATTCGCTGAAGCATGGAATGAAGCCAACCATAACCGTGGTTTGCAAAGCAGAACTGTAGCGTACCATGGCTTCCCAATTGACGTCGGTTCGGTTGTCGCTCTGAAACTTCTCAATCCAGATAATGCAATCCCTGCAGTCATTGTCTCATCGAATGTTTATGCGAACCGTTCTGAAACAACTGTCCTTGCAAAAGCTTGTCTGGATGTTATCCAGAAGACAGGACGTAAGGCTGTAGCAGTCACCGCAATGTCAATGTCAAATCGAATGTTTACAGAATTCATCGAACCTTCTGAAGATCGAATCCATTCGTTGAAGGATGATGAATGGAATCGTAAAGTCTTGGAATTCCTTGAAGAGGGACGGCTTGAGGATGTTGCTCAATTATCTCGAACCATTCATCAACAAATCCGTGTTCAAAAAGTTGTGACGTTCAAACCAATGTGGTGGCTTTCTGCCATGAACGGTAATCGAAATAATCTCACAGGTCGCATACTTGCATACGAGGCGCTGCATGGTGCTGGTGGTGCTGTTGTCCAACTCGACCCCACCTCAACTGGAATGGGCGACAAGGAATACGATGAGGACGATGTTGAATATTACAAAGGGGAGCGAAATGTTCTCTCAGCAGATGAAGATGCAACAGTCTCTGAGGAATCGATTACACCCTCAACAGGTCCTGCATTATGGGAGCCTCCAGAAGGTAAAGGTGCAGTAAATAGTAAAGCAGCGCCCAAACCAGTCGGCATGTATCCACATGCTCGTCAAGTAGGAGATTTACTCTATCTCTCGGGTGTCGGACCTCGTCAACCAGGAACGAATACTATTCCTGGCGGGCCCATTCGTGATGGCGAGGGAAATCCAGTAGAATATGATATCAAAGCTCAAACTCGAGCTGTCGTCGAAAATATTGCTCGAATTCTTGAGGAAGCAGGTTCTTCTATGGATAAAATTGTGGATGTGACTTCCTTTTTAGTGGACATGGATCGAGATTTTGCTGGCTACAACGAGGTTTGGGCTGAAACCCTTGGTCATTACGGTCCAACAAGGACCACCCTAGCAATCCGTGCATTGCCCACTCCAATCGCCGTTGAAATGAAAGTCATCGCCAAGATATAGTTTCTGGAATCCGGTAATTTGTATCGGCAATTAATGCAAGTGAATATATCCTAAGTGCTCTTAGTCATGATATACGGCGATATACTGTCGGAATTCGGGAGATGGAAAGCGTGGCAACAACTCGTCCCAACTCTGCATCCATCGGCGCTCACGTCGATTCGTTGCTCGAAAAAGTCCCCGACCGAATCAAAAATACACTGGCCAGAACAATTGGTCTATCTGGTGTCGTAATCATCTCCCTGTCAGCAATGCTTCCTGGTATTTTCATCACACCTACCTTTGCGGCAGAAATAATGGGCCCGGGTATTTGGCTTGCTTTCCTGCTTGCAGCGTCAGTGGTTTTACCTGCTGCGATTTCAAAATCCGAACTGGCTTCAGGCATGCCCTCAAGCGGAGGTTCATACGTCTACATGGAACGGACATATGGGCCGCTTATCGGTACCATTAGTGGTCTTGGTCTCTGGACGTCTTTTCTATTAAAATCAGCTTTCGCGTTGATTGGATTCTCTGCATATTTTGTTGTTGTAACGACATACTTTGACATCGAAATGGACATACTCATTTTGTCGATGAGTGCCTTAGTCTTGATTACAATTGTAAACATACTCGGCGTAAAAAAAGTCAAGGCCATTCAAACGCCAGTCGTCATTACAACTGTAGCACTTCTGTTGTTCATATGCGCAGGGGCGTTCTTTGTTGACGATTTTGATGCAAGTCGCCCTATCGATGGAGCGCTCAATGCATCGGTTTGGTCGCTTGCGGAGGCTGCTGCATTTGTTTTCGTTGCTTATGCTGGCGTTACGAAAGTTGCAGCAATTGGAGGTGAGGTTAAAGATCCAGAAAAGAATTTACCAGCCGGAATCTTGCTTTCTCTTTTGATTGCAACAGTCTTGTATTCTGCAATAGCCTTCCTCATGATGGCAGCAATTCCTGGGGAATGGTGGCTCGACTCGAGCGGAGAGGTCGTTGAGAATCCAATCTTCATATTCGCAGAAGAAGTTGCTGGGACGAAGTTTGGTATTTTTGCAGCAATTGTATCGGTTCTTACAATGATTTCAATGGCCCTTGCCGGAATACTAGCATCATCACGCTTCCTCTTTGCAATGTCCCGTGATAATCTACTGCCTCAAGCCCTCGAAGAAGTCAATGTGAGATTCGAAACACCTCATTTCCCAATTCTCATCACAGGAGTTGCAATGGGTCTTGCGATTTTGTTTGTGCCTCTGGCAGACGTAGTAAAGGTCGCATCAGGTTTTAAAATCATGATTTTCATTATGATCAACACCTGTGTTGTCATCTTGCGTCAAACCAGTACAGAACATGATTGGAATCCTAGTTACAAAGGTCCGTTGTATCCATACATGCAAATGTGGGGTGTTGTCGCAGGAGCGTTCCTTCTAACATTCATTGGACAGAAAGCCTTCATTGGAGGCGGTGTGGCAATTCTTGTGGGTTCTTTGACGTACTATCTGTATGGGATAAAGCACGCATCAGTTTCTGACACTCCTCTCAGCACGTTCAAGAATCAATTCAAATTTGCTACCAAATCAGAACACGAAAAGAGACTTTCCGTATTCCATGCAGCAGATTTTGGAGGTAAGAATCATTTGACATGTCGTGAATTCCAAAATGCACTCGCTGCACTTGGATTCAACTATACTTCTGACGAATCAAGAACGATTTTCCACAATGCAGACGCTGATGAAAATGGATTCATTGATATCGATGAATTCTTCAACATGTTCGAAGTAGTCGAAGAGGAATGAACAATCGTTCTCTCTTATTGAAAGGGGTGCTGATTAGCCACGTTCGTAAGAATCCGCTGCCTTTTTCCAGCATCAACGAACAAAGAAGGGATGAACCCATGAATGATCAGTTGCACTGTGCTTAATCCATATCGAAACGAGAGCGAGAAAGCCCTTTTCATATGAGAAAGGTAGGTCATATTGACATCTTGTAAGTGTCCCATAACTCTCTCCATCGGTATTCGTGATTTGATGTTATCCATCAAAACGGCCATTACGGAACTTGTGATGATTTTGGTCAACAGACGCATCAGATACTTCTCAAGCGGCCTCCATCGACTGGAAGAGAAACTCCTCGTATTGCTCCAGCAGCTGGGCTTGAAAGGAAAGCGATGACAGATGCTGTTTCGAGCGGATTGATCAACCTTTCAATAGGTACTTGGCTCATCCAACCTTCATGGATAGAGTCAAGTGATTTTCCAGTTCTGTCATGGATTGATTGTGCTAAACTTCCAAGTCGCTCAGTATCAGTGAAACCTGGTAAAACATTGTTGATTGTGATGCAAGGAGCAAGTTCTCTTGATAGTGATTTTGCCCATGAAGCCATTGCTCCTCGAAGTGTATTGGATACCCCAAGGTTAGGAATAGGTTCTCTTACGCTCGTCGATACAATTTGGATGATTCGTCCGTATCCTTCTGCTTCCATGGTGGGGGCAAGGAGTTGAACAAGCGTATGGGCAGCATGCAAGTGTCTGCCGAAAGGTTGGGTGAGTTCCTCGACTGTGCTGTTTAGCAGAGGTCCTCCTGGAGGGCCAGCAGCATTGTTAACAAGAATATGAATTGGATTTCCTTCGAGTATTGCATTAATTTTACTCGAGATTCCATTTGTATCTTCTAAGTCCATTACAAGTGATTGATGGTTTCCGCCACCGAGGGTTTGAAGTTCTTCAACAAGGTGATTGAGTTGATCTTGATTACGTGCAGATGCAATGACGTTTGCGCCTGCAGCAGCCATAATTCGTGCAGTTGAAGCACCAATTCCTCGACTTGCCCCACAAATTAAGGCTGTTTTCCCAGCAAGAGCGTTTGAGGCGAGCACTGCATCAGCACCGAGGAGGTCCATGACTCGCCGAGGGTATTGCTGGTCTTAGTGGTTCTTGAATTACAACCAGTCGAGAATTGTATCTTGCTGTACGAGCCAATCATCACTTGCAGCATCGATTATACTGTAGTGATCGCCGGGAAGCCATACCTTTTGCACGTGAGATCCTTTTGCTTCCATGATTCGAGCATAGGTTTCACTTTGTTCCAGCGGAACATCCTCATCCTTCTCTCCATGAAGAAGAAGAACAGGTGATTTTGGAGGTAAATCAACGGGATTAAGACGTCGCCAAACCTCTTCATTGCTGTATGGTTCACAACCAATCCAGCGACGGATTGCATCACCATCATCGCTGAGTTTCGAGTCATCTGCACCAAACAGATCAGTAATCGGTGCTTGAGCAATAGCAAGCCATGGCTTTCGTTCGGCTTTACTGGCCATTAGCAACGCAAGGTGTCCTCCCGCAGAATGGCCCATGACCATGCTGCGTGTGATATCGATTCCTGGTAAGAGTGCGAGTTGACCCCACGCACGAAGAACATCGGAAATGGTGTCCATCCATACGCCTTCATCTCCATTTTCCCATCGTTTGAATTCGATGTTCCAAGCAGCAACTCCTGCGTCACTGAGGGCGTTAGCAATCGGTTGCATTAATTCAAAAGTGTATTCTTTCTTCCAAAATCCACCATGAATGAGCATGATGCATGGAACGCCGTGATCGTTTTGGAACGGTGATGGTTCATCGGGCATATGCAAATCAGCAAATTGCCACGGTTCCGCACCCCATTGCATTCGGTCAACAGGCATCTTGGTCAACTCAGGGTGTAACTCGATGCCTGTCACGTGGGAACAAGACTGTTTCTCGAACGTTTCTTGAACCGGTCAATGCCATTAGAAGTCGTGCAACTCCAAGCCCCCAGCCAGCGTGTGGCGGTGCTCCGAATCTGAAACCGTCTGTGTAGAATGCAAAGTCCTCTGGATTGAGTCCCTTGGAACGTAGGTTCTCTTCTAGAATTTCGACGTTATGTTCTCTTTGGCCACCACTGGTCATCTCATCTCGACCGTAATTTAGGTCAAACCCTCGACTCAGTTGTTCGCCAGTAACGCCTACTTCACCAGGAATGTGATGGATGTAGAATGGTTTCATTTCCATAGGCCATCGTGGGAGGAAGTGGAATCCTGGATACTTTGCTGCAATGATATCACAATGCGAGGAATCAATATCATCTCCCCATGTAATGTCTTCGCCAGCATCTTGAATCATCTTGATCGCATCACAGTATTCAATACGTGGGAATGGAACTGTTGGTACGTCTACAGTGATTGGCTCATCGCCTTGACTTTCTCTGAAAGCGTTGATGGTGTCAATTTGCTCTTGATCGTTATCTGCTACAGTCTTCCAAATGTGATGGATCATGCGTTCTTGAACGCCCATGACGTCGTCATCATTCATCCAAGCTGCTTCGATATCGAACGAAATGAATTCATTCAAGTGTCGGTAAGTGTCGTGATTTTCCGCACGGAAAGCAGGTCCAATTTCAAACACACGTTCCATTCCTCCAAGGATGGTAAGTTGCTTGTACAACTGGGGGCTCTGAGAAAGGAAAGCAGGAGTATCGAAATACATCATCGGGAACAAGTTGGTTCCTCCTTCAGAAGCAGATGCGATGATTTTAGGAGTGTTGATCTCTTTGAAACCTTCAGTAATCAGGTGTTCTCGACCGTATTGCAGTACTTTGGAACGAAGTGTAAACATGGCATTCACATGGGCACGGCGCAAATCAAGGAAGCGGTTGTCGAGACGTGTGTCGAGGCCAATTGTCACAGAGTCTGTGATCCCAAGTGGAAGTGGAGCGTTTGCTCGTGTCAATACAACGACATCGGATGCTACAATTTCATAGGCAGGAGGCGGGGGTGTTTCTCCTTCCTTCAACTTTGGCGGTCGCTTTTGAGCAACTGTTCCTGTAAATTGTAGAGTTGATTCACGAGTCATACGCTGGACTATATCGAGTTTTTCTTCTCCGATAATGTCTCCTTTAAGGAACACTTGAGATGTACCAGTACCGTCTCTCATATCAACAAAACAGATGGCTCCTTTGCCTCTGTTCGTTTCCATAAATCCTGCGACTGTGACTTCTTGGCCAACGAGTTCTGCACCATTTTGTTGAATTTCAGAGAGTGTATGTGTCCGATATGCGGTGGGGTGCCAGTCAGCCATGTGAATTCCTACATGGTACCGTACAAATAAGAATCGCTGTAAATCCATGCTTATTTTAATAGGCAAACCTTTGATAATGAGTACAGAAGCGCACAACCATGCAACAAGACATCTTCACTTCCGAGTCTGTGACCAGTGGTCACCCAGATAAGTTGTGCGATGCCATATCCGACGCCATCGTTGACGCCTGTCTTGCGTTGGATTCAAATGCTCGTGTGGCAGTTGAAACTTGTGTAAAAGGTATGGACGATAAAAGCGTAATTATCCTGGCGGGGGAAGTCTCTTTGGACGCTCCTGCTCCAAATTACGAAACGATAGCTCGACAAGCAGCGGCGAACATCGGGTACAACTCTCATGACATCGGAATGGACGCAACCAATCCCGATTTGTGTGATGTTTTGGTCTATGTCACAACTCAATCAGCATACATTAACCAAGGTGTTGATCGACAAACACTTGATTCTCAAGGGGCGGGCGATCAAGGTCTTATGTTTGGTTTTGCCTGTACCGAAACTGAGCAATATGAAGAATTGAAAGGACGCTATTTCCCTCTCTCTGCTGCATTATCACAACGACTTTCTCGACGACTCACAACAGTACGTGAAGAAAACATTCTTCCATGGGCTCGACCTGATGGAAAATCACAAGTTTCAGTAGGATACAACGACCAAGGAGAGATTATTGGAGTTGATACGGTCATTGTTGCAATTCAACACGACAAGCATCTGAAAGACCAATTCGAAGGTTCAGTTGAACAAGAACTTGAACACGTCCGTGAACAAATCAAAAAGCACGTCGTTGAATACGCAATTCCTTCCGAACTTCTTACTTCTGAATACACACTCATTGTCAACGGAACTGGTCGTTTCGCAGACCCAGGCGGTCCATACGCTGATGCAGGATTGACTGGAAGAAAGATCATTGTCGATACCTACGGTGGAATGGGACGGCATGGTGGAGGAGCATTCAGTGGTAAAGACCCTTCAAAGGTTGATCGAAGCGCTGCATACGCAGCACGATGGGCTGCAAAACATGTTGTTGCAGCAGGTCTAGCATCACGATTTGAGATTCAACTTGCTTACGTTATCGGAGTTGCCAAACCTGTGAGCCTTATGGTCGATTCCTTCGGTACAGGTGTTGTTTCAGATTCGGAATTAGCACGCAGAGTTCAACAAACGTTTGACTTCAGACCTGCGGCCATCGCTAAAGATTTGGATTTACTACGTCCAATTTACAAAGCAACTGCTGCAGGCGGCCACTTTGGCCGCCATGCAACGGATGATGGCCATTTCCCTTGGGAACGGCTTGATGCTTCCCGATTAGAAAAACTCGGTAATTTCTGAGGATTTTTAACGCCCAGTAGCCGATTCGCTCAAGTGCTAAAGGCGCCTCGCTTGAAACGGTCCCATGTCGAAAACTCACTCACGTGCCGTAGTTTTGGTCCTTTTGATGTTAGCAGCGAGTGCCTCTCCTCTCGCCTTTACAGCAAAAGCAGATCCAACAATCGTGCTTTCTGTTGACGCACCGCACATGATTATGATTCCAGGTGAATCAGCTAATCTCTCTCTTGTAATCGAAAATAATGGGTCATCGATTGAGTCCTATTCGGTTGAATCCTCGACAACGGGTCTGTCAAATGTATGGTCTGCAACTCCAACCGCTGCAACCGTTTCCAATGTTGTTCCCACGTACAATGCAACCACGACCATTGTAGTCCAACTCTCTGAATCGGCAACACCTTCCGATAATGGAATGTTCACGCTATTCGTTAACGAATCCGATGGAGTTGCATCATCGAGTATTGACGTATATGTCTCAGTGGCAATTGTTTACCATCCTTCGATTGATACGAGCGGTGTTGGCAATAACGGCTTATTGGCTCTTCAGCCAGGCCAATCAGTCGATTTGCAATTGCCCGTCGAAAATCTTGGTTCCTTGACTGATTCGTTCCTTCTAAGCGTTCAAGATGAGCCTGATTTATCAGGATGGTGGACAAATTATACTTCCAATAATTCGGGTTCCAATACAACATCCTCAATCCCTTCATGGTCTACGTCAGTCAGTGATGTTTTGATGTTCGGAAATTCATATACATCTCAGAATGGTTTATCTTCAATGATTGAAGAAATGCTGAGAAGTGCTGGTAGTCCGAGCAATACATCCGACTTCACTACAGGTGGTCAAACCCTTGCTGGGCATTGGTCAGACGTGAACAGTTCGGGCAGTGCTCAGAACCTTTCTCTCGCATCAGGAGTTTGGGATACAATCGTTCTTCAAGACCAATCTCAAACCCCTGGATTTTACCGTTCAAATTCCAACTGGATTGCGAGTAAAAATGGAAGTGTCCTTTTGGCAGATCGTGTGGATACCGAAGGCGGTTCAACCATGCTGATGATGACTTGGGGCTACAGGAGTGGCGATGCATTGAATCCAACTCTGTTCTCAAATTACACTGTTATGCAAGACAGACTTGAAGAAGGGTACATCGATTACAGAGACAATATCTCTTCTCAAACCTCTGCTGATGTCTACATCGCACCAGTTGGATTAGCCTTCAAACACATTCATGATTCAATTATATCATCTGGTGGAAATCCACAGTCGCCGACCTCAACATTTTATGGCCTGTACTCAAATGATGGAAGCCATCCTTCGACATCGGGTTCATACCTTGCTGCATGTGTATTGTTTTCGGCTCTGACAGGTGATTCTCCAGTTGGGTTAACAGATAACACGACAATGGACGCAGCATTGCGACTCACCTTACAACAAACAGCTGCTGAAGTTGTGTTCAATGGCTCATCTGAGTACGATTATCCTTGGGAAACATCAGGTGCAATCCAACCAATGAACCAACATTCTGCATTCCCACCTGGTTGGGAAGTTCGATGGCTTGATGACCAAATTGAGGATTTGTCTGCTCAAAATCAAGAATCGGCCACATTGCGAATCACAATACCATCTGATGCACTACCAGGCACGACTGGTGTCCGGCTTCATGCAGGTTCGTTAATGGGTAATCTTTCCACATCAACTCTGATTGTTATCGATGTACAAGCAACGTATGGATTGCAAGTAGATTTCTTGGAAAGCACAGACGATTTTATCCCTGGTGAACAAACAAACACCGAAGTCTCAATTACAAATCTTGGGACAACTGAATCAACATACGCACATACGTTATCTGTACTCAGTGGACCTTGCACAGTGTCATTGCTTGCAGCAGAAACAACGTTCGCAGTTGATGAAATCTCAACCATACCATTTGCAGTTGATGTGGGAAGCACAGCCAATGTTGGAGATGTATGTTCGATTAGAATGATCAATACACTCTCAGAAGATTCCTCAATCTCGTTCGTTCGTGATTTCTCCTTTGAAGTGGATCGTAAGGTCAACTTCACCGTTCAAGGCCCATCTGGAGACATTCTCCTCACTCCTGAAATCGAAGATACTCTTGAAGTTCGAGTCTTTAATACTGGAAGCGAAACCGAAACCTTCTCATTGCAAATCGTTAGTAATGCTACATCTCATGTCACTCTAACTTTGGACACCGCTTCGTCAGTTACTGTTGCTTCAGGCCAATCCGCCACATGGACTCTGAGTGCCATAGCCGCTGCAGGATCTCTCGGACTCAATGAGCGAGTCGTCTCAGTCACTCATGATTCACTTCAATCAGTAAACACAACCTTGCCCTTCGACGTTCAACCTATTTCAGAAATAGGATTGTCAGGTACCCTGGATGGTAGAATTGTTGTTCAACCTGGGCAATCGTCATCCATCGATATTGTCATCGAAAATACCGGTACCTCCAATGTTTCATTGAGCACCTTCACCATCTCTGGCTTGCCAGGAGGCGTGAGTGCCGAATTGAGCGACGTATCCTCCATCACACTCGCTTCGGGAGAATTGTATGTTGCTCAATTGAACATTACCGCTTCTGCAGCCCTCGATGCACGTTCAGATTCCTTAGTGATACGACTTTTATCTGATGCACCTGATTCATTACTTCCACTTGAGTTACAAGTCATCGACCGAAGTCTCGCTCAACTTAACGCAAACACAAATCAAGCAATTGCAGGCCCTTCATCAATTACAAACGTCACGATTGAAGTAACGAACATCGGTACAATGCAAGATACATTCCTCCTTTCACTTGAATCCGGCGAATCATCAACATACTTCGAGCTCTCATTATCTCAAACATCAGTTGTTCTCGGTGTGGGCCAATCACAAACAGTAGTTCTCGGTGTCCGTGAATCTTCAACTGGTGCTCCTGAGGCGGGTCTTCCAATCAACATACGAGTAACGTCTACACTTGACTCAGAAGCAACTGATTTCGTCATAATCACGCTCTTTTCAATGGATGCTGGTGCGGATTTGACAATTCTCGTTAACGACGCCTCTTCGGTTGCAGGTGATACGATTGAGGGGACAGTCTCAGTGACCAACACTGGCAACAGCGCAGATCAATTTTCAATAAGTTCAGTTGGATTATCATGCACTCTTACAGAATCTGTGACCCTTTCTCCGGGCTCATCTTCTTCACCACTTCCATGGACTTGTGATGTATCAGAGGATGCCTTAGCAGGAACGAATGCGTTTAGTTTCCGCGTTGTATCCTCTGCACGATCCAACTACGTGTACAATGAAGTGGCAACCTACACTGTCGAAGCCTCATGGGATTCTGCATCAGTCGTTTCAATTACAGTTGATGCGACATCACTTGACGTCCCTTACATGGGCGGTTCATCTACTTCAGTGACTGTGACAAATCTCGCAAATATCGACATTACAGGACGCTTGACATTGCTTGGCGTAGGTGATGGAGTGTTCGATATTCAATGGAACAATACTGCTGGAGAAAAAACAGACTTGTTCACACTCAGCCCTGGTGCTTCTGAAATCTTTGTTGTACGCATCAATGCAATTTCAACACAGGCAACATCTGCTGAGTTGAAGGTTCGAGCCCTGGTGCAAGTCGATGGAAGCAGCGTTGACGCAGAATCTCCAGTCATCGATGTGGATTTGGCTGGAAAGGCTCAACCTCCTGAGGGAATGACTCTCCTTGGAATTGAAATTGGTGGGGATACAACATTCAAGATTATGGCTGCAGGCTATGTATTGTTTGCCCTTGCATTGCTTTTCATTAAGTATAGGACGCCTTCTACAAGATCAACTTCTGTTGAAGAAGAAGAGGAAGAAGAAGAGGAAGAGGAGAAAGAATATGCTTTGGGTCCGAATGAATGTCGAATGGATACAAATCGGCGAATCAGTTGCCCGTCATGTGAAGCAAGGCTTGCAGTCCCTGGTGGAAACGATCCACCATTCAGATTCACCTGTCCGACCTGTGAGTCGAGTATTCGTGTGGTAGAATACGGTTCAGCACCTAAGTTCTGATTCAATTTCGCCGTTGAGCTAACAACAAAAATGCTGTGTGGCCGAAGGGACCATTTACAGGGCGCACGCCACCTCTGCTTGCTTTACCCCATTGCCGCTCAATAATTTCTCCAGCCCATTCGACATGGAGACCTGCCTCTTCACAGGCAATCCATGCTTTCTCAAGTTGGCTGGTTACTGGGCAGTAACAAGAGATGCGTGCTCCTATCTTCAACAGCGGTGCAACTGCCTTTATCGCAGGCGGATGTTCGGGCAAGTCTAGAAGAATAGCATCCACTTGTTCTGAATGTTTTTGTATTTCTTCGACCACTTCTTCAATACGTCCATGAATGTGATTATGGTGTGGGAACTCAGTCATGCACTCTGAAAGTGTCTGTAAATTTTCTAATCCTACGCTAGCGTGTTCTTCTCGAGGCTCGACAGTGATCAGATGACCGCTTGGGCCGATGACTCTGGCCAAATGCATAGAAAGACCGCCTGAGCCTAATCCCGCTTCGAGAACGACATCATTTGCACCGATGCCATGGCGTGCGATAAGAACGCCAGCATCTTTCGAACCGATTGTTTGCGCTCTTCGCTTCATTCCTGAAAGAAGTTCAGGTAATCTGGTAGGAAGGCGAAGAAGAATTTTCGATCCAACATGCGTTTCTTCTCCGTCCTTTAATTGGGAGAATTCTTTGAGTGGATTGACGACTCCGATGCCCTTGATTTTGATGGTATTGTCGATCATGGTCACAATGTGAATCTTGCCATTTTCTTCCATTAGCGCAACCGATTCGGCGTCAGACATGACCATTCCCAGCGCTTGGAGAACATCAGTTTTTTCGATGGATGGCAAATCCAGAGCATACAGTATTTTCCATTTAGATGTATATTTTTCAATAATATGCAAAAGAGTGCACTGTGACAGGAGAGTAATAGGATTATATATGGTCTGTACCTCCGTAACAACATGAAACTCTCAATGCAAGCGATAGCTTTGACAATCGTGGTACTTTTTTTGGGTAGCGCTCTAACAGGTTTTGTCTCAAATCCTGCAGACACTCAACCAACAATTCTCGAAGATCAAAACACAGTAAAAGAAGC
>JABIYX010000114.1 GCA_018666575.1 Methanobacteriota archaeon | reverse complement strand
CCTAAGGGCCTGGGGAAAGACGAACCAAAACCCGTTCCAATTCCTGAACCTCAAAAGAAAATCACATCTGATTATGATGTTGATGTGGAAGCCACAGCTTTCATGAGAATTGGAGGTACTCTATTCATCGGGCTGTTTTTTGTTTCATTCGGCGGGGCAAGCCTATTCATGATTTTTCTCGGTGCAAATTCAATTCTTACAGGTGGTTCAGAATCGATGGTCTTTTTCATCGGCCTCTTGTTCTCAATCGTTCCGATTGGATGCTTGTGGTTTTTCTTAAACCTCTATTCTCGACATTCATTCTATGTTGATGTATCTTCAGACAGAGTGGCCTATGAGAGTCTTCTTCGCGGATTGAATTACAAATGGCGTAATTCAAGAAAACCTCTTTCTGAAGTTAATTTGATGACAACATCTCATGCGACTTCTACTTCGGAAGGAAGCACAAACACAACCCACTATTACGAAATACATGGACGAAATCAAGTCGGAGAAGAATGGAAGATCGATATATCTCATGTCATCCGGGGACAACATATGGTTGGGCCTACTGAACCTGCATTCGTAGCCTCAGAGATAGCCACAGCAATGGGTGTTTCACTCATTGATAATGGACATCGATGATACGATTAACATCTTTCAAACGCTCATTACGTTTGACTCGTAAATGAGCTTGTTTGTTGAACGGTCAAGAATCTTGACTTGGATGTCACAGGTTCCTGTTCCATCGCAAAGGTCGTCAGATCCTTCACTGATTGTTACTTCTTCGCCGAAGGCCCACTTGCCGTCGTCGTTGTCTGTAACAGCACAGCCAGCAGCTGATGCCTTGTCTGGGTTGGTGCATTCGACGTAGACGCCGCCTTCAGCCTTCATCTGTACAATGACAGTTGACCAAGACAGATCGTCACCAGCGTCGAGGGACACGTAGACGATAGCTTCTCCAGTTCCTGAGGAGAGGGCTGTTCCCGCGTCGTTGACTGTAAAGTCATACATCGAGAAATCTCCACTCAGGTAGGTGAGTTGTCCAAGGTCCACTCCCGATAAGAGAGAACAATCACTTGCAATATGAATCAATACCGATGCCTGCCCATTTGCTGAATAAGCACTTGCTGCAATTGACGTCACAAATTTATCATTTGTAAGATTTGAGAAATACGAAATGGGAATGAAAAGAGTTGTTGACCCTCTTGAAACATTATTGTAAACATCCCCTGAACCATCGAGGTCGAGATCATATTCAAATGTCAGATTTTGAGCATCAACAGAATAGATTGCGTGATACAGAGTTGCATTTACACCAAGAATTGTATCCATTATGGAACCATTTGCGAGTTGCGTTGTCTGCGTATAGATTTCAAGATTAGTGCAGTCGTTCAGAACATCGATTAAAATTACATCATTTTGAGGAGTTGTTGATGTCTCAGAAGTAGAATTATCTAAACAACCTGCTAGAGAAAGAGAAATTAGGACCGAAATTACAAGAATCGTCTTTTTTGTCATAGAACTCGTATCACTATTGAGTATTTTATTCGTTCCCCGAATTGAAATCTCTTTACACAAAGCCTGTGTGAGAGAAGCATGGACGGAAAAGATTCTCTAACACAAACAATGGAAATTGTTGATGCTTTTACTTCACAAAGAGATTGGGATCAATTCCATACAGTCAAGAATTTAATTTCCTCTATTTCGATAGAAGCCGCTGAATTATCTGAAACAGTTCAATGGTCAAATCCATCTAAGGAACAAGTACTTGCTGATTCCAAGTTAGTTGAAGCGATGAGTCATGAACTCGCAGATGTCATGGTCTATTGCCTGCGTTTATGTTCTGTTTTGAATCAAGATCCAATTCAAATCATGCATGAGAAAATTAAACTCAATGCGGACAAATACCCTATTGAAAAGGTCAAAGGCAGTTCCAAGAAGTACTCGGATTACGATTAATCCGACACTGGAAGAATCTGTAGGATCACTTCTATGGGTTGGTCGAGGAATCAACTTCCACAAGAGAAGCAATCATCAGGAGTATCGAGACTGCAAGCAATCGCTTCCATAGTGCTAATTTCTTCAGCACGTTCTGCAAGCCCATTGACGACTGAATCGCCCTTTACCTTACTTTCAACTGTGAATTGAATTGCATCAGCAGCAGCCTTTGTTCGCAGATAATACATACCTGTCTTGAGTCCTGCTTTCCATCCGTAGAAGTGCATTGAACTGACCTTTGCAGCGTTTGCATCAACCATGTGAATATTCAACGATTGACTTTGATCAATGTAAGCTCCACGGTCAGCAGCCATGTCCAAAACATGCTTTTGCTTAATTTCCCATGTCGTCTTGTAAAGTTCCTTGATTGAATCTGGAATTCCAGCAATATTCTGGATTGAACCCTTGTGACGAAGGATTTCATCCTTAAGTTCCATATTCCACAAATCTGCACCGATCAAATCATTGACAAGATGCTTGTTAAGAACAATAAACTCACCAGAAAGGGTTCTGCGTACATAGAGGTTTGACGTAAATGCCTCAAAGCATTCGTTGTTTCCGAGAATCTGTGACGTGGATGCTGTAGGCATAGGTGCGAGAAGCAATGAATTTCGCATTCCTTTTTCAACAATTTCTGCCTTGAGCGAGTCCCAGTCCCAGCGGCCTGAATGTTCATTCATACCCCAAAGATCGAATTGAAGCAATCCTTGAGAAGCAGGCGACCCCTCGAATGTTGAGTAAGCACCTTCTGCGACTGCTGCATCCTTGGATGCAGAGCAAGCAGCGTAGTAGATTGTCTCAAAAATTTCTTTGTTGAGAGCACGGGCTTCTGGACTTTCAAAAGCCATACCGAGCATAGCAAACGTATCTGCTAAGCCTTGAACACCAAGTCCGATAGGTCGATGGCGCATGTTTGAATTACGAGCTTCTTCAACAGGATAGAAATTCACATCGATAACTCGGTTGAGGTTACCAGTAGCATGGTATGTCACATCGTGTAGAAGTTGGTGATTGAACGAACCGTTCTCGACGTACTTTGGTAAAGCAATCGATGCAAGGTTACAGACTGCCACTTCATCTGCTGAAGTGTATTCCATGATTTCTGTGCAGAGATTTGAGGAACGGATTGTTCCCAAGTTCTTCTGGTTTGATTTCATGTTAGCAGCATCTTTGTAGAGCATGTAAGGTGTACCGGTTTCAATCTGAGATTCAACAACCTTGTCCCATACTTCACGTGCAGGGACTGTCTTTCGAGCTAGACCTTGCTCCTCGTAGGAATGGTACAGAGCATTGAATTCTTCACCATAAACATCTTGAAGGCCAGGGCATTCATTCGGGCAAAAGAACGACCAATCAGCATTCGCTTCAACACGCTCCATGAAGAGATCTGGCGTCCACAGTGCATAGAACAGGTCTCTTGCTCGCATTTCTTCCTTTCCGTGGTTCTTACGAAGGTCGAGGAATTCAATCAAATCGGGATGCCAAGGTTCGAGGTAAATTGCAATTGAACCCTTACGCTTGCCGCCACCTTGGTCGACGTAACGTGCAGTATCGTTGAAGACACGGAGCATAGGAACGATGCCATTTGATTGACCGTTTGTTCCTTTAATGTAAGATCCCTTCGCACGGATGTGATGAATGGACAGACCGATTCCACCAGCAGACTTTGAAATCAAAGCACATTGCTTGAGTGTATCATAGATACCGTGAAGTGAATCATCCTGCATTGTCAGGAGGAAACAGGACGACATCTGAGGTGTCGGTGTTCCAGAGTTGAACAGTGTTGGTGTTGCGTGGGTAAAGTAACCATTTGACATGAGGTCATAGGTTTCGAGAGCCTTTGCGATGTTGTTATGATGGATTCCAACAGAAACTCGTAGGAGCATATGTTGCGGTCGCTCTGCTATCTCACCGTTGAGTTTGAGCAGGTATGAGCGCTCAAGAGTTTTGAATCCGAAATAATCGTAATTGTAATCACGAGTATAATCGATGTGGTTGTTGAGTACATCTGCGTTCTCCATAATGATATCATAAACTTCTTCAGAAATTAACGGAGCGTGCTTCTTACTCTCTGGGTCAATGTATTCTCGCAAATCAGTAATGACATCTGTAAAGGTGTCTTTTGTTGAACGGTGGAGATCATCAACACATATTCGTGCAGCAAGCTTACTGTAATCAGGATGATGAGAAACCAGAGAGGCAGCGGTTTCAGCAGCAAGTTGATCGAGTTCACGAGTTGTTACTCCATCATAGAGTCCTTCAATTGTCAGTTTAGTCAGATGTGCTGGGTCAATCCAGTTAGGATCTAATCCATCGGATAAAATCCTCAACTTATCTAAAATCGCATCAAATCGTACGTCTTCTCTCTCACCTTTTCGGTTCACTACTTGCATTGTCATTTTTCTTCCTCTCCTGTTTTTACTGTTCGTGCGTATGTTCCTTTGTTCGCGGTCGGTTCAAAAGTCTTCGTCCATGGAAAACCGCTGTTGGACACTTCCGAGGGATGCTCCATCAAGAACACCCGACTTCTGGTATTCGCCAACACGCTTTTCAAAGAAATTGGTTTTTCCTTGCATAGAAATCATTTCCATCCATGGGAAGGGGTTACTTGCATCATAGAGTTTAGATGCTCCAAGTGAAACAAGTAAGCGATCTGCAACAAACTGAATGTATTGCTTCATGAGATCTTCATTCATTCCAATCAGGTTAACAGGCAGTGCGCTTGTCACGAATTCAATTTCAATTTCAACTGCTTCAGCAATGATACGATGAATAATGTTCTCAGGTGTAGGACGCTCAAGTTTACTATGAAGAAGACAGGCGAAATCACAGTGAAGCCCTTCATCACGACTAATCAACTCGTTTGAGAAGGTCAATCCTGGCATGAGCCCTCGCTTCTTGAGCCAGAAGATTGCACAGAATGATCCTGAGAAGAAAATACCTTCAACCGCAGCAAAAGCCACAAGACGTTCTGCGAAGGAGCCTTTCTTCCTCGAGAGCCAGCGAAGAGCCCAATCGCCTTTGCGCTTGACTGAAGGGACTGTTTCGAGTGCCTTGAACAGGTGACTTTTCTCATTTGTATCCTTGATGTACGTGTCAATAAGAAGAGAATATGTCTCAGCATGAATGTTTTCCATCATAATCTGGAAGCCGTAGAACGCACGAGCTTCAGCCCAGCAAACTTCGTTAGCGAAGTTTACGACAAGATTCTCATTAACGATACCATCACTTGCTGCAAAGAATGCTAGAACATGCTTGAGGAAGTGTTGCTCATCTGCATTGAGTTGTTGCCAATCTTTCTGATCTTCGGCAAGGTCGATTTCTTCTGCAGTCCAGAATGAAGCTGCGTGTTGTTTGTACATTCCCCAAACGTCATCATGCTCAATTGGGAACAGGACAAATCGGTCAAGATTTTCTTGCAACATCGGCTCGATGTGTTCGCGAGAGAGGTCAATTTCAATTCCGTCATCGTTTCGGTTGTGCTCGATTACCATATTCTCCACCTTCCATCACGCGCTGGAGTTTTAGTTCCGTCCGAGATGGCACATAAATATGCCCATGCTCGACTCCTATGAACTAGTGTTTTCAAGGGTGTTTGAATCAGGTGACTGTGCCCCTTATTGTGATTTTAGAGCCGAAGTATATATGAACTGAATTAAAATTTATTTTTTGTGATTTTTTCAAGCCAGAATATACCCTCGTTTCCAGTGGAGCAAGAAGCAAAGAACTCTTCAACTTCGACTCTTAGGAAAAACCATGCGAAGTGAACTAAACATCCCGTTTGCAAAACTCAATCCAGAGGCGAGATTACCGACACAAGGCAGCGCACTTGCTGCTGGGTGGGACTTGTATGCACTTGAATCAACGATTGTCCCCAAGGGATCATCTGTCATGATTCCAACGGGTTTGGCTTGCGCTATACCAGAAGGATGGGAGGGCCAAATTCGTTGTAGATCATCCCTAGGCAAGAAAGGAATGATACTCCCTAACGGCGTTGGAACCATCGATGCGGACTATAGAGGAGAACTCAAAGTCCTCGCAACATGGATAGGTTCAGGAGATGAATTCCACGTTGAAAAGGGCGAGCGTATCGCCCAATTGCTTTTCGCACCAGTCCCATTAGTCCACATTTCTGAAGTCGATTACGAACAACTCACATCAACAGAGCGAGGCGAAGGTGGTTTCGGATCATCGGGTCAATTCTGAGGTACGACTATGCATTCTACAGACATCAAGAAATTCGACATCATCGATTATAATGGTGCAGTTGAGATGATGTCAGCATTGCAAATGCAACGGATAAAAGAAGAGATACCAGACACTCTCCTTATCTTAGAACACCCAGAGATTGTGACCGTTGGACCTCGTGCTCGAAGCGATGGAATCCATCCTCCAGATGATTACGCAACACAGGCAGTTGATCGTGGAGGAGGGTTGACATGGCATGGCCCAGGACAACTGGTGGTGTATCCTATATTGCACTGGAATCAAGATGATGAAACCTCAGTTGCAGCAATTATACACAAACTCGAACAGTGGGTGATTGAATCACTGGCAACGCTTGACATCCACGGATACCGCGATGATAGAATGCAGGGAGTGTGGGTTGATGAAAAGAAAATCTGCAGCATAGGATTGTCGTTTCTACGATGGGTCAGTCGTCACGGATTCACAATCAATTACGACACTCCGCTTGGAAGAGTGGAAAACCTTGCAGGGTGTGGTCTTGCAGAAGCAACAACAACGTCACTTAACCGACTCGGTTATTCATTATCTCGACAAGATATCCAACAAGCCCTTCTGTCTACATACAACAAATGCTTGAACCGCTAAGTTTGCGAAGGTTACAAACAAGTGCATATATGAGAAAGGCTGTAATTCAAATCATGGGCGAAGTTGTTCTCGGTATATCTGGTGCATCAGGTGCAGCTTACGGTGTTCGACTCGCAGAGGCATTACAAGAACTCAAAGTCCCAATACGACTCGTTGTGAGCAATTCGGGGCGCATTACACTCAAGCACGAATGCGATACAACGCCTGAAGAACTTGCAGAGAAAACAGGAGCATTGCTCGAAGAACAAGCAAACATTGGAGCGAAATCTGCCTCAGGATCTGCACCAATCGATGCTGTCGTCATCTGCCCTTGTTCAGGAACAACACTCGGTAAACTGGCTGCTGGAATCGGTGACAACCTCATAACACGCTCTGCAATTGTAGCGATGAAAGAACGTCGCAAACTCATTATCGTGCCAAGAGAAGCCCCCTACGCCACAGTCCATTTGGAGAACATGGCCAAACTCTCCGCATGGGGCACCATTGTCATCCCTGCTTCACCTGGTTTCTACAATCATCCAACATCAATCGAAGATATGGTTGATTTTGTCGTTGCGCGAATCCTTGACCAAATCGGATTAAAGCACTCCATCGGAAAGAGATGGACTGGCGAAGAAATCGATGAATTCTAAACGTGAATCCATCGCCTTCAAATGATTCACCTGATTGTCTTAATTCATGAGCGGCGCAGAGTCACTTGATTCATTGACAGTGAATCAACTCAAAGACGAACTTGCTTCAAGAGGTTTAGCCAAGTCAGGAAATAAGGCGGAACTTGTTGAACGCTTGCAACCTTTCTTTGCTCCAAAGGAAGACATTGTGACAACTTCTGTTTGGAAAAGAACGGTTGTTGGGCCGGTAAATCTCTCTCAAGCCGTAGGTTCCCTCTTTGTAGTGTCCTTACTTCTCATCGTAGTGTTCAATCCTTCACTTGTTGGACTAGGGGAAGAAGAACCTGTTTACGAGCCAATTGATTTCGATGCAAGCCAAGCGCGATGGTATGCAGAACAACTTGTTGCCCTGGGCCATCCAGAATGGGAAGGAAGAATGTCAGGTAGTCCTGAAGAAGCGGCTGCGGCTGAGATGATTTTAGATAATCTAACTGAGATGGGATACTCACCTCAGCTCAATACCTACCCAGTACCAATGTTCGCAATCAACAGTGCTCCTGAAATCGCCATGTGCATACCTACTGTAGACTTCCTAACAGGACCCTCATGCAATTCAGGACTTGCCGCACAAATAACCACCTTTGAGCATCGAGTGGATTACGTGATTCAAGGATACTCGGGTTCAGCAGACATTCAATTCGGACAAAGTATGGAACTGATTGATCTCGATGACGGAACTGATGATTCGCTCTGGTCTTCAGCATCTGGTAAAGTTGGAATTGTTCGTGGTGGTGCAAGCATCAATGGAAATACTGGCATGTACATCAAGGCGGCTGAAAACTCTCTTGCTGGCCTGTTTCGTATCAACAATCAGACAAATTGTGGCCAAGTCGAGGCCGATGATTGCGTTCCAATTTTCAAGTCAATTCGTGTTGATGAAATGAAGAGCGGCAACAGCGGTTCGATTCCTGAAGACATCCCGTTCATAGCAGTATCAAATCAAACTGGCAAGCAGATGCTTGAGTTGGCAGAACAAGGCGCAGTCTTACGACTGTTTACTGATGTGGATAATACAGGGGAACTTTCCGTCAGCGTCCCATGCGGAACTATGTATGGCAAGAGTGAGGATTTGATCATCGTCGGCGCTCATCACGATACAGTCTATCATGGACCGGGAGCTGTAGATGATACATCTGGAACTGCGAGTGTACTCGAGATGGCAAGACAAATTGCAATCATTGCAAATGAAAGCGGCACTCCAGAGTATACAATCAGATTCTGCACATGGGGTGGAGAAGAAGAAGGACTCTGGGG
>JABIYX010000189.1 GCA_018666575.1 Methanobacteriota archaeon | reverse complement strand
GGTGCAATGATTGTATTCATCGCACTTATCCTCGTTGCTGCTGTAGCTGCAGCGGTCATTATCCAGACTGCTGAGAAACTACAACAGAACGCTCAATCCACTGGTGACGACACCACTGACGAAATGTCTGGTAAAGTCCAAGTCCTCAACGTGTTTGTAAACGACGATGATAACTTCGAAGTTTACTTCCGTTTGGCTGCTGGTTCTGACGATACTCAAGACACTGACATCCTCTGGCAGGTTTTCTGCGATGATGGTGCTGGTGGTATGGATCGTCTAGCCGGTGACTTTTCAGACAATGCTGTTTCTCCACTTGATGGAACAGTTGCTGTCAACCGCGTTGACGCAGGTGTAGGATACCGTACCACAATCGATGGCGATGACGGTGCTGGAAACGACTGTGGTCCAAACGCATTGTTCCAAAACAACGTCAAGGCAACACTTTACCTCCACGTAGTTGGCGGTGGAACAACCTACGACGTTCTCAAGGTAAACGACGACTCTATTGGGTCCGTGGTGGTCTGAGTCGACCTGCGTGATATCTTTCCTATGGTAAGATAAACGCAGGAGGTTGTACCATGGCATGGCCATTTGGTGGCAATGCAGGGAACGACCGGGATGCAGACGCGGAACTCGCTGAAGAGCGCTTGAAAATCATGGCCAATGTGGCCATTGAACAAGTACCTCTCCCAGAACAAGGAGAGTTGAGTGAAGAAGATGCTTGGACCATTTCACCCGGTCCGACTCGAGCACGCCTAAACAGTATTGGATCAGTACCAAGTGTTGCAGCAACGCTAGCTCCGGCAGCGCCTGTTAACGCCCAGGTAGATACATCTGGATTAGAACGAATGATTAGCAGTCGACTCGACATGGTTGAGGACGTACTTCGCTTAGTAGAGCATAAAATGGAGGAATCCATTGTTGCTCCTGCTGTAGCTGGGGCGTCTGAAGAAACTGATGTTGGATCAGCTGATGGTTCATCCGTAGATGGAAACGTAGGCGATACAATCGTTACTGCTGATGGGGAAGTACTCCCTGTAGGTGACGGTGTAGATCGTTTGCGTCAATCCGATGAAGCACGTCTTGTTGAATTGTATGAAGCACAAGCACTTGCGGCTAACCCATTCCTTGCAAAGGGCTCTTATGAGCAGGTTGCAAATGATGGTGTAGGTGCTGCAATGGTTGCTGCCCTTTTGTTGGATAACTTATCTGGCATGGCAGCGGTGAGCTTTGCTCAAAAAGCAGTTCAAAGCGGTATGTTGACCGATGTCGAAGGACGATCAGTTCTCGCTATTGTTCAACTAGCTGCCCCAGGCGAAGCAGAATCTGCATTGAATGATCATCTTTCACATAGAAAGTTGTTGACATTCTCTGCAATCGTTGAATCTTGGAGAAGCAAAACTCCTTACTCGGAGGAATGATACATGGGTGCTTCGGTTGGAATCGGTGCTCTTATTGTTGGAACATCATTGATGTTGGTCTTTGCACTTGCTGTGCAGAGTCTCGACAGCAGGATGGAAACCAGCCTTGAGATTATCGATGATGCCGGAGAACCTCTCCCATCATTCAGAATTGATGATGCTACATTGTGGGAAGGGGCGGTCTTAACCGTCACCATCGCCACGAATGGAAGTGGATATCAGGATGGAACACTCGTTGAACAAAGTGGATCTGGAGGGTTCTCAGGAACCTTCACAGTCGACGCTGCAGGAGGAATTGAAACCGTGACTATCACCAATCGCGGAAATTACTCGTCCCCTCCTACAATTATCGTCGACCCAACAGGTCAACTCGTTGGGTCTTCGGGTGCGACATTCTCATCTGATATTGGGAATTTCATTTACAGCAATCTAACAAACACAGGTCCAGTGACCATCAAGAATCGAGAAGCGTGGCTTTTCCTTGATGGAGGTACGAGCGAGGAACCAACCAATCTTGGTTCGGTTACAAGCGGAACTACCACGCACTGGTACCCGGGCGAAACCATTCAACTCGAATGGGCTGAAGACGGTACTACATCCTACGAACGAATTTCATTGACATCCAAAGGATTGACAATGGTAAATACATTAGCATGAGGTGACTAAATGGCAGACGGCGGAGCATCATCTTTCATCTTCTTGACAACAGCATTGTTGGTCTCGGGGCTTGTAAGTGTCGTTCTCATTAATCAATGGGGGGACATGGCAAAGGCATCTCAAGATCAAACTCGTGCAATGGAAGTAGACCAAGCAACAAGTCTTGGATTTGCAGGTGACCCGATGATGGTTGCTTACGATAATACAGCCACTCCAGATGATGAAATGACGTTTTACTTGCAAAATACAGGAACAACTCTCCTTGATACGAGCACACTTGTGGTTCTCGTGGATGGAACTACAGTTAGTTCTTCCATTACTACGTCCCTCATACCTGCTGCAGGAACTGATTGGGACTCGGATCATTTGGTTGAAGTTACTGTAAGTTCGTCATCTTGGTCTTATGCTAACGGAACTGATGTTTCCCTGACAGTTATTGTCTCGTCAGAAGTCACCAATGGTTACCGTGGAACAGACACAATCTCACTGGAGGTGCGTTTGTATGGTTGAGAGATTAACAGAGAAACCGAAGCCAGTTGAGGACGGATTCCCGTTCGATGTTGAAACTGACAGCCTTGCAGATTCTCTTGGCCTTCGATTACCTAATCGCAGTATTCTGATGCTGCAAGGTGGAGTCGGTGGTGGAAAGTCTCTCGTGAGTCAACGTCTGGTTCACGGTCTTCTCGAGAATGATGTCAAAGTACTCGTCATCACGACTGAACTAACAACCCGCGGTTGGATTGAACAAGTTGAATCGATAGGTTATGGAGTCACTGATGCCCTGACCAATGGTAATTTGATGATCTTCTCTCGTTTTGGAACAGTAGCGGAACCGATTCCGAATGTAGGAATTGACGAAGTTCTGTCAAGCGAAGCAGTTGAAGAAGCAGACATTGTCATTATTGACGCTGCAAGTGCTCTTATGCCATCGGGTATGAACGATCATGATCGTTTCAACCTCATACAACGCTTGAGAAGAATCGCTTCGACTGGCCGAAGCATTATGCTCACAGTGGATAGCGATGAAATGGATCACAAACTCCTACACGCTTTGCGTGCAAGTGCTGAAGTTGTTCTCGATCTGACGACCAATCTCATTGGTGGAGATTTGAAAAGAACTCTCATTGTCACACGCTACTTGCGTGCTGCAGGGCCTGTTCAGTCTTCAATAGGCTGGAGAGTTGAACCTGGAATGGGCTTCATCGTCGATATTACGGCGGTAAGTTGAGGTGGAATTATGGCTGATGAGGATTTAAAATTCGCACGAGGTGATCTCGCTTCAGTTATGGCTGCCCATGCCCACGTTGGAGAATGGGTTCGTGACTTCGAAAAGAAATACGGTTCACGACCAATCTATTACGGTCCGCTCGATAGAGACGCTAAGAAACAACGTCCTCTCAACCTCATTTACATTACCAAAGAACCTGTCTTTGTCCATATCTACGAACCTCCTGCCGATGAAGATGGTGGAGGGCAAGTCCTCTGGTTCGGTCTCGAACCACAACTGAATGAAGAAGAAGAAAACATTCGACGTGATTTAGTGGAGACTCTTCTCCAAGAAGCACCAACTGCTCCTACATTCACGACTGATTCTGAGTTCGAAACAATTCTTGGTCAAATGATTGATCGATATACAATCCTCGATACTGAAGCTAATGCTAGTACGCGTCGACGTGGCAGGATGTGGGAAATCATTGGCTTAGAAGACAAGAGAGTCGTTGTCACTGAAGCACAAAGAGATCGTCTTCGATACATTATCGTTCGAGACCTCATTAAAAATGGGCCACTTGAAACATTATTGTCTGATGAAATGCTGGAAGATATCCACTCTGTCGGACTAAAACATATTCACATGGATCATAAAGTGTTCGAAATGGTCACCTCAAACATCCGATTCCGTGAGCGAGATACACTTGCTCGATACCTACGTTCTATGTCTGAGCGTATTGGTCGCCCAGTTTCTGATAACAACCCAATCATTGACGGAGCTCTCCTTGATGGTTCTCGTATCAACATTATCTTCTCTGATGACGTTTCGATGCTTGGTCCATCATTTACCATTCGTAAATTCGCAGAAGAAACAATTTCGATTACTCAACTGATTCAATGGGGCACGATGAGTTCCCAAGTTGCAGCATACATTTGGCTGTGTCTTGAATATGGTATGTCTGTCTTGGTGTCTGGTGAAACTGCATCCGGTAAGACCACGACACTCAATGCCATTCTTCCTTTCATCGACCACAACGTGAAGATTTACTCAGCTGAAGATACTCCAGAAGTGAAAGTAAGCCACAAGATATGGCAACGCCTTGTAACGCGCAGTTCAAAAAATGAAGACTCAAGCGTTGAGATGTTTGACTTGCTCAAGGCAGCATTGCGTTCAAGACCACGATACATCATTATTGGTGAAATACGTGGTGTTGAAGGTGCTACTGCTTTCCAAGCCATGCAAACAGGGCACCCTGTAATCGCAACGTTCCACGCATCTTCAATCGTTAAGATGATTCAACGTTTTACAGGGGATCCGATCAATGTACCAATCCGTTTCTTCGACAACCTCAATTTTGCGATTTTCCAAGAAGTTACTGAGACGAATGGAAACCTCGTTCGTCGTATTACGGGTGTAGACGAAGTTATCGGATACAACAAACACAGCGACGGTGTCTTGACTCGTGGTATGTTCGAATGGGATCCTCTGAAAGACAAGCATTACTTCCGTGGTATGTTCCAATCTCACCTTCTCGAAAACAAGATTGCTGCTCAAGCAGGATTTGCAAATAAGCGTGATATCTATGATGAAATGTTGCGAAGAGCCTCGGCCCTTGACCGAATGGTTGATCGTAATCTAACGCATTATGACGATGTATTTGGCCTCCTCAATATCTATTACAACAGCGGATGGGAAACCTTTGACAAGGCTGTTGATAGTTGGGTCAGCCAAAAAGACCGATGAGGAGATGATGAAGCATGGAACGAATGCCGATGTGGCAAATTGCCATCCGTCGGCTCGAAATGCCGATTAGTCGTTTCATTCTACTTTACGTCGGCGGCGCTTTTGCAATGGGTCTTATCGGCTCGCTATTGCTGATTTTTCTTACAGGTGGATTGGCAGAAGGAGCTCTTTTCTCAGGAATTTCCGGAGTTTTATTGATTCTTGTTCTTCCAATAATAGCTTCCCTTGGAGCCATTGCTTTTCCAATGCTTGAAGTAACTCGTTCAGCGAATATGATCGAGCGAGAAATGCACATGTTCATCACGCGTATGGGTATTTTATCTCTTGGAGAAGTCGGTGCGCAGACTATCTTCGATATCCTCAAGCAAATGAGAGATTATGGTGAATTAGCATCTGAAGTACAAAAGATTGAGACACTTGTTGACAAGTGGAATACGTCCTTGCCTGAGGCAGCTCGTATCGTAGCACAACAAAGTCCAAGTCCACTCTGGACCGATTTCCTCGACAGAATGGCGTTTTCGATTGAAGCAGGACAACCTATTGACGAATTTATGCGTTCAGAGCAAGAAACTGTCGCAGAACAGTACAACACACTCTACGATACCAGGTTGGAAAGCGTTGATACAATGCAAGAAATCTATGTTTCAATGGTCACAGCGGGACTGTTTGGACTGATTATTGCAGGAATTCATCTTGTCTTGTTCGAAGTGGGAGGGGAAAACGATGCTCCGATTGAAATCGCAGCACGGCTTCGTTTCTTACTTCTTGCCTCATTCCTTTTCATCATCATTCAAGCTGCAGCCATGATGGCCTTTAGAGCAACCATTCCTCGAGACCTCATCTTTGCCCGGGATGAGTTGGAAACTCCGTTTCGAATAAATTTCAGAAGAGCACTGCTTGCTTCGGCTGCAGTGTCGTTGTCCCTTCTGTTGGTGACAGTCTATGTCGTTGCCAGTTCATGGGAAGCAATCAGCAGTCAATGGGACCGATATGGACTCATTCTAATTGCCGCTCCTCTTTCTCCACTCCTCGTACCTGCTTGGTTAATTCGCAAAGAAGAAACAAACGTATTGCGAAGAGATACCGCCTATCCAGACTTTATTCGTGCGTTAGGCGGTACTGCTCAGGCGCGTAGTGCAGAACCTTCTGCAACAATCAAAGCACTCCGAGGTGTTGATTTTGGTATGCTCGACTATTCAATTGACCGACTTGAAAAGCGGTTATCAACACGTATTGATTCCGATCGTGCCTGGGATTATTTCAATGCAGATACCAATTCTGCCGTCATTTCTCGCTACACTCGCATCTACATCGAAGGAGCACAATCATCCGGCAAACCTGCTTCGACAGCAGAAATGGTTTCTCGTTCTGTGGGTAACCTTCTGTCCTTAAGACGCCGACGTGCGCTTTCTGCGAATACGATGTGGGGAGTTGCCCTTGGTCTTCTCATTGCAAGCGTAACCTCGCTAAACGTGACCATCTCGATTGTACTTCAACTTGGAGAAGCGATCGCAGGTGTTGCGACAGGTCTTGCATCTACTGATGTTGGAGCGTTGCAAGACTTTGGTTCTGGTATTGCACTTCCTGTTATGGAAAATGCAAATTCTGTTGAAGAAAATATTCGTATGTTCAAGATTATTGTCTCGATTCTTGTCTTGGGCCAAATCATCGCTGTTTCAGCGATTGCCACTCGATTGCGTGGTGGCGGTAAAACAAGTGCTGCCGGTCAAGCCATTCAATTGCTATGGATTGCGGGAATCACCTCTTGGATTACCGCAGTTTTGCTCGATGGGGCTTCATCAGTGTTTGGAGTTTAGTTAACGCTCCATCGTTAATCAGATGGTATGTTAGGAAAAACAATCCGTTTACTTTAGCGTCTGCCTTTTGGCCGATTCCTCTTTTCTTCTTCGGAGATTCTTTTCTTCGTAGCAGCCCATGAGCATATTGGGCAAGTTGTCAAATCATGAAATCGAGCAGGACAGTATTCTCTTCCAAAGAAAATGATTTGCAGATGTAAGTCATTCCAAGCCTTTTTTGGGAATACAGCTTTGAGATCTTTTTCGGTTCGCTCAACGTTACTTCCATTGGACAGACCCCAGCGAGCTGCGAGTCGATGTATGTGGGTATCGATAGGGAATGCAGGAATTCCAAAAGCTTGTGCAAGTACAACTCCAGCAGTTTTATGACCCACTCCCGGTAATGCCTCGAGTTCTTCAAACGTGTTCGGGATTTCACCATCATGACGTTCGATAAGGAGTTCAGAGAGGCGTTTGATGTTCTTGGCCTTTGTTGGAGCAAGTCCAACTTGTTTAATGAGAATTTGAATTTGTTCTACTTTTAGTGCAGCCATCTTTTCGGGAGTTGGGCCTTGTTTGAACAATTCTGGTGTAACTTCGTTCACTTTCAAATCAGTTGTCTGAGCACTCATGAGTACCGCTATGAGGAGTTGGAACGAGGACTCATGGTCCAGAGGAACGGGTATCTCTGGGTATAAGGATTCGAGCATGTGCTGGATACGTTCTGCTTTCTCACTTCGCTTCATAGTGAAGCCACCTATTCAGCGTATTCGGAACCTGTTACCCAGCCGAAAAAGAGGCCAGATCCTATACTTGCAAGAGGAATGAGGTTGCATGCGAATATCTCGATAAGTTGAGATTCGCCGTCTTGAGGTTGGCCCAATAGATACCATACGAGCAGCCCAAGAAAGAGTCCAGGTATTACCATGAGTCCTCCTATGATAAGTGTCCGAGTAAGTCGCATGACTGAACCACCTGCTACTGATTGATGAACTATTGCTTCATTGTAGGGCGAGTTGTTGAGCCAGCGCATCTCCACTCATGGTGTTGAGGACATCATTATCTTCCAACCATCCCTTTCGAGCTGTCATAACTCCATATTGAATATCGGCTAATCCTCTGGTTGAGTGAGCATCTGGGCTGATTGCCACTGGGACTCCAGCAATCTTAGCGTACTTACAGAGTCTGTAGTCAATATCTAATCGGTATGGGCTTGCATTCAATTCAATCGCCTTGAATTTTCCGTCATTAATGTGTTCCGCCATCGCATCGATAACTCGGTATACGTCCACTTCGTAGCCTTCTCTTCCTTGCAAGATTCGCCCTGTAGGATGTCCTATGATTGTGGCTGCTGGATGTTCAAGGACTTTGAGTAACTCCTCTGTATTCTCATTTTCATCTCTTCCTCTCCATTTTGTCATGGCATGAACTGAAGCGACTACGTAATCCAATTCTTTGAGCACCTCATCAGGATGATCTAACTTCCCGCCCGGCAAAATATCGGATTCAACACCATGGAAGAGTCTGAAGTCAACGCCATCATCGAGCCATTTCTGATTGTATTGTTTGATGGTTTTGCCTTGTTCAAGAAGGCGATCTGCAGGCGCACCATTGGCTATTTTCAATGTAGGCGAGTGATCGGCTATACCAAGCCAATTCCATCCCAACGATTGAGCAGCATCAGCCATTTGTTCAAGTGTGGCTTCACCATCTGATACGACTGTATGATTGTGCAATGCCCCTTTGATCGAGGGTAATTCCAATAGATTGGGCAGCATTTTCTGACTTCCAGCGTCCATTTCCCCCATGTCCTCTCTCAATTCAGGAGCAACCCATTGCATGTCGAGATGAGCATAAATGTCTTCTTCGGTCATAGCATGAAGTGAGAATTGAGCAGCTTCGATTCCCTTGAGTTCCCCAACTTCCTTTTCTGGAATTAAGCCGAATTCATTGAGACGTAATCCCCGATCTATCGCTCGCTGGCGCATTGCAATATTGTGTTCCTTACTTCCTGTGAAGTATGCTAGGGTGAATGAAAACATCTCTGGAGGAACCAGTCGAACTTGGGCATCAATTGTTCCAGCGCTTTCCAACTGTTCGTAATCATCACCGCCGATTGCATCCAATACATTCGCATCAATATGGCCTACTGAGAATCCATCTTCGAATATACTTGCTTCAAGAATCAGGCTGATTTTAGAATCTCCTGCGCCTTTAACATCAGCAATTCCGTGCAAGGCAAGAATCTCATTTGCCACGCTTTCATGGTGCTCAGGTGTGACTCCCACGACGATATCAAGATCCCCAATGGTCTCTTTTCTTCGTCGTGCACTGCCTGCAAGTTGAACTCGTTCAACTCCCGGTATTTCTCTGATACGTTGTTCAAAAGCAGTACCATATTTCAAGCCAATATCAAGACGACGACGGGCACGGAATCGTGAAAGTAATTCGATACCATCGAGCATACGTTGCTCAGTCTTCTTACCGAATCCTTTCATTGGGGCAATCAAACCTTCTTCAGCCACTTCCTTGAGTTTGGCGATTGAGTCTACTCCAAGTTCCGTATGCATCAACTTGATTCGCTTTGGGCCAAGTCCTGGTATCCCAAGCATTTCGATGAGGCCTTGAGGCGTGTCGTTGTGCAAGCGATGCCAATCCTCTGGCCATTCGCCCTCGAGTATTGCTTGTGACAGAGCAGAACCAAGGCCTTTCCCGATACCTTTCATCTCAAACAAGCGGCCAGTGACAACAAGTTCATGCAAATCCTCAGTCAATGTTCCGAGTAGACGACTTCCATTTTGATAGGATCGAACCCTGAATACATTGGCGCCTTGTAACTCCAATAAGACAGCGACTTGGTGCAATACTCCTGCGACTTGATTTCTTGAAAAGAACGGCGGGCCGCTTGGTCTCGCCTTCGGTAATTTGAATCCGCTTCCGGCCATATTCTATTCAAATGCCCACGGGTAAAAAAGGATGGCAAGTGATTGTTTCAAAAACCCCAGTGGTGTGGAATCGTCATGGTCGATGTGGACATCATCTCGTTTCTAGTCCAATCGTTTTGTGGAATTTCAGCATTCTTGTTCATGTTTGTCGCTACCTTTTCACGTTCTGAGAAAGCAGAATTGGTTGTTCAAAACATCATCTTCACTTGTCTTTTGCTCGCAGCAGCATCGCTTTGGTGGCTCTCGCTTGCTGGCGGTTCGCTCTGGGGTTCGAATTACCTCCCAAAGCCACTTTCAATTGTTTGCATCGTTTTAGCAATAGCAGCGAGAATGAACATCAAGGGCGAGAATGTCTCATTTGGTGCTAATCCTCATAGCATCAATAAAAGGTCTGAAGAAGAATGATCAAATGATTTCACCGGGTTCTTCGGATGAGCCTTCTAGCGCTTCTTTTTCCATCTTTTGATCAATGAATGTACGCATGTATTCTGGAAGTTCCCCGTTGATGAATATGACATCGCTGACAGAGTCGAGTTTCTTCAAAGAGTAGAAAATCTGCATGGCAGTCATTGGTGTTGATGAACATCCGTTGCATCCACCATCAAGAGAGAGCATAATGACGCCACCACTTGTATCATGGACAGTTACAACTCCATCGTGAGCATCGAGGACTTCCTGCACTGGCCCAATCTCTGCAAGGACCTCTTCTGCGGTAATGCCCATGACTCACCCCAAGCATTCCCCCTCTTTCAACGATTGGTATCCATCCTGCTACTCCGAATACAGATTAACCCTCTGAAACATGCCTTTTGAGCCTGTAAACAGAGGGAACCACTTATGAAGGATTCTTTGGTGGGCGCAGATACAGGTGTTCTAAAATGATGGATAATATACCAATGATTGCAGCAGGAGCAGGTCTTGTAGGACTTGTAATTGCGTTTGTACTGTATCAACAAGTAAACAAAGTAAAGATTGACAACGAAGTTGTTGCAGATATTACTGATGAAATTCAAAAAGGAGCTATGGCGTTCCTGTTTGCAGAATACAAAGTTCTCTCGATATTCGTAGTCGTCGTCGGTGCAGTCCTTGCTTGGCTGAACGATCTCGATACAGCAATAGCATTCTTCGCAGGTGCAATTGCATCTGTTCTTGCAGGATTCTCCGGAATGCGTGCAGCAACATCGGCCAACGGCCGAACTGCTATGGCTGCTAAGAACGACGGCCAAGCAGGTGCACTTGCCGTATCCTACAACGGAGGAGCCGTCATGGGTCTTTCAGTTGGTGGACTTGGTCTTCTCGGTATCTCGCTCATCGCTTTCTGGCTCAGTGCAGGGGAAGCAACTGATGGGACAATGAATCCAGTCAGTGCTGCAGCAGGATTCGGTATGGGTGCTTCATCCATTGCCCTCTTCGCTCGTGTAGGCGGTGGTATCTACACCAAGGCTGCTGACGTTGGAGCTGACTTGGTCGGTAAAGTCGAAGCAGGTATTCCTGAAGACGATCCTCGTAACCCTGGTGTTATCGCAGATAACGTCGGAGACAACGTCGGCGACGTCGCAGGAATGGGCGCAGATATCTTCGAATCCTTTGTAGGTTCAATTATTGCTGCCATGATTATCGCAAACGATTTCGCAGTTGGTACCGCTGAGGATTATGTACTTCTTCCAATTCTTCTCGGATTCATTGGATACACAGCATCCATCATCGGTGTGTTCTCAATGTCCTTCCTCAAGAACGGAAAAGACCCAGCAGCGGCCCTGCGAAACACTACATTCATCGCAGCGGCTTTGTTCTGGGCAGGCGGTTACCTCGCTATCCAACAAGACCTCATCAACGTCGAATACGGAATCATGCATTCAGTCGTCCTTGGAAGTGTTATCGGAATCCTCATCGGACTCGTTACCGAATACTATACTGGTATCGAACCAGTCTTCGGAATCAAGCCAAAAGCAATTCCTCACATTGGTCAAATGTCCAAGACAGGACCTGCAACAAACGCTATCGCAGGATTGTCTGTTGGTATGATGTCCACGTTTATTCCAGTGGTCCTGATCTCCCTGGGTATTCTTGGAGCCAACGAATTTGGTGGTGAAGAATACGGATTGTATTGTATTGCTATGGCTGCAATGGGTATGCTTGGAACAGTTGGTGTTACAATGACTGTTGACGCATACGGTCCAGTTGCAGACAACGCTGGTGGAATTGCAGAAATGAGCGGTCTTGGAGAGGATGTTCGTGCGATTACTGACGAACTGGATTCAATTGGAAACACAACTGCTGCTGTTGGTAAAGGATTCGCAATCGGTTCTGCTGCACTAACTGCACTTGCATTGTTCGCAGCATACACCGCAGCAATCGGAACTGATGCAGACACAGGTCTTTCCCTGCTCAACTTGCAACTCACTGAACCGATGGTTGTTATCGGACTATTGATTGGCGGTGGACTTCCGTTCGTTGTTGCTGCTATGACAATGACTTCAGTCGGAAAGGCTGCTGGCGACATGGTTGTTGAAATCCGACGCCAATTCAAGGAAATCCCAGGACTTCTCGAAGGTAAGGAAGGCGTCAAGCCAGACTCACAAACTTGTGTTGACATCTCAACCAAGGCTGCTCTTCGAGAAATGGTCGGCCCTGGTGTTGTAGCAATTGTTGCCCCAGTCATCGTTGGATACACACTTGGTTGGAACGCTCTTGGTGGTCTTCTTGCCGGATCTCTGGTTACAGGTGTTCTCATGGCTCTCTTCATGGCTAACGCTGGTGGTGCTTGGGACAACGCAAAGAAAGCAATCGAACAAGGCCACATTGACGGTGCTAAGAAAGGCGATGCGGCTCACGATGCAGCAGTTATCGGTGACACTGTCGGAGATCCATTCAAGGATACATCAGGTCCATCATTGAACATTCTCATCAAGTTGATGTCTATCGTAGCAGTCGTTATGGCTGGAACTGGTAAACTCACAGAGACTGGACTTCTTTGATTCTTATCAAAGCGTTAGACTCTTGAAGAAGCGTCTGTACGGAGTCTCATGACTGGAAGGCTAAAAGCACCTTTTCTGGTGCTGCTACTCCTGTGTACGAGTGTTCTCGCAGGATGTTTAAGTGACTCTGAATCTGCTGAAGAAGCAGATACGACCACTGATGACCAGAAGCAATTACCTGTTTGGGAGATTGGAGACAATTGGCTTTACACATTCATAACGCCTCAGTTTGGCGAAGATAGCGCCCGATTGGTTGTTGCAGAAACAGATGATGGTGAAGGTAACTATGTGCTTGGAATCTCTTCAGAGAGAGAAGCTCAACGCCATGCTGTCATCAATCACAACCCATTCCTTGGTCGCATGACCATTGATGGACTCTCAGTATACGAGAACGGAGAACCGCAACAAGTCTTTGCTTTCCCATGGTCGATTGATCAGAAATGGAGTTTCACACTCTTTGGTCAAGAGTGGACTGCAAATACGGATTCGATTACAAATGGAAATGTGCGTGTTAGCGCAGAATCTGATGAAGGACATGAATTGGATTACACATTCAGTGGAAGTAAGAATTTCTTGGAACGTTTTGTCTGGCGAGATTCAGATGGGGTCATACAATTGCGAATGGATCTCAATATTGCTCGTTCGAATTACGAAGGTGATGTGTTCTTTTACCGCGCTAGAGATCTCATTGATCGAATGTATGAAGAAAACGACCAGGAAATCTACGACACGTTCCTTGATTCCGGACATCCATCCGAAGGGGACTGGAACACTCTCGTCTGGTATCTCGATGTGGAGATTGCATCGAACGGACCCGCATCTGGCTCATTGACAATGAAAGATCATGCTGGAGCATCACCACTTACCCGTGCTTGGGGTTCTGGGGCAACTGAAAAGGGGGCTATTGGTACGATTCCATCCAATTCTGGCGAATATTCACTAACTGTAACTGTACGTGGCCCATCTTCCTACATTCACCTTCGTGTGGCTGGAGCACTTGTGTTCCAATGGACGCTCTGAGGTGCTTTCTTGCCAACGCTTGTCATGATGCATGGTATGACAGGTACTGCTGAAATGATGAGGCCATTTGCCGAGAAGATTCTTCCAGATGGTTGGACCTTACTTGTGCC
>JABIYX010000138.1 GCA_018666575.1 Methanobacteriota archaeon | reverse complement strand
TTTGGCCGAATCCGTGCCAAACGAACGAGATTTTTATCTTCCTCATCTTCAAGCTCAAACGCTTCCATAGCATCTTCGCTAACAAGACCCAACTCATGTTCAATGTGGCGTAACTCATCAACGATGTCAATTAATTCGTTGGCATCGGCACTTGAGGTTCTATCGAGTAGAGCTTCCATTTGCGATTCAAGATTTCTTAGGCGAAGGTCATCTCGTACCATCTGTTGCTCTCTCTCAGCCATCACACGATCAATTTCAGTATCGATTCCAACCATGACATCCACGGCTGAATCAACATCTCTTTCGCCCAATTGGCCAAGTTGATGCGTTAAATGTTGGTCTCTGGAATCAACATCGAGAACACTTGGAGCCTCTGGTGTTAGTTCTTCTAGAGTTGTCTTGAGATGCTGCTCAATCAAATCATTCGCTCTAAGGATTTCATCGGCTGTAACCATTTTTGGTTCCCAGTCATCTTCTGGGAGATCCACTGCTGAAGTATGTAACTCGATGCCGCCTATTTCTTTATCAGAATAAATGACGTCAGTTGCTGTACGAACGATGTCTGATGCAAGAGTGATGCTCGAGCCACTACGATTGGAAACGCTTTCCTCTTGTTTTGGTCTATTTGCAAGAATCCGTAATACATCTTCTGGATGATGAGCATTATCGCCTTTTTGACTTGCGTTTACGAGCATTGCAATAGCGGAATTTACACTTCTCCAATCGTTGCCTGTATGTTCTAAAAGATGCATGATATGCGCATCTTCAAGCAGTAATCCTTGAAGTGAACTTTCTCGTTTAACATGCAGTGCCAAGCTGGTTGAGGAAATTGGTAATAGTTCTACTGAGGACGAATTTTTCATTACATCCCAGAGTCTTGATGAAGCCCATGAATCCGGATGTGTGAGCGAAGTTGCAAGGACTTGAATTCCCAAATTGAGGCTATGGTCGATAAGGTGGCCTAAATTGGTGGCGATTTCTTCACTATCCGATACAAGGTGGAGGTCGTCGATTAGCAGCAGGCAGGTATTTGCCAATGCTTCATGCCAGTCATGAGGTAAGCGACTTGCACTGATCAGTTCAGTTCCTCGAATTATTCGTACTTCTCTATCGTAATACCGAAGGACGCTTTGTCCAGTTGCATGCAATAAATGACTTTTCCCAGTTCCATTTGCTCCAATCATAAGCATTGGATTGATTTGATTTCCGAGTGTATCGATCACTAATTCACAGGCTTGAGTAGGGCCTGTATTCTCTGGATAAACTTTCCATTGTTTGAACGTCTTCTTTTGATTGACTTGAAGTTGCAATGGCCAAGCTGAATTTGAAGGTGCAAGTTTGGTGTGATGAAGCCTCTCATGAGGCTGTAAGGGCGCTAACTCTTCATTCAATGTGTGAGTTGAATATTGGCGTTGTTCGTCGATTATCGATGCCCACAATGGTTTTCCATCGACCGAGAATCCGACACGTGTGCCTAAGGGTGTGGTGGATTCTACAGAGACACGTTCTCTCATATTTTTGAGGCGTGATGCAATATGCTCAGCGTTTGAATGTTGATCACTTGGATTTCGAAGATTAAGTTTTGGAACATATTCAGCATCTTCTCCAAAGGTTTCCTTTGCAATGGCATCAATGAGTGGGCGTTCATGAATTGGTTGGGCTCCCATGAACTTCCTGTCTTTCTTGAGAGAGGTTGGTTTATTCAGGAGGCGGCCCAAGTTAGATTGGTTCGTAGTATGACCCTCTTTTTCCGGCAAGTTTGCCTTTGCTTTCTGAAGAGCAATTTTGAGTCGATTTGTACGTTTAATACTCATGCGCTCTTCTCCTTATCAGAATCAGTTTGATGGTCGTGAACGGGCTCTTGCTGTTGAGTAGCCGAAGCATATTCTCTTGCATGTGGGGATGTTTTCTGCTTGCCCTTAGATTGCTTAAGAGCCGAACGTTGCTTCAACGTGAGCGTCTTTGTCCCTTTTATTGGTGGTAACTTCAGGTGCTTTTTGGAAACAGAACTCGTTGCTGCTTTGCCTAATCGTTGTGGGCTTAGGGGTTTCTTTTGTTCAGGGAAACGTCGTTCTCTGAGATTTGCAGCAGCTTTCACGAGGTGATCCAAACTCGGTGTGTTGGAATCATCTGTTTCCATTGTTCCGATGTCAACAGTACGCTTTGAGGCGGCATTCAGTTTCTCAACTCTCGTGTTGCTTTGCTTAGTTTCAGACTTCTTCTTGCGGCGAATCATTCTCTGGGCAGGACGCGGTTTTTTGGTGATTGTAATCTGTTCGACTTCAGCCTCGAGAATCAGATTTTTCTCTACTGAATGTGATTCTTCGATTATTGGATTTGATTCAACAACTTCGAGTATATCTTCTTTAACAACGGGAAGTGGAATCTGTTCTACTTCCAGATGGGCTGGCTCGGGCTCCTCACTGCGAAGTCCTGCGAGGCTCTCGCGTAGGTGTTGTTCAATCCAAGCCAACTCTTCTTCATCTGGTGGTTGACAAAAGGGATGGTCTAAGAGTAATTCTTTATCGAGAAGCCATGTGTTTATTTGGGAACTTTCTATTGCATCGAATTCCCTCTGTAATCTTGAACGTTGTATTTGTGTAAATGCCTCTAAATTTGACGAAAGAAGCATTACATTGTCTGTGTATCGGGTCTCATCGACAATGCCTCGCACCATTTCAATGACCTTTTGTTCACCGTGGATGCCCGCCAAATATTCGATTCCTTCCAGAACGAGTATTGCCCGTAAATTGTCGTGGAAAAATGAATCAATTTCTTTGCGTATGGACTCAAGAGACGGCTCTAGTGTACGTTCATGTTCTTTCTCAGTTAACCATCTGCAGTCCGCAGATTCAATCTGGTGGTTTACTTTGAGTCTCTCAGGAGATTGCCTGGTTATGGCCAATAATGGGCGTCCATGCATTCGAAGGGCTTCTGCGAGATTGAATGCCGCAGTTGGTTCAACAGCATTTTCCAACAATGTTTGTCCCATTTTGAGTACAGGGCCTGTGAGGTTTTGTATTCTGGCTTGTGTTTTGTGCCGAATGAATTCAGGAGCCTCAATGGTTGACTCGATTTCAGGTAACTTCTCATCACGATCAAGTCTTCTTACAGGTGCACGAACAGTTGCCCACCATGCTTCATCTTTGATGAATTCTTTTTTGAAATCGACAAGATTTGCTTGAGGATATGCCACCGAGGAGGCGAGGAAGGATTGTTCAGTCATCTCATGAAGACTTACAGTTGCGTCTGGTGAAGATGCATCGGACTCTATTTCAAGCAATGCTTCAATTCCATAACGATGTGTGTCTGCTTGATGATAAGCACTCGCAAGAGTTCCATCAAAAATGAGCAGATGTCCTGTTCGTAGGCCAATTTCAGGAATGTGGCGTTCGATGAGGATTGAACCGTTTCGTTCCAGAGTTGCTAATTCTTGTGCGAGGTGTCGTAACGTGTTTGCACCACCTTTTCGACTTTCAAGAACATCTCCCGGTATAAAATCGAACATTTGGCTCACCCCTCAAACCATTAGATTGGCTTTCATCTTTTGAAGTGTGTGCCCCAATTGGGCAAAACCGAAGGATTTGAACAGAGAACCTCTTGGGCCAACCATGGAGGCGTTACCATTGACGAAAGCAGAGAATAATCTCTTGCAAGAAGGGATTCAGGAGTTTAATTCTACACGATTCTGGCATGCCCATGAATCATGGGAGGATTTATGGAATTCTCTTAAACGACGTGAAGCTCCTCGTCCAGAAATTCTAGGCGTTCAAGGCCTCATTCAAACCGCAGCTCTACTTTACAATCATCAACGAGAAAAGAGAAGAGGTGTCTTGAATCAGTGGGAGAAACTTCTCCCCAAATTAGATGTTTGGACTCACATCTGGCACATCGATGTGATTGCCCATCTACGACAAATTCAGCGTTTTGTTGAAGATGTTGATACGTGGAATGAAACCTATGATGATGTTCGGATACCTGTAGCCGAACTGGAGTGATCAAAATGAGTGATTTTACAAATGGCCTTGATGATGGCTTCATTCGGTTTTCAGAAACACCTCATGCTTTGCAAAAGGGAAGGACGATTCAGTTTCAATCTGCTGCGCTTATCATCGCAATCCAACTTGCCTTCGTTCTTATTCCATTTTGGACGATACGAATATTGCTGTTGCTATTGATGATTCCTGCACTCGTACTGAGTTGGCGCCGTTGGGTTGATTGGAGTAATACCCCGTTTGCAGTTAACCCAGCACATCCCTTGATGGAATTGTTGAGCGATAAAGAAGCCATGGTTATGATTCGACTTCAGGATGGACGTTGGCAACTGGCAGGTAAGTATCGTTATCGTCTTGTTGAGGATGATTTGCTGAAAGGTTTCAATCTCGTAGCGCTCGATGATAACTATTCGATATTCGGATATTTTACGGATCAAAAAACCCAATCTGCCTCGCTTAGAAGAACCATGGCCCTGTTGAACCAATCTCTCGCCCTTCGTGATGCACACAATGGAGAACAGGACAATATAGAGGATGCTCGAGAAAGAGAGTCGATGGATTTTGGATTGCTACAACGCGATTGGCCTGATGAGGAAGATTCCCAAGAAGCACTGGGTCCAATCGCAAAAAAACTCAAACGGCAAGAATAAGGCTTTATGATGAATCAAGAGAGGGTGCATTGAAAACCTCTACTCTCTCCCAATGACTCATGGATGCTCCAAGTAAGTGGTCTGACCACGTCTCTGAGTTGAGTACTCCGCAACAGGAATTGTTGTTTGGAACTTCTCTCTCACGCCGTTTCTCGAGGCTCCCATTGTGGTTGTCTCATCCAGGGAATATCGGTGCATTCTATGGTTTCTTGATCAGCCTGGCACTTATTCTTCCATATTCGTTGAAATTTGACTCCTTCAACGAAGCATTGTCGAATTGGATATTTTTCTCTGCTTTGTTCATGGCAGCATGTCTTTTCCTCGGATTTGCTTCTTTGATTTTAGTTTCATTCACCAAACGTATGCCGATTGCCCCTCCACGAATTATTCTCTACCCAATGCCATTCATAGGGCTTGGATTGCTTGGCCTTGACTTTGCTGATGTTCTGGAAATTTCAAGTTCAATCTCAATGTTTGTTCTCCTTTTACCCGGGCCTGCATACGTGCATTTGTCATGGGCTCCTCGTTGGAGGCTCTTGTGCATGCTTGATGAGGGTACAAATCCGTTTGAAGGTTTGAAAACACTTGATGAAGTTGAGGACAATAGCGCTGATGAAATGGCAGGAGATGACACCGAATTGCTCGAAGTCGTTGATGCATTTGAATCCGAATAATCAGATAAGTCCGACCTTTGGACCAATCGATTCCAGGAGTCTAAGAACCTCATCCAAATCGTCTCTGGATAATCCAGCTGACATTTGCGTTCTGATTCGAGCCTTATCACGAGCAACCATTGGGAAGACAATCGCTCCAGCCATGACACCTTCTTTTTGCAGAAGGTTTGTCATTTCCTTGGCAGTTGAGGATTCTCCACACATGATCGGAATAATCGGAGTTGTCGACATCCCTGTGTCAAAACCGAGTGATTGGAGTTCATTTCTGAAGTAATGAGTATTCTCCCATAGTTTGGCATGGTGCTCAGGTTCATCCATGAGTACCTCAATTGCTGCTTTTTGAGCTGCTGCTACACCCGGAGGTTGTGAACCCGAGAGAAGCCATGAGCGTGAATGATTCAGGGCGTGTGTCCTTGTCATGTCGGTTCCTGCAAGGATTCCTCCTTGCACTCCAAGAGCCTTTGAAAATGAACCAACCTCGAAATCAACCTTTCCTTGAAGATTGAAATGGTCGACAATCCCTCTTCCACCATCGCCAAGAACTCCTTCGCCGTGACAATCGTCTACTAGGACCATTGCCCCGTATTCTTCTGCAAGAGTGTTGATTTCATCCAGTGGTGCAAAGTCTCCATCCATTGAAAATACTCCGTCTGTAATGATGAGTTTTCGTTCAGCGTCCTCATGGGTTGAAAGGACCGCTTCAAGTTCACCCATGTCGTTGTGACCATAGACTCCGCGTCTGGCTTTCGTAAGCCTGACTCCATCAATGATTGAGCCATGGTTGAGTGCGTCACTAATGATGACATCTTGTTGCCCTTGGACAAGGGTGGGGATGAGTCCTACGTTTGCTGTATATCCTGCTGAATAAATCAGTGCAGCTTCAACTCCTTTGAATTGTGCGACTTTCTTCTCGGCCTCAAGATGTAAATCCATGGTTCCTGCAATCGCACGAACCGATCCACTCCCTGCCCCGTATTTTTGTGTCGCATTGACCATGGCTGAGACAACTTTAGGGTGGGTCGTTAGGTTGAGATAATTGTTTGCTGAGAGCATAATTGTTGGTTTTCCCTCCATGGTACATCGTGGTTGATTTGGTCCTTCGAGAGTAGGTGGTTCCCAAAGTAAGGATTTTTCATTCAACTCATCAAAGCGTTCTTTCATCCATGTCATGTCACCAGGCATTGGCTCACCAAACGGTCCTCTTCGTTGATGATTAAGGGTTTTTGTGATACATGGCTTCAACACGTATGATGAAAAAGGAGAGGAGATACGGTCGTCTTGTGCAACTCAATGGTACTGTGAGTAGTGGGCTTGGAAGAGCCCATGTTTTCATGTCTCAGCCTCATTATCAGGATCAGTTCCGAACGATTCTTGGTACCACTGCGTGGCCGGGGACGCTCAATGTAAAGGTCGAAGAGATGAATCTCGTCAACTATATTGCTTTGAGGAAAAAAGCTGGTATCGATACACTTGATGCTGAAGATGCTGCAAGAGAAGGAGCCACTCATATCGATGTGTCAACAATCGAATCTATTCGAGTACGCGGGTTCTTGCGTGATGGTGTGTCCTTCGGTGGTGCAACCGCATATCAAGCAACAATCGCTCATGAAGGAAACAGCATCCCTTGCGCAATCCTCATCCCTGACTTGACACGACACGTTGACGTTGTTGAGGTAATTTCTGGACCGTTTCTTCGAGAGCGTCTTGAGATTGAAGACGGTGCAGAAGTGAGTCTTACTCTGGCTAACTGAGTTCATTCCCAGATGCCCATGTCCATTCTTGCGTCTTCAGATGCATGAACACGAGGGTCCCATCTCGGAGACCATACGAGATTGATGTGCACCGATGACAATCCTTCTGTCAATAATGCTGCACGGTGTGCAGCAGCCATGATCTCAGGTGCCGCAGGGCATCCAGGTGATGTGAGCGTCAAATCAATCTCAGCATGGGTTCCTTCATCACGTTGTTCAAATCGAACTCCGTACACAAGACCAAGTTCTACAATCGATATGTCAAGTTCAGGATCTTCGACTGTTTGCAAAGCGTCTAGGACATTGGATTCTTCAACCATTTACTTCAACTCCAAATCACTCATGATTTTATCAAACATGTTTCGAAAACCATTTGACCGTGATGGGGACAAGGAATTGAGTATTCCCATATCGACTGCGAAATCCGGCGTGATCTTCTTTGCCTCTTCTGTATCAAGATTATCCATCGCAATCGTAAGGATGCCCATGAGGCCTTGAACCAGTTTAGAATCTGCTCCTGACTTCAATGAGACTTTGCCTTCTTCAATTTCAAGAAGTACATGTGCTTCTGATTGACAGCCGTGTATTCGCGTCTCCTCTGTCCATTCTGTGGTAGGAAGTTCATTCACTTCTGAGGCAAGGTCAAAGACGTACTCAAGGCGTTCCATCTTGTCATCAATAGATTGGAAATCATCGATGAGTTCAACCAATGCTTCAGGATAGGTCATGCAAACCTCTCCAAGATGTCCTTTGTATGTTGGATGAATTGCTCTGCTTCATCCATTGTGTTATAGATGTAAAACGATGCACGTACGGTGCCATTTATTCCTAGGCGATGGAGCAAGGGCTGAGCGCAATGGTGGCCTGTTCGAACAGCTACCCCTCTTGCGTCTAGAAGATGTGCAAGGTCTTCACTATGCAATGTTGGATGTAGAAAAGAAACGACTGCGGAATCATCTGAGTCATGTCTGCCGTAAACAGTCATGTTCATTGAACGTAATTCATCTGCAACATAGCGAGCGATGTTTAGCAGTCTCTGATGTTGTTCGTGGAGGTTCAGGTTGTTGAGGTATCCAAGTGCAGCATCCCAGCCAATGGCTTCCGCTATCTTTGGTGTTCCCGCTTCAAATCTGTGTTCATTGGTCTGATAGGTTGATTTCTGCAGAGTAACTGTCTCAATCATATCTCCCCCACCCATGAATGGTTTCATTTCTTGGAACGTCCCTTCATTGACAAGTAGGCAGCCAATGCCCGTTGGGCCACACATTTTATGGGCTGAAAGGGCCATCATATCAGCACCTAATTCTTTCAAATCGATTTTACAATGTGGAGCTCCTTGTGCAGCATCAATGAGAACCTTGGCTCCATTTTTGTGAGCAATGTCAATGATCTTCTCAATCGGATTGCGCACGCCAAGAACGTTAGATGTATGTACCACACAGACAAGACCTGCTCCTTCAATGGATGCTTCGTATGCCTCCATGTCCAACGTGAAATCTTCTTTGACTGGTACATATCGCAATTCATTGCCGTATGCTTCTGCAAGCATTTGCCATGGTACGATGTCACTGTGATGTTCCATTTCTGTTAGGACGATCGCACGACCTTTGAGTTGCGAGTGGCCCCAAGCGTGCGCTGCTAAATTAATTGCTTCAGTAGTTCCACTTGTCATAATGCAGCGTTCTGCATTGAACCATGATTTGAGCGTGGTTCTACAAGCCTCGTATCCGTTGGTTGCTTCCCCTGCTAGCGTGTGAACGGCTCTGTGCACATTTGCGTTATTGGTGGTGTAATATTCATTCATTGCATCAATTACAACCGACGGTTTTTGGGTGGTGGCTGCGTTGTCGAGATAAATCAACGGATGGCCGTTTATGTTACGCTGCAGTATGGGGAAGTCATCACGTATTGCCATGAAATCACCCAATCAATTGGCATTCAAGATGAACGGTAAGGCGTGTCTGCATTGCTTCACGTATTGAG
>JABIYX010000103.1 GCA_018666575.1 Methanobacteriota archaeon | reverse complement strand
AAGTCAACCAGATGTTGACGCGTATCTTCTCCATTTCCGTTGATTAGAGAGTCTGTTTCATTGAGTTCGATACCATTGGTTCCTGCACGTAGATTTGCATCATCATCGGGCCAATCTGATCCTGTTGTTTCGCTGTGTCTCCACCAATTAACGACAACATCGCCATCATTGGTGGCATCGCATTCTGTGCATTGCATCATCTGGTCAGGGAAGTGTTCAACGTATCGATGCTCAACATCTGTAGGTTCTCCAAGTTCCCATTCTAAGTGCAGGCTTGTGGATGCAGAAGCAAGCGGAAGAAGCAGGATAAGAGCAGCCAAAAGCCAACGCTTCATTCCTCTTCCTCCATTCCTAATCGAATTTCAAGCAATCGTCGTTCTGCCTTATCCAGCATTAAGGTGATTCGAGTACCACACCATGTACTGATGATCAAGTCTCCAGTGGAGTGCTTGACACGAACGAGTAAGGCTCCTGATGACAATTCGGTATCATAAGCTTCAGCGAATTCTTCGCGAGTTGGGACTTCATCTCGCAACATCCGTTGCAACATGACTTCATCGATAACGAGGATGTCATTGGAAAGGTGAGGATAGATCAAGGGGATTGATTCTTGACGTGCTCGCCAGCGACCGCTCTTGACAACAAAGGCAGGCAATCCAACATGGAGGACTTGCAATGGATGGAACGTGCCACTAGGCCAACGGTTTCCACGCTTGTTAGGGGTATCTTTTGACCAAATCCGATCATAGACGATTTGAGGTGCAATAGCCATTCGCTTTCCTCTTCTCCACCAAGAGAAGGCGGTTTGATTCAACTGACATTGTTCGAGAACGTCTTGAATTTCTTCTTCACTTGCCTGAAGAACAGTATGACGGTTGTTTGGAGGTGCTTCCAATTGACGTGGCTCCCAGCCGCTTTCCGCTTTTCGATCTGCTAACTTGTCGACAAAGGTTCGAGCGACACCTTGTGGTGTTGCCTCTTCTTTGTGATGAAGCAGAGCGACGAAGAACCCACCCGTGTTGTTATCGGCTGGATAGAGTCGACGACAATACGGTAAGACATCGAGAATGTCTTGTTCAGTAGGTGGATCGTATTGAGGTTTGTAAAACGGAACGGATGTTCGATCTTCGGCTATGTTTCCTTCCTCATCGATTTGTTCCCAATCTGTTAATCCACGATGCCACGTCAAACCTTCAACCTTTGAATCATCAATATCAACCAGTTCAAGCCAAGGGCATTGACGAAGTAATTCTGCAATCACTGCCTCGTTTTCAGTTGGATCGAGTGAACATGTTGAGTAGACCATATCGCCTCCGGGCCTGAGAAGTTGAGCGCCTCTCTTTGAGATATCAACTTGCAACTGGAACATTGTACGTCCACCGCGTGGAGACCAACTCCACCAGACGTCCTTGTTCTTACGTGCTGTTGCACTTCCAGTGCACGGAACATCTGCAACGATTGCATCGAAACCCGGTTCTGGGATTCTTCCGATATGACGTCCATCGTGTTGACTGACGATGACATTGCCCAAGGACAGTCGTCCTCGATTGCTTGCAAGCATATTGACGCGACCTGAAATCGGTTCGTTAGCAATAACAACACCCGTTGGAGCCATTCGTTCAGCAGCATGTGTTGCCTTTGACCCAGGTGCTGCACAGAGGTCGAGTAAGAGCGTATTTGGTTGAGGATCGAGAACAAGAATTGGAAGCATACTGGCTGCTTCTTGACGTGTTATTCGTCCTGTATCATGAAGCAGAGCAAGAAGTTCACGGGTTCCATCTCTGGCTGCTTGTCCTCGAGCAAACGGCATCTCATAGGCTTCGTTTCCATGGGACCATGCAATCGGTTTACCGCCCATTTCGATGAGTTTTTCACGCGTCCAATCTTTATCATGATGATGCATCGAAAGACGGAGTGTTTCAGGCAACGGTGTTGTTGCAACATCAATCCAATCCTGCTTCGCAATTCCAAGGGACTGAGCAAATCCAGTTAGGGGCGCAATGTCGGCTTGTTCAAGCAAGCTGGTCTCACTTTCTCTCGCCCCCATGTCCCGCCCTACAGTCTCGCCCCTTTTTGCATTGCGAACGCCGTTAGCATCATATCGCGTTGATGTCTGGTCGGGACATGCTCGGTGACGAAATGCCATGGTTGGTGCCGCTGTTTTTCGGTTCCATCGCCATCTGGTTGTTTCCAAAAACCGTTGAATCCTTTGCAAAAGGCCGTAGTGAGCGACTGCTGATGGCATTACGTTGGTTCCCATTTACGCTTCTTGCAGTGATTCTCTCTCTTCGTATGTCATCCATACTTGGCCATGATACGGACCATTTGGAAGTTGTATCTTATCTGCAAGTGGATTCTTCATTGACAGACCGACTTCACATTCTCTTTGCAGGAGATGGATTGGTAGAATGGATGCTTCTTCCGCTGGTCTATCTGTTTGCTTGGAATGGCCAAGGGATGAAAGGGACATGGAAGAACGAACATCTGCATAAATTCAAGCGAACACTTGCATTGATGCTGTTGGTTTCTGCAACCATGTTCTTTGATGATTCAGCCTACATCGCTCCAGAAAGTCTTCCATTAACCCAGATACCAAGTCCATCAGTCGATATGTGGATGGTGATCACGCTCCTGATTACCGAGGTTGTTGTCATCAGCGGTTTGATGTCGATGTATGAGCCTTCGAAGAGTCTTGAATCATATCGAAGAAGATTGTTTCTGCCAGCCTCTACGTTTGTTCTAACAGCCTTTGCCTACTTGGCGATGGCCTTCATGGATTCATCAGTATTCAATGCAGAATGGTGGACTGATCCGTATCAAAACGACAAACTTGCAATGATGTGGTT
>JABIYX010000172.1 GCA_018666575.1 Methanobacteriota archaeon | reverse complement strand
TTCTTCAACTACACTATGTTCGTTGACCGTGATGGAAAGTTCCAACTCGGTATGCTCTCTACTTCTGCATTCAAGCCTCTTGCAGCAAGCATGGGTCCAATGCTCAAAGAAGAATCATTCCACCTGGGGACTGGATCAAACGGATTACGCCGTGTCATCAAGGCAGGCGTCATTCCACAAGATATGCTTCAGCGTTACATGAACAAGTGGGTTTCCACTGCTCACGATTTGTTTGGAGTCGATTCTTCGTCATCTGCTCACTGGGCATATGTCTGGGGAGTCAAAGGACGATGGGACGAGCGTAAGAAACTCGATGCTGGCATCGAAGTTGACAAAGAAGTCCTCAACCAAGAAGCACGTGGACATTACCATGATGAAATCGTTAAGGAAGTCGACAAACTCAATGGTTACCAAGATGAAGGAGCCACTCCTTTCTACGTAGCACACGAGAACTTCAACCGAGATATCGGAGACTTTGGTGGACAACGCTTCACTGTCGAAGGAACAAAATTCGAAGGCAATGACGCCGAATGGGATGAATACATCCGAAACATTCTGCCTACTGCTGAAGACGAAGAAGCTCTCCTCGGCTATTTCGAGATGGATTGGATTGAAAACAAACCATTGTCAGCACGCCAACTTGAATCTGGCATCGGCGCTAAGGCTTGAAGGCGATTACAATGATCCCTGTCGAATTATTCGGCATTCATGTAGAGACGTGTGAGCGCTTCTACAATGAACTGCCAGGACTTGTTTCCGATGCTTTCGAAGACAAGGCCTACGTAGATTCTCTGTTCAAAGTAGAATCAGAACGCTCGTTAGACCATCTCAACATCGCAGATGCTTGGGCAGAAAACACGCCTCTCATCTGGAACGAAGATCTTGAGAATGAAGTGATGATGGCGCTACGCACCATTAGTTACCCAAAAGTGAATCTCCTAGAGCATATCCTTTCACTGGATAATGTCGACACAGTGAGGCTTTCTCAATGGATGCACTTCTCCACCAACGTCTATCCAATCTACTCCGAGAAAGCATGTGAAACACTCACACGCATGGGTGTTCCTACTCCGTTTAATCGAAACGATATTGCCTCATATGGACTATACGTTCAACGCTTAGAAGGACTCAAACAGTATTCCCCCGCCCACGGTCTACCGGAGATTGGGCTTCCACGAGCTCGAATCCTCCAGTTAGGCTTGGAGCGATTTGAATGAACCATCTCTGGCTACACGTTCGATTACTTACTGTTGCCTTGATTTGGGGTCTTAGTTGGACCGCAGGACGCTTAGTTGCGACTGATTTCCCTCCAGTTACTGCTGCATGGATTCGCTATGTTATCGCTATTGGATTATTTCTTGTCTGGCTGAAGTCAACTGGCAACATGCGAATTCCAACCAAACAAGAATGGAAACGATTAGCCTATATCGGATTCTTTTCGACGTTCTTGTATCAAGTCTTCTTCATGTTTGGAATGAAGTATACTGCTGCAGGTGATGCTTCTCTCATGATTACGTTTAATCCGATCATCACTGCACTCTTGGCTATCCCATTCCTTGGTGAGAAGATGACAAAGCGGCTCGCATCTGGTCTCATCTTGGCATTATCTGGCGTCATTATCATATTCATTTATTCTCCAAACGTCGACATTCCAGCAACAACACGAATGCTTGGAGATGCCCTCATCATTCTAGCAGCACTCGCTTGGGCTTCCTCATCAATCCTCATGAAGAAGGCAATGACAACCTCAACATCCGATTCAACTGAACCTCTTAGCCCACTTCAACTTACAGTATGGGCATCGATTGTAGGATTCTTCATTCTCACACCATGGTCTGCCTACGAACTCATCGATAGTGGCATGCCTACATTCAATCAGGACATTGTGCTCAGCATCCTCTTCTTAGCGATATTCTCTACAGTCATCTCCTATGTCTGGTTTGCTGAAGGCATCCAAACAATTGGAGCAAACAGAGCAGCACTCTATGTCTATCTTGTCCCTCCATTCGGAATCCTCTCAGGCTGGTGGCTTCTCGATGAACAACTTGGACTCACACTCATTGCTGCCTTCGTACTCATTGTCGGTGGTGTTGCCATCGCACAGAGCGAGAAGCATGATGAATCTGAACCATCTGGCATCAGTCATGGCGATTGAACGAGTAGCAGTTATCGGTGCAGGAACAATGGGTGCAGGTATTGCACAAGTATGTGCTCAAGCAGGATGGAAAACGGCTCTCTTTGACGCATTTCCAGATGGTCTTGAACGTGGCATGCAACGTATTGATGCATTCTGGGACAAAGGAATAGCTCGAGGAAAGACCACGGCAGAACAAAAGGAAGCATGGGCTGCAAACCTTCGTGCAGAAGCAGATATGCAAACTGCAGTTCAAGATGCAGATCTTGTTATCGAAGCCGTTCCTGAAATTCCAGAACTCAAAGCTTCAATCTTTGAACAACTCGATGCAATGGCTCCATCACATGCAATCCTAGGAACGAACACATCCTCACTCTCAATCGCAAGCATTGCAAATGCAACAAACCGTGGTGACAAGGTCATTGGAATGCATTTCTTCAATCCAGTTCCAATCATGGAACTCCTTGAGTTGGTTCGCCATGATGGAACCAGTCAGGAAACCATTGCTATGGCTCAAGCAGCTGGAGAAGCGATGAAGAAAACAACCATCCTCGTCAAAGACGTCCCTGGATTCGCAACAAGCAGACTTGGTGTCGTATTAGGAAACGAAGCCATACGAATGCTCGCTGATGGTGTAGCAAGCGCAGAAGACATCGACAAGGCCATGGTTCTCGGGTACAAGCATCCAATGGGCCCACTCAAACTCACAGACTTAGTTGGCCTCGATGTGAGAAGAGACATCCTCCTCAATTTACAACGTTCGTTCAATGATGACCGTTACACACCACATCCACTTCTCGAAGAAATGGTTGAGAAAGGCCAGTTAGGAAAGAAATCTGGTCAAGGTTTCTTTGAATGGTGAAAGTCCAACCTCATCCTTTACAAACTGTCGAGATTTTTTCTTAACATGTATGTGCTACGAGAATATTGTATAGAGAAAGGATACTTTGGAAATGAAGAACTTCGAGGTGTCATCAATGTTTGATGCAGCGGAATCCATAGGATCTGAGGCTGCTGAGTATCTCTCTCAACTCGGTTATACATACACGGTTATTGGCGTGTATGTTGGTCCGGAAGTAGATGTAGAAGCCGTTCATGATGATCGAAATCCGAATCATTCAGAACTTCTTGAAGAATATCATGAACATTTGATTACCTGTCTCGAATATACAGAAGACTTTGGTGAAGGTGAAATTCTCATTGAGTGGTCTGAAGGAACGGTTCGCTCACATAATGAATCGGTCAAACCTGAAGTCATTGAACGACTCAATGAATTCCATGAACAAATGAAACTCTTATTCGAATCGGTTGATGAGTCCGAGTGACTTTCGCACATCAATATCTAAACGGTTCGAATTCGAGTGGTGGAGATTGAATTACTGCCCACAGAATTCCCTTGGTGTACGGTGCACACTGCAATTGCAGAGGATCTGGTTCGATTCCAGAAGGGTATATTCAATTCAAATTGATTCAGACAACAACCTAACCAGCAGAATACGACGGAGATCT
>JABIYX010000057.1 GCA_018666575.1 Methanobacteriota archaeon | reverse complement strand
TATCTGCATATCCTTGCTAATCCATTGACAATGACGGCAATGTGTGTCAAAGAGATGGCAACCGGAGTTCCCTCGAGGCCAAACGAAGCATTACAGAATTTCCATCCTCAACACCCAGGCAGTCCAGATGGTTTCAATCTTGCAGCATCTCATGACCAAGATGGTGACGGAGAACCAGACAATTATGTTGGTTTAATCGGCGATTATGTGTGGTCCAGTTTGTTCCCAGACAACAGACAAAACGTCCCGTATTCTCAAGCACGATACGGCCATGCTGACTATTATGAGGGAGATGAGGAAGGTTTCGAGACACTCGTTAACTGGTTGGGCGGTGAAGTTCCAGCAGGACAAACTCAGCCACGAAATCTCATTATTGCTCATTTAGCTGGTCTTGACAGTGTTGGGCATCGTTACGGTTCGGTTGGTTCAGATTACGATGAAAAATTACGATGGATAGATGAACAATTAGTCGCTGTATTTGATGCAGTGCCTGATGACTGGACAGTACTCGTAACTGCTGATCATGGGCTGACCAAGTCAGGGCAACACGGTTCAGATTCTGAACAACAAAGAAAAGTTGCAGGATTTATGTGGGGGCCAAACATCAAACCAGGAGCTGAGGTAAAAGGCGTCAATCAGGTGGACGTTGCCACACTTCCATCTGTTCTCTTATCTTTACCAATGCCTCATGCAATTCATGGAAGAATTCCACTTGATGCATTCGATATCAATCCTGAGAAGCGTGATGCTCTTGAGCAATGGAATTGGAACGCAACAGTTGCTCGTAATGATTGGGCAGAGGAAGAAGGGCACCCCTACGTGGAAGGGCTCAGTCGTTCGACGATAGAATGGGAGAAAATTAAAGTCGATGAAATAGGGATTCGAGCCTCAGATGTCTGGTTGAGTATCATCACAGTTGTTGTGTTAACACTACTTCTGTTCTATGCGTTAGAATCGCGAGGCGTCTCTATGAGATGCTCAAATTGCACCGCACTTGGATTCCTCTCACTTTTCGCTGGCTCGATGATTCTCTCTTACAATCGAGATACTGCGGCATGGCTGTACTATCCAATCGGTTTGTTTTTACCGTTATCAACATTCATAATCGGAATGATGATGTTGAAGAATGACCGATGGCGGAATTTTGAGTATAAATCTCAACATATGTCCATTCTTGCCCTGCTACTGGTTTCGATGATTATGTATCCTGAAACAAGGCTTTCAACGATAGGTCTAGCCTTATTTGCTTACATTCTTCTCGATCGCTATTATCTCAAACATTCGGACAAGAATATGCCGTTACCAGTGTTCATTCCGTTCATGATAATCTGCATTATCTCCTTATTCCTAAGTGATCATCGATTGATTGGGGGTTCTTTGACAAGGGGATTGTTGGTTGTGGTTCAATACGAATGGATTTCGATGGTTCTTGTCTCGATGGCGATTGTTTCTTCTTCTTCCTTCTTGTATCTCTGGTATGTTGAATCAATACGGTCGAAATCAACATTAGCAATTGTTTCAACATTGTTTGGATTATTACCTCTAGCAATGTGGTACAAAGTCAACGCAATCGATTGGGTTGTTCTTTCGATCTTTATCCTATGCATAGGCGTGGCAATCTTCGAAGCGGTAATGGGACGTAGACGCAACTCAATAGGGCCGATACGATTTGTTGGGTTCGCTTGGGTCACCATAAGTTGGGGTGCATATGCTGGAGCTACAACATTAGTATTGTACACGGGCATATACCACCTTCTGCAACATGAATTCAATTTCTTAAAATCCAAGCAAGACAGACTTGTTTTGGAATCTGCACGCTATGTTCTCATCGCATTGGTCCCAATTGGAGCTTGGTTCCTATGGTGGGCTACAATGGGTCAATTGGATGGCCTTTCTCACCCTCGAGATATTGACCCTGGGAACTTATACTTGACTGGAGGTTACATCGGAGATCGAATTTCACCAAGCAATAGTTGGGTTGGATTCATGGGAGGGGGTCCAATGATTCTGATGACAGTTCTTTGGTTCCAGATGTTTAAGGAAGTCAAATGGCCTATGATGTTTGCAATGGTATTGTTTTCACTAAGAGTTGCCCTTCTTGCACTCCATCTTTCAATTACTCCAAATCTTCCAAGACTCGTGTTCAAAGTATCTTGGGATATCGTTCTCTACTTTGGTCTGAGTGTATTGATTCTAAGCATGCTTGGTATTGATAAATTCAATGAGCGCAAATCAATTACAGCGCTGCAAGGAGAAGAAGTGGCTTCATAGACGGGTTTTGAAGCCCATGGCACGAACGACGCACCATGCAGTTCTTGCTTCAAATATTGCAAATGCTCCGCCAAAGACGCTTCCTGCAACGACAATCCAGCCAATTGTTGGTGGAAGTACTCCGAGCAGAGTGAACACTGCAAGCACGAGTCCAAAGGAGACTGCGCCTATTCCAGCGATGAATCGGGCGGCTTGCCCACGGGCATCAATATTGCATTCGAGCATGCTTCAACATCAGGGACGCACTATATGAACAGATGTTTTCATGAGTGCATATGAATATCTTGAAATCACAGTGCTGAATCTCATACCATGGGCAAAAAGCACAGTCCTCTGTTTCTTCGTCGAGTTGAGCATTCTAGATCCGTCATTAAAGAATGTGACATTCAAGAATTTAACGTGATGATGAATGATGACGATTCACTTATTGTAATTGACGTGAGAGAGACCCATGAGTTTGAATCAGGACACATGAAAGCAGCTACACACATTAGCAAAGGAGTACTCGAACGAGATATCGAAAAGCATCCAGTTGCTACGACAGATCGCATTGTACTCTATTGCGGCGGTGGTTTCCGTTCTGCAATCGCAGCCCAATCCCTACAAAATATGGGATACACAAACGTATATTCTTTATGGGGTGGGTGGAGAGAAATCGTAGCAGAAGGGCTCGATATTACCACCAATGAATTGCCGAATTAATCTGTCATAAACAAGTAAGTGTGTCGCGTTTTTCCTCATTTCTTTGAAGTGATTAGAATGGACAGACTCATAAAGGGGTGTAAAGTCGGCAACTTGCTTCCATTGAGTTGATACTATGGCAAAAGGACTACATCATTACGTGAGAGAAACCTGGAAGAAGCCTAAAGAGGCTCTCCCGCACATGTTCCGACAGACTCGAATGGCCCAATGGCGCCGCGAACCGGTCAACTGCCGAATCGAGCGTCCGACCCGTCTCGACGCTGCTCGCCGTCTTGGATACAAATCCAAGCAAGGAGTCGTTCTCATTCGAACCCGCGTTCGACGTGGTGGTCTTCGCAAGGGTAAGATTCACATGAAGCGTAAGCCATCCAAGGCTGGTATTTCCAAAATCACAATGGCAAAGAACACACAGCGAATTGCTGAGGAACGTGTTGGACGCCATTTCCCTAACCTCGAAGTTCTCAACTCATACTGGGTTGGAGAAGACGGAAAGCACAAGTTCTTCGAAGTTATCATGATCGACACACACCACCCTGCTATCATCAACGATAAGCAACTCGGCGTCTTCTGCCAAGCAAATGGTAACATGAGCCACCGTGGCCGTGCTTACCGTGGAAAGACATCCGCAGGAAAGCGTGGACGTGGTCTCTTCAACAAGGGTAAGGGTGCAGAAAAGTTGCGTCCTTCTCTGAAGGCAAACCTCAACCGTGGCAAGTGAAATCAAGCGTTTGTTTGATGTCCTTGTTCCGCTTCCCCCAACATAGGAGGGCGAAAAATGGGTAAAGGCCAACGTAGTTTAACAGACGTAACAGGTCTCCAGGTATACCTCCCCGATGGCCGTTTTCTCGGTGTTGTTCACGATGCAGTTATCGAGCATTCAACCATGACATGCACACACTTGTTCGTCAGAGACACGCCTCCAGAACTTGTCACAGACTCAATCCACGTCGCAGTACCTTGGCGCTGGGTACGTTCAATCAATGATATCGTTATACTACGATGGTTCCCAGAAACTCCAATCTCTCGCACTTAAGGACGAATGCTCATGATGGAATTACATATTCTTGGAACAGCATCAGCGCGGCCAACTTCGTCGAGAAGTGTGAGTGGAAGTGTTCTCTCCACAGAAGAAGGCCTCATCGTCATTGATGCAGGTGAGGGTTTTCAAGTTCGATACTTAGCTCAACGCAGTCTGATGAAAAGGAACGATCAAACTGCATCATTACGTCCTCATAGAATTGCAGCAATTGCATTGACGCATGGTCATCTCGATCACACCTGGGGGCTTCTTCCCTTTCTTCAGACCTTAGCACTGGATGGCAGAAGCCAACCTTTGATGATCTATGGGCCAACATCTCAAGCGATTTTGGATGCGTTAGAAGCACATGGTTTCGATGCAGATGCTCCCGGAAATACACCATCTGCAGACCTCATCAATCAATATCGTGCTTGGTTCCAACTTGGAGGTAATTCCAGTGAATTGGGATACGACGTTCGTTGGATATTAGGCGAACCTCATTCAAACCGCTGGGTTGAATTTAATCCTGAACTTTCTTCAGTTCATTGGCATGAAGAAATGCCTCAACCAGAACCGTTCAAGAGCATTCGTCTCGATGCACTTGCAACAAAACATAGCGTCCCCTCTTGCGCATGGCAAATCACAAAAGCGGCACGTCAGGGCGTATTTGATCGTGACAAAGCAACACTTGCAGGCCTCAGTGAAGCAGAGCGTCGACTACTTGCAGCGGGTACGGATGTTGAGACTCAGAACGGGACGACACTCAAAGCATCTTCTTTCCGTGGACCAGAACGGCGTGCACATTCAATTGTAATATCAGGTGATACTGCTGAACAGTCAATTCATCCCATCGGTATTCCAACCGTTCTTGTCCATGAAGCAACATTCCTAGAGGAATCACACTCGAAAGCTGAGGAACATCTCCACAGTACAGCCATGGGGGCTGCAAGAACAGCAAGGGCTTGCGGAGCAGAACATCTTGTTTTGACTCATTTCTCAGCACGAATCCGAGATGCTTCTGAATCACTCAATGAAGCGTCAACTGAATTGGAAGGAACTGGAATAGAATACGCAAACGATGGCGATCGCCTCCAAATTGACGTAGATGGTAACGTCATGTTCTATCGCAGAAGTGAAGATGGTTGGAAGCAACACAACATAACGCATCATTGAAGTGTAATGTCATCAAGGCACAGGTATGCAATCGAAGTGTGCATACGTTCTCATTGGCCTCCTCATGTGTTCGGTAATGATTCCGAGCGTACAAGCAACTGAAGGAAGAGATGCTCCACAGTGCCTTTCCGTAAGTGAATCAACGCTCTCATCACAAGTTCTTGTGGTTAACGACGCTTGCATGCGATTTGATCTCGGGACGTTACAACCGGGAGATGTGTTTGAATTCTCGATCACAGTCATTGATGATTCTCTCGATGTTCTTGTTTTCGATGAATCTGGATTGCAACCATACTTGCTTGGGCAATCTTATCGCTCTACGTACCAACAAGTCCCCTCAACTGAATTTGCCAACGGTGAATACGAATTCCATTGGAAGGTTCCCGCTTCAATTAACGCCAAATCATGGACAGTAATCATCGATAACCTTGCCCATGATGGTGATCAAGGCGAAGGCGACCAAGGCGGCGTTGATGGCCGTATTTCCATGAGTGTTACCCAACTTATAGACACTCCTTGGACACCACATCACGATCTCGTAGGCATCATCCCTGATGGGTATCTGACACTTCTCGAAGGAACGTCTTTGCAACTTGAGGAAGGCACAACAATTGCGGTGACTGCTTGGTCTCTGGAAGGATTAGCGGATGTTTATCTTCAAACAGAATCGATGAACGCCAACTATCTCTCTGGTCAATCAAATGTAGCCCTTACTGGAGCCTCACTTCTTGCTGTTGATGGAACTTCATCGTTCAGTTGGGTTGTTCCATCAGCTCTTGCAAACCAACCTCTCAAATTGGTTGTAGACAACACAGATGATCCCGATGGACAAGGGGATGGTTCAACGACCGTAAGAATCACAATTCGGGTTCAACTTGTTCCTGTGATTCAGGCCCAATTTGTTGCAGAGAACACCACTGTTCCAATGAATACGCTGGTTGGATTTGATGCCGCGTCTACTCCAAACAATCTCGGCCAGATTTCACAATACACCTGGGACTTTGATTCTACGGTCGATGGTAACAACGATGGTGACTTCATCAACGACGTCGATGCAATTGGTCTCAATTCTGAAGCACAATGGACCTCTCCTGGCGAGAGAAACGTGACGCTAACAGTTCTTGGACAGAATAGTTTTGACCGTCAGCAACAAACCATTACCGTTGATGATATTAATAATCCAGTGCCTCGAATTACAGGTACAACAGCCTCTTCTTCATCAGCTACACCAGTCTCTGGTGGGTGGAGAATTGCCTACGCCAATACGCTTGTTCTAACATGTAATTCAAGTTCGGATGACGATTCAATCTCTGCTTGTTCTTGGTCACTTGATGGTGCTCCATACAATCAACAGACAACCGTCTCTTTCAACTGGAGTACCATTGGAGAACACGTTGTTGGCCTTACTGTCTTTGACCAAAGCGGCAACAGTGCTTCGACACAGGTTGATGTTCGAGTTGTGGATGGTTCGATTCCAATGATTGACGACGACAACTTCAATCCCCAAAAATCACTCGAAGAGGGTCAAAGTTACACCTACTCAATCAATGCAAATGATGTGTATGACTCTGCATCAAACCTTCGATATCACTGGGACATCAACCCTTCAAAGGATACAGATCAAAACGGAAATCCTACAGATGATCCTGATTACATCGGATCAAATGTTGACTTATTGTTTGATACAGCAGGGACAAAGACAGTTGTTGTAACCGTGTTTGATGCTTCAAATAATACAGATACTCGAACATTTACTATTGTCGTTGAAGAGTCTGTTGAATCGAGCACAAACTTCGGATTAGTTGCCGTCGTGTTGTTCATTTTTGTTGTTACTCTATCAATCAGTTTCATTGGATATCGTCGCTGGCAATCCTCCATTGCTGTTGGCTTGTTAACCGGACGAGGGCTTTCAGAACCTGAAGCGAAAGCACACATGGGCATGGTTCGCCAATCGCAAAAGTTGCCTCTCTTCGCTAAAGCCATTCAGCTTGCTGGACTTGATGTTGGAGAAGTTGTTACTCGAGATCAACAAGAACAGGCTCGAAAAGAAGCAGAACTTCAATCGATTTACGGAAGCGGAGAGGTGGAAGAGATTCCGCAAGCACAATTTGCACCAAAGCGAGAGATTAGCCAAGCAAGTTCCCAAGCAGCAGCTGAAGCAGCGGCTCTGTTCTTTGACGACGCACCACCTGCTCCTGCTGTTGAAACAATCGCCCAAGACCCCGACGATGCTCTTCTACAGGAATTGGGTTCGATGAATGAAAATCCACCAATGGCTCCTCAATCAGGAGGCATTCAGTTACCAGAGAATATGGCTCCTCCGGCAGAGATACCTGAGCCCGCCCCTGAAATTGTCGAAGAGGAGGCTCCATCGAACCTGCTCAAAGGCTCTTGCAACAGTTGTTCTTTGAAATTCCAGGTGCCTATGCCTGCTGGAGTGAATGAAGCAATTGTTGTATGTCCCTCCTGCTCTGAAGAACAACTCTTCCAACGATAAAACAAGCAAAGGAACCTGCTGTTGTTTACGCAGGTTGGGGATGGGTTCAGATACCAGTTCCTTCACCAATATTCATGGTCGAAGAAGCGATTCGTTTGATTCGTCCAGGTCTTAAGCAGCCAAAAAGAGGACGTCTCGCCTTTTTTCTTGTACTGGTCATGCTTATTCCCATGTTTCAGCCAGTGCAAGCCGGTATCACTGTACGGCAAGACGATTTTGACCTCTTGGAGACATTATCGGATGTGATGGCATTACAAGAATCAAGCGATGATTCTGTTGTGGCAGTAGGATCTTCAACTTCCGCTCTAGCGTTGGTTGAAGCAGCCAAGCGGGAGAGTCAAGCAGGCGATCCTCTTGATGATGCTACGCAATACCTTACCGATGTTGAGTTGAGAGATACGAGCCCACTCGCAGAAGATCATCCTCGGCCATATGAGATTCTCTTGGATACGAACGCTCAACCGGATGGATGGCCAAACAATCTTCTTGAAACATTATTCTCCCTTGAAGCAATTTCCCTAACCGATCCCCTTGCGGTTGGAATTAATACGTATGCTTTGTATGTTAATTTCTCAAGTCGTAATTCAGGCCCTCAGTACGAGACTTGGGATTATGGAACATTCACTGGTGAACTATTCGTAGGAACAGATTTGGTTCTATTTGAAAATTACATCGAT
>JABIYX010000080.1 GCA_018666575.1 Methanobacteriota archaeon | reverse complement strand
CGCATTTCGTGTTCTTTCTGTTCTTCAGCAGAAAGCGAAGGAGCACTCCATCCAGAACGTCTCTGTTCTTCGGTTGGACGTAGATGCTTTGGAAGGCATTGGCCATTGGCAATCAAACGACGAATACCCAGTCGTAGGGCCAGATTAGCCGCAGTGATTGATGCACAGCGGGTTCCGCCGTCCGCATTCAAAATGTCACAATCAACATTGAGTGCAACTGGGCCAAGTTCTTCGAGATCGACACCAGCTCTTAGAGAACGAGCAACAAGTCGCTCAATTTCCTGTGTTCTTCCCTTTGCGCCCCGGCGTTCTCTTCTGAATCGAGAATCGGTGGAACCTGGAAGGAGTGAATATTCTGCATGAACCCATCCCTTGTTGGAATCTCGGGGGAACCATCCTGGCAAACGTGCTTCCTTGGTGCAACACGCTAGGACAACGGTTTCTCCTTGTCGATAAAGAATCGATGCAAGAGCATTACTTGTGAAGTCGATTTCAACTTCTACGTCTCTCATTTGGTCAGCGTTTCGTGTGGTCTTCATTTCGGTTTTGAATTTGCCCATGGTTGTGCCACGTGGTTGAGTTCATCAATGCTTTTGTAGCCTCGAAAGAAGAGCATGCGTATGTTCAAGAAGTCGCTACGTTTCCAAGAGATATGAGTCAACACACTGCTGTCATCTGCGGCGTCTCCCGAACACCTATTGGTAGATTTATGGGTGCGCTCTCATCGATGAGTGCTGTTGATTTAGGCGTTGCAGCGGTAAAGGAACTGTGCCAACGAATGAATCTTGATCCTTCTTCTGGCATCGTAGATGAAGTCCTGATGGGACAAGTCCTGCAAGCAGGAATCGGACAAGCACCAGCTCGTCAAGTTGCTCTAGGAGCAGGGTTGCCAGTTTCGACATCATGCGTAACCATCAACATGGTTTGTGGTTCCTCTCTAAAAGCAGTCATGAATGCTGCAACAAGCATCAGAATGGGCGAACATACTGTTGTTATCGCAGGTGGAATGGAGAGCATGTCCAACGCCCCCCAACTCCTCATGGGTCAACGGAAAGGAAAGAAAATGGGCGACTCTAAACTCGTTGATTCAATGATTCATGATGGATTGTGGGATGTTTACAACAATATGCACATGGGTAACACCGGAGAAGTTGTTGCTCGAGAATGCTCAATTGATCGAGGGCAAGCTGATGCTTTCTCAGTTCAAAGTCACTTGAAAGCAGCAAAGGCTTGGGACGAAGGTTGGTTCGATTGGGAGACGTTTGCTCTCGAAATTCCACAACGAAGAGGCGACTCAGTCCTTCTCGAACGAGATGAGGGAATTCGTGCTGATTCATCTGTTGAACACCTTTCGACACTTCGAACAGTCTTCGATAAAGATGGAATTGTTACTGCTGGAAACGCAAGCACACTCAACGATGGAGCCAGTGCAGTTCTTGTCACAAGTGAAGAATTTGCCAAGGAACAGGGTTGGGAAATTATAGCAACCATCGAAGATTACTGTACAGCAGGCGTTGAACCAGAACGAGTAATGAGTGCTCCAATCCCTGCAGTCAAGAACTTACTCGAGAGAAACAATCTCGATGTACTTGATGTCGATGTTTACGAACATAACGAAGCATTTGCATCGGCTTCATGTGCAGTTGCTCAAGAAGTCGGCATCCCTCACGATCGCTTCAATCTCCATGGAGGTGCAGTAAGCCTTGGTCATCCGCTAGGATCCAGTGGGACTCGCTGCCTCATTACCATGCTCGGTGTCATGCGAAGGCTTGAGGCTGAGTCCGGAATTGTAACGCTCTGCCTCGGTGGCGGTAATGCTGTTGCAATGTATTTGCGCAGATGAATGCAATCGTTGGGTTCATTGCTTGGGAGCGCTTGGGTTGAAACATGCGCTGGCTTGTAGGAGTTTTGCTGGTCTTGGTACTTGTTGTGCCAACGGCTACTGCATGCGAAACTGAGGCGGCTCGTTTACTCAGTGGGAAATTTCCTTCTCCTACTGGAATTTCTCCAGATAAGGACGAATCCATTCGAGAGGCTGTTCGATTAGGAAGTATAGGTCAAGAGACTGCAAGACATTCATTATGGCGTGTGTTGATGGGAGATGTTCTGACAGAAGAAGAAGTAGCCGCAGAGATCGATAGAGCAATGATTGAAAACGGTTCAAATCCAGATTGGCCAAGTTTCGATACGATTGTCGCTTCGGGTTCAAATGGAGCAATTCCTCACGGTGATCCAGAGAATCATGGAGCAGGGCCGAAAGTTATCGAAATTGGAGATATTGTCGTCGTAGATCTTGGAGCACGTGTTAACGACTGGGTAAGTGACATTACGAGAACTTACAGTGTAGGCCCGACAACAAATGAGACGATTATCGAAGTGTATATGGCCGTCTATGATGCTCAAAACCTAACCTTCCCTCTCATCGAGGCAGGGACTCCTGCATGGGCTCTAGATGACATTGCTCGAACACATATCGAAGAACAAGGTTATGGAGAATATTTCATTCACAGTCTTGGCCATGGATACGGAGTATGCGTTCATGAGCCACCTTTACTCTCCGGAGGTACTGATGACCCACTGTTTGGTCTTTCGTACAATCAACAACCACTTGCTGTTTGGGATGCTATTACAATTGAACCAGGAATTTATCTCGATGGCTGGTTTGGTGTCCGAATTGAAGATGATTTCCTTGTGAATCAAGATGATCATGAATTTCTCTCAGCAGATTTACCAAGAGACCTCGACTGGTTTATGATTAAGGCCGATGATTACCCAATCTCAGATATGGGATTCTCAGATGATTCAGATTCAGATGAAGCTTCCGAAACTCTCCCGTTCCCAATCGGAATGGTTCAAACAATGATGCTCCTCACAATAGTGGCATCAGCATTTGTTCGAAACGAGAATGATGAGTAATCATTCCTCTTCTGTCGCCTGACGGAATGGACTGAAGATACCAATATCTTCAATGATTTCAGAAGGTCCGGGAAGAATCGATAGGATGTCGTCAGTTCGTAATCCAGTTGCTTTGTAAATCCGGTTTGCAAGTGCTTCCTTTTTGGTTCGTCCAGGAGAAAGGACTGCATATCGCTCACATCGCTCTTTGATTGTTGAAATAGTTCCTCCAATAAGAAGCGGAACACCATTTATCGCAACGAGGCCAACAGCCATTTGAACATCTAAATCCTTGAACCATTGACGTTGTCCACGAACGATGAATGCCCCCTTGCCAACATATTCACCAGTCTGTGCAGACTTGGAAACTTGAGCAGGTTTTACTGCAAAAACGGTTCCATGAGCGCCTCCACCATTCCATGCTCGACTCCAGCAGAGTGCGAGTGTAGCAGCTTCTTTCAATTTTTCATCTGTGATTCTCTCATCACCGAGTTTATCGACGATTCGATAGGAAACAACGCCAGGTGGTAGTTGCCCAAACGGTTCCTCATCAATTGCAAACCCTTGTGTTGCTCGAAGGCTGCAGCTTGGGGCTCCATGGAGATCGGCGTGGAGATACATATCTCCACCAGAGAGATGCTTCTTGACAATTGCATCGTTTCCTTTCGCATCCTTTCCCCCAACCAATAAATGACCTCCTGAAATGATGCTCCAGCGATGCTGTTCAAACCACAGTCGCTTACTTCGACGAACTGTTTGAAGACGTCCGCTGGCTTGTTGCTTTGCTTCTTTCTTTTGTGCTCGTTTGAATTCGACTTTCGTATCTGCCAGGGCTGCTGTCGCTCCAGAAGTTTTGTCCTTTTGCTTACGAGCCGATTGAAAATAACGTTGCGCATTTTGATGAACTGTTTCATCAAGAGAGAGTGTGAACACTTGACCGGGTTCTCCGCTATCGTTTGGAAGACGAACCATCATGGTGCGTTCCGCTGGATTACCTGAATCAACCCATGGATTTTCTTTCAATCCAGAAAGTATTGCTTCCCAGCCCTTTGTTTCAAGAGCCTCATTCGCTTGTTGTAAAATAGTTTCAACATGCGTCCAGTTCGCTTGAATCGCATGGCCTAATGCTTGCTGTTTCTCAATTTTCTTAGCAAATCCTTCAAGCGCTTTTTCTTGCTGATTTAATCTGCGTTCGAGTCGTTCCACATTTGTGGAATGCCCTCGTCCTGGTGCAGCAGCATCGAGTTTTTCTCGTTCTCGTCGTGCTAATGCATTTGCATCATGATGCCCTTTCCATGCATCAATGGTCGAAGTGAGTGTAGGATATTCGATGTAAATGGCCTTTGCATGCGATGGTAAGAGGAGAGGTGTTGCTTCTTTTGCAGTCTCTCTGATCACTCCGTTTGCAGCTGCATCATGCCCCTCTGCGGCGGCTATGGTTTGTAGTGCTTCAACAGTATGTTCTTCAGTTGGTTTTACAATAAGAAAACCTTGCTTAGAGGTTTTGAGTTCATCTAAGAAATATGTCAAAGAAGCGTGTACAACCGCAGCATCTGCATCTTCACAGGGACTGTTCGGTTCAAGTCCAGCATGACTGCAAACAGCATTTGCATAAACTCCGCCGAGATTAATTTTACCTCCAAGAGTTGACACTAAATCACGGTCCGAATCTGAAAAGATATCTTTGATGACGTCTGGAGTTAGCGTGTATGGATCCATTGCTGCAGGTGGAGGGATGTAGACCTCTCCTTTCTTGATGGTTCTTCCAGCATAACTTGCATGAGTAAGCGGTTGAATGATGATGTCCTCCTCATCCATGAGGATAACATTCCCATCCCGAAACAATTCTACACTGAGTGAGCGTTTGCCATGTTTGGTATCAAATCTGAAAAGGAGGACACGATCAAAGCCAAGTTGCTCGACTCCAGTTAATCGAGCGTTCTTGAGATGTTTACGTAGAACCATTGCAAATGGAGGAGGCGTCATTGGCATTGGGCGATCTCTTTTGGAAGTGTAGACTCGCTGTCCTCGAACAATGACCAAATCAAATTGGTCAGATTCTTTTGGATTAATTCGAAGAACGATTTGTTCATAATGAGGCATGTAGGCTTTCTTAACATAGGCTCCTGCCCATGAATCAAGTTCCTGCGAAACTGCACGAACGTCAAACCCAGTCATTGATGCCTTCATTTCAAACCCTCCTACTCTTCAAAACGTAACAACACTTTGCCGATATTTTTCCCGTCATGTATGTATTGATGAGCCTCAGCAACATCTCGAGCATCAAACACAGAATCTATGATTGGTGCTAACACCCCTTCTTTAATTCCATTAACAATGCGTTCCATTTGCTCAGTCATGACATCTTCATCAGGCCATGTCCCCATGTGAACACCAAAGACACCTTGATTTCTTGACATCATTTTCATTGGGTCGAAACGAGGACGTTTTCTAAAAGCAAAGAATGCTTTGAGAAGAGAACGCTTTGATGAAGGAGCAGCAGAAGACATCCCGTAAGTGTACAGTTTTCCTCCATGGGCCAGGACTGATAGGCTACGTTTGAGGTGGTCACCGCCAATTGGGTCAAGAATGTGGTCAACACCTTTTCCATCTGTTGCTTTTTTGATAAGGTCGACAAAATCCTCGTTGTGTCGATCGATTGCAATTGCCCCATAGGATTGGATAATCTCGGCTTTAGCAGAAGATGCAGTTGACCAAACCTTCTCGACTCCTGCCCATTTACAGAGTTGAAGAGCAGCAGTTCCTACACCGCCGCCCCCACCATGAATCAGAACAGAATCACTTGGCTTTAGGTTTCCAAGATGATGGAGCATATGATGGGCTGTGATGTAGGTGACTGGCATAGATGCAGCAGCTTCGAGAGTCATTTCGTCAGGAATTGGAATGACCCGAGATACTTCCGTAACAACGTGAGTTGCTTGACCTCCAGTCCTCATCATACCGACAACACGTTGCCCAACCTCGAATTCTTTAACATCGCTTCCTAGAGTGTGTATAACGCCACTGACTTCGTATCCCGGAGTGAATGGAAAGGGTGGCCTTGGTTGATAGAAGCCCATACGCATG
>JABIYX010000106.1 GCA_018666575.1 Methanobacteriota archaeon | reverse complement strand
GGATCCGATATCAAAGGACCAGTTTCCCGTGAGGCTGCAGAGCGTTGGCCACGTATCGCTGCAACAGCGAAACATATTGTATGAGGTGAGAACATGGTAACATCAAGAAAACCAGGAAAGCAGCGCAAGGCGCACTACAACGCGTCATTACATACCAAGCGTAAGCGAGTTACTGCTCGTCTTCAACTCGACAAACCTGACGAAAGGTTCGCTGGCGTTCGCTCAGTAACCATTCGAACAGGCGACACCGTCCGTGTAATCCGTGGGGATTTCGCAAGCGGGGGAAAGCGTCACGGTGGTAAGCGTAAGGCAGAACCACTCACAGGTCCAGTAATTGGTATCGATGCCAAGAACGGCCGTATCCTCATTGAGGGTGCAAAACAATCCAAATCAGACAACAGAGAAGAAGCCGTGCCGGTCCACGCTTCCAACGTCGTAATCGTGAAACTCGATGAGACGGACAAATTGCGAATGCAAAAATTGACCGATGATAGGAGTTGAATACAATGGGTAGCAGCAGTCACTTGAAACGTTTAGCCATGCCTCGTAGCTGGCCACTTCCACGAAAGACCACTATTTGGGTTACACGCCCAAGCCCAGGTGCGCACAGCCTAGAACGCTGTATGCCATTGAATTTGATCGTAAGAGACGTTCTTGGCCGTGCTCAAACATCTCGAGAAGTTCGATTCATTGTTCAAAATGAATTGGTCAAGGTCGATGGACGAATCTGTAAAGACACTCGCCGTGGTGTAGGTCTGATGGATGTTCTCTCACTTGGTGAAGAACACTTCCGTTGTGTACTCGATTTGAACGGACGTCTACAATACGCCCAAATTTCATCTGAAGAAGCAGCATGGAAGATTGCACGTATTGAAGGCAAATCAACAATCAAGGGTGGAAAAACCCAACTCAATCTACACGATGGACGTAACATCATCGTTGATGATGCAAACCAATACAATACTGGTGATTCACTGAAGATGGCTCTTCCTGAGCAAACCATCATGGAACACATCAAGTTCACAGAAGGTGTCCGATGTTACCTCGTTGGCGGTACTCACGTTGGTGAGGTGGCTGCAATGAAGGAACGCATCGTCAAGCGATCCAGCATGCCAAACGAAGTTTCTTTCGAAGACTTTGGTACAACTGAAGTCAATGTCTTCGCTGTTGGGGACTCCAACATGCCAATCACGGAGGTGAAGGTTTGAGCGATACAATCAATCCAATGAGCGTTCCTCGAATCACGAAAGTTTGCGTTAACATCGGTGTTGGCGAAGGTGGAGACCGTTTGGTCAATGCTGAGAACGTTCTTGAAATCGTAACTGGTGTACGTCCACAACGTACACTTGGTCGAATCCAAAACCGTGACCTCAAGGTTCGTGAAGGCGCTCCAATTGGTTGCCGTTCCACTATGCGAAACAAGGACTCAATCAACGAATTCCTCAAGAACGCTTTCTGGGTACGTGACAACACAATCCCAAGCTGGAACTTTGACGCTCAAGGTAACCTCTCCTTCGGTGTCCGTGACTATACGGATTTCCCAGAGCAAAAATACGATCCTAATATCGGAATTTACGGTATGGACATCAACGTCGTCTTGGAACGCCCAGGGCACCGAGTAAGCCGCCGCCGAAAAGGAAAGGCCAAGGTTGGAAAAGGACACGGTGTAAGCCGAGAAGAATCAATGAAGTGGTTCTCTGAAACCTTTGGACTAAAAATCATGGAGGAATGAATATGGCACGAGATCATGGAGAATACATGGGACGAACAAACGGATGCCGCCGTTGCGGTCGACGCAGAGGAATGATACGACGACATGGGCTTCGCCTGTGCCGCCAATGCTTCCGAGACGTAGGCCCCGAAATCGGTTTCAAAAAGATGAACTGAGGTGAGATGAATGCAATTAGATCCATTAAATGATGCACTTGTAAAGATTTACAATGCTGAACAAGCAGGAAAATTCGATGTTGAATTAACTCCTGCTTCTAAGCTATTAGGAAACGTACTCAACATTATGCAAACTTCCGGCTATGTCGGTGAGTTCACACGTGTTGAAAACGGACGTGGCGACGCTTTTGTCGTCGAGTTAAGAGGTACAATCAACCGATGTGGTACCGTCAAGCCTCGACACAGTGTTCGCCGACAAGAATTCGAAAAGTGGGAGACTCGTTATCTTCCTGCACAGGACTTTGGTTTGCTCATCTTGACAACCAATTCAGGCGTTATGAACCACTACGATGCGAAAGACGCCCGCATCGGCGGCAAGTTACTTGCCTACGTATATTGAGGTGAAGAAAAATGGTAAAACTCGACAGAATCGAACACATCGTAACCATCCCTGAAGGCGTCACCGCCTCCATCAGTGAAGATGGCGTCGTAACTATTGCTGGACCGAAAGGATCTCTCTCACGAGAGTTCGTTTCAACTCGCATTGACCTCCTTCAAGACGGCAGCGGCCTTCTTGTACGAACAGACTTGCCTCGTCGTAAAGAAAAGGCACTCGCAGGTACTTGGAACGCTCACTTGAACAACATGGTAAAGGGCGTTACAGACGGATTCACATACCGTTTGAAAGCCTTCTACTCTCACTTCCCTATGACACTTGCAGTGCAAGGAGATACCTTTGTTGTAAACAATTATTTCGGAGAGAGAGTCCCAAGACGTTCAGATATTCTTCCTGGTGTTGACGTAAAGGTCGACAACAAGGTCGAAATTACCGTTTCTGGTATCGACAAGGAGAATGTTGGACAAACAGCAGCAAACATTGAACGCAGCACCACGGTCAAGAACCGTGATCGACGTGTTTTCCAAGACGGAATATACCGTCTTAGCAAGGAGTGATTGGAATGACTGAAGAATACGAAAGCATGACAGTAGCACAACTCAAAGAATTGCTCAAGGAGCAAGGTCTTCCAGTTTCTGGAAAGAAAGCAGACCTCATCGCACGTCTGATGGAATCATCAGGCGCTGAAGAAGAAGAAGTCGTTGAAGCAGCAGAAGATGCAGCAGAAGAAGACGATTTCTTTGAAGAAGATGAAGACTGGGATGACGACGAAGATGAAGGTCACGTCGCAAAGCAGAAGCCAGTTCTCGATGAAGCAACACAAGAAGCACTCGCTTTGCGTGCAGCACAAAAGAAAAAGACACCATCGTTTAGAAGAACCGAATGGTTCCGATACAAGCGATTGTCTCGTTCTGGATGGAGAGCACCTCACGGTATGGATAACAAGCAACGACGCAACTACAGGTACCGTGGTTCACTCGTACGAGTTGGCCATGGTAAAGTCGCAGAAGCTCGTGGACTTCATCCATCTGGTTTCCGTGAAGTAATGGTTCACAACCTCAATGACTTAGAATCAATCGATCCTGAGGCACAGGCTGCACGCATTGGCCGTACAGTCGGTGGTCGTAAGCGAGAGCACATTCACGCTCGAGCAGACGAATTAGGTATTCGTGTCCTCAACCGAAGGAGTGGTGTCTGATGCAACTCACAAACCAAAAGAGACTCGCAGCGAAAATCCTCAAATGTGGTGAAAACCGTGTTTGGGTTAACCCAGATTACATCGATGAAATCGCATCCTCTGTACAAGCAGATGATATTCGTGAATTCATCGAAGAAGGCTTGATTCGTGCAAAGGCAATCAAGGGAACATCCCGTGTCCGAGCCCGTACTCGACTCGAACAACGACGTAAGGGTCGTCAGAAGGGTCAAGGTAAGCGAATGGGTACCTCGAACGCTCGTAATCCACGTAAGAACCGATGGATGAGAACAATTCGTTCACAACGAAGAGCTCTCAAAGATCTAAGAGATGAAGAACAAATCAACAAATCTGAGTACCGCCGATATTATCTCAAGGCAAAGGGTGGTTCATACCGTTCTATTGCACACATGCGCTCTCAGATGACGCTTGAAGGTGTCAAACTAAAGGATGGTGACAACTGATGCGAGCAAATCGACGACGAACAGTTCTACGACGAAGAAAGGCAGGTCTAACTGACTACCGACGCAGACTTCGACTTCTCAGAAGTCAGAAGCCTCGTGCTGTAGTGCGTGTCTCAAACACTCGTACATCTTGCCAACTCGTAACATGGGCTGCAGAAGGCGACCTTGTCGTCCTCAATGTCACTGGAAGCGACTTGGTCAAGAAATTCTCATGGCCAGAAAACATGTCCAAGAAATCCGTTCCTGCTTCCTACCTTGTAGGATTCGCACTCGGAAAGGCAGCAATTGCTGCTGGACATGAAGATGCAGTACTGGACATTGGTCTGGCTGCAAGCACACGTGGAAGCCGTGTCTTCGCCGCCCTTCGTGGTATGGTTGAAGCAGGACTTAACGTTCCTCACAGTGAAGAAGTTCTTCCTGATGATGACCGCACAAACGGTGCTCACATCGATGACTCCATCGCTGGAGCCATGGATACAACAAAATCATCCATAGAGGGGGCATACTGATGACCGAAGAAGAAACAACACAAATCCAACAAGCACCTGGTCTAATCCTAGCTTACGCCCCACAAGAGGCTGAAGAAACAGGCGGACGTCGCCGACGACGTAACAACCAGTACGATCCAATCAGCAACTTGCGAAGTTGGACGCCTCGTACTCGTCTTGGAAACATGGTCTTTGCCGGTGAAGTTATCACTTACGAGCAAGCTCTCGCAACTGGTCTACCAGTTCGTGAAGTCGAAGTCGTAGATGCACTTCTTCCAGATTTGGAAGATGAAGTCATCAACGTGAACATGGTTCAAAGAATGACTGACAGTGGTCGACGACCTCGATTCAATGTCATGGCAGTTGTCGGGAACCGAAACGGATACGTTGGTCTTGCAATGGCTAAGGCTAAGGATGTTTCAAATGCAATTCAGAAGGCAATTGTCGCCGCTAAGTTGAACCTTATCAGCGTACAACGTGGAAATGGTTCATGGGAATCATCTGCTGGACCTGGTACATCAGTACCGATCAAGGTAAACGGACGATCCGCATCAACTCGTGTAACACTCATGCCTGCTGCTAAGGGTAAGGGACTTGTTATCGGAGAAACCGGAAAGAAAGTTCTCGAACTTGCTGGTGTAACTGACGTACTTTCACGTACCAAAGGACAAACCAGAACCACCATCAATTATGCTGCTGCAACGTTCAATGCACTCAAAGCATTAAACATAACACGCATTAGCAACGAACAGCGTGGACGTTTGTTCATCAATACGGGGAGGGTCTGAAATGAGCTGGATTGTTGTAAGAGCACGAAGTAACGTAGGCGTAGAGCGTACCATTCGTGAGACAATGTCTTATCTCAACCTTACCAAGGTAAACCACGCAGTCATCATTCCAGAGAATGAGCAATACCGTGGTATGCTACAGAAGGCGAAGGACTACGTCACTTGGGGTAACGCAGATGCTGAAACAGTTGAAGCAATGCTACAAGAACGTGGCCGAATGAGTGGTGACTCACCATTGACAGACGATATCGTCTCCGATGCTACTTCCTACAAATCAATTTCAGACTTTGCTAAGGCAATTGTCGATGATGAAGCAACTGTAAAAGATGTTCCTGGCTTGAAGCGTGTCTTCCGCTTGCACCCACCGCGTGGTGCAAAGGGATGGGGCGGTATCAAGCGATCTTATGTCGTTGGAGGAGCCTTGGGTTCCCGTGGAGATGACATTAAAGGGCTCGTAGAGCGAATGATCTGAGGTGATATGATGGGTACAAAAGCAAACAAACATCGTGGAAGAAACCGATACCATGGACGTGGAAAGAAAGCAGGCCGTGGCGCTGGAAAGCGTGGTGGCCGTGGAAACGCTGGTATGAACAAGCACAGAGTCATGACTCGAATCAAGTACATGCCTAATCACTGGGGAATGCACGGATTCAACCGACACCCTACTCTTCGAACAGTTCACGTTACATGTAACGTTAGCCAATTGAAGGATATGGCAGATGGAAAGGATTCCATTAACTTGGCCGCACTCGGTATTGACAAACTTCTCGGCTCAGGTCGAATCAGTACTGCTCTGACAGTTACTGTTGCAAACGCAAGCGCTTCAGCAATCGAAAAGGTCGAAGCAGCTGGAGGTTCAGTAAACCTCGAAGCTGGTGGCGACTGGGACGAATGGGAAGAAGAGTGAATTAAGGAGGGATAGTAGATGAAACACAAGCCAGTACCACTCGGTGTTGTACTAACAGGTGTGCTTTATTTCGGTCTTCTTTTCTATTGGCAATGGGATCAACTCTCTGGATCAGGCGCTGCGCAGGAAGCAGCCATTTTCGGAATTGTTCTCGCAGTAGCATACGTAGCATACGTTATGGCCTGTTTCCAAATAGATCTTCCTGAGTCATTTAAGAAATTACCAATTATTGGGCGTTATTCTAAGTTGTATGGTTGGCTAATCTTCGTTGGAGTTGCAGCATTTTACTGCCGTCCAGCCGCTTGGGGCGGATACGACGAAGCGGTCGGATTCCTCCTTGTAGGTGTACTCTTACTTGGATTCGGAGCAGCAGCAATCCTCACGTGTTTCATGTGGGGTGGCGATCAAAGCAGCCGTTTGTATGCTCTCAGCCGATTCGTAGATGTCTATCCAGCTATCACTAAGCCAGACCGCCACGTTCGATTCGGAGAAAAGATGTGGACGACAACATTCGTTCTCATTATCTACTTCGCTATGACCAACGTCATGCTCTATGGATTGAGTGGTCAAGCACTTGACTTGTTCAGTGGATTCCGTTCGATTATGGCTGGTGCCTCCGGTACCATCATGCACTTGGGAATTGGCCCAATTGTTACAGGTTCCATTATCATGCAACTTTTTGCAGGTGCTAAGATCATCCGTCTTGACTTGACAAACAGTGAAGACAAAGCAATGTACCAAGGCGTACAAAAGTTGCTTGTTCTGATCATGATTCCAATTGAGGCGATTCCACAGACCTATGGTTTCCTCGATCCTTCGGAATATCTTATCGATAATTATGGAATGGGTTGGGCAAACTTCGTCATCGTAGCTCAACTGTTCGCAGGTTCATACCTTGTATTCCTACTCGATGAACTTGTCAGCAAGTGGGGTATCGGATCCGGTATGTCTCTGTTCATTGCAGCAGGTGTAGCACAATCGACATTCGTTGGTACGCTCTCTCCTCTGCCAACTTCATCTGGTCTCGAGTACTCTGTTCAGAATCCTCCTGCAGGAACGCTGCCAATGATCTTCTATATGTTCCGGACTGCGACGAATGGTGAGATGATCTCTTTGAACGGATTCGAAATGATTCTGTTAG
>JABIYX010000056.1 GCA_018666575.1 Methanobacteriota archaeon | reverse complement strand
CGATTTGGTTGTATTGATTCTGATGGCGACGGTTACTCTGATGAAGATACCCAATGGAACACATCAGACGGTTCTGATGCATTCCCATTTGAAGCAACCCAAAATGCAGATCAAGACAACGATGGATTTGGAGATAACCCTACTGGATTCGAAGCAGATGATTGCCCTACTACGCAGGGCAGTTCATTCAGAGATACATTTGGTTGTGTTGACGAAGATAACGATGGCATGTCTGATGTAAACGATGATTTCCTCGGCGAGCCAACACAGTGGACTGATTCGGATTCTGATGGATTTGGCGATGAAATTAATGGAACTGAAGGAGACTTCTGTCCTTCGACGCCAGGTACTTCAACCAATGATGTCTATGGTTGCATTGACACAGATTCTGATGGTTATTCCGATCTCAATGACGTTTGGCCAAATGACGCTACTCAATGGTATGATGATGACATGGATGGATTTGGTGATGAGAATTCCGGTACAGCTCCAGACCAATGTCCTGATGAATATGGTACTGCTTATCTTGGAACATTGCAAGGATGTCCTGATACAGATGGTGATGGTTATGCAGATTCAGAAGATGCATTCCCTCTACATGAGTCTCAATATTTAGACTCTGATGGAGATGGATGGGGAGATAACGAAACATCGGGCGCCCACAAACCTGACCATTGGCCGAATGATCCTTCGCGAAACGCTGGAGAAGCAACACTCGAATGTACCCCGGACAGAGTCACAATTGATTCAGTCACAGGATCTAGTTTCGTGTTTACGTGTACAGTCACCACGACGATGGGTGATGGATTTACTGCTCGTATTGACTGGCAATCATCCACTAGCGTAAATGCTGAAACGAGTTCACAACTAATGATTTTCAATACTGGATCAGAGACATCTCAACAGAAGATTTTCACTGGCCAAGCACTTTCTGAAGGAACACATGACCTCATCTTAACAGTGACAGAACCCGGTGCAGAGATAGCAATGGATACTGTATCAATACGATTGAATGTATACAACAGTTCGGCTTCATCCGAGGCTGAGGACGAATTCACATGGGATACAATTCTAGACTCTACTATCTTCCAAGTTTCTGCAGCCATGATTGTCTTTGTGTTCTTGTTTGGAATGTTAATCATTCGCGGCAAAGTTCGAAGAGTCAAGGACGAGGATCAACGTAAAGCACAAGCAGCTCAGGTTTTGTACAACCGTATGATGTCTGACCAAGATGTTGTTCAGCGAAGAAGAGTTGAGTTAGGTTACGATGCAACACCGCTCCCACCTGAAATGAAGTGAACTAATTTGACCGATGCGCTCAAAGAGGAGAGATTGTTCGCAAGGACTACCACAGTGCGGATATGGTGAAGTGGTTATCATCTGAGGTTTCCAACCTTATGTCGTGGGTTCGACTCCCGCTATCCGCACCTCCATTGACAAAGGCTATGAGTGAATTGCGAACAGCGATTAACATGCAGACGCTGAAAGCCTCCAAAGGCCTCTTTCTTGTTCTACTTATGCTGCTTGCTTCTTTGTCAGGATGTTTTGGTGAAGAAGACTCAGATGATCAACTAACAGCATCATCGGTTTTCCAAATTGATTTCTCACCTCCAGAAGACGTGACACTTCGAACTGGCGAATGGCACGAGTTCATTCTACAAGGAAACGGCCGCTCGTTATCTGTGCCAACTGGAGTTATGCTGTTCGTGAACGGTTCAGTCCTTCCAAACGGCTATGTGACCGTAACTGGTGATCAAATCAACGGCAAGTTCCTCCTTACCCCGTACGTCGAGGAAGCAAAACTCACAATCGTTCATCCAGACGGTAGTGGTGAAGCATTGGAAATGCCTATCACAAACGGAACCCCGATTGTAAACGGTGAAGAATGGCTCGACAAAATGGAATTCATTACGAGTGTTTGCACTGATTCGACGGAATGCGGTGGATACATCAACCGCTGGATGGGGACTCCAAATCCTGCGTTCGAGCGTGCTGCTTCCTTTTTCCAAGGCCATTTTGAAGGACTGGGCTACGAAACCCATATCCTGAGAGTTACCGATCACGGAAATCCAACAGAACCTGAGAGTTTGAACGTCATTGCTTGGAAGGAAGGACGCGACGATTCTTGTGTGCAAGGGATGGGCGCACACATGGACATTGCACCTCCCGGTGGACCGCCAGGAGGCGGTACATACGAAGGAGCATACGATAACACGGGAGGGACTGTTAGTATGATGCTCTTCGCTAAAGCATTCGTAGAAATCGAAGTCGAATGTGACACTTTCCTTGCCCTTTGGTCTTCAGAAGAAGAAGGACTACGTGGATCAAGTGCCTTTGCAAACAACGATTGTGACTATTGCCTACCAACAGACAAGGAACTTCGTTTCTACATTAATATGGATATGATGGGAATCTCTTATCCTGCAATAAAACCAACTGGAGAGCCTTATCCTTACCATGCTTGGTCTGGACCAGATATTGACCCTGAAGTACAAGATGTTGAGATTACAAGCGTTCTCGACCACGTCCACAGAGACATTCTTGGCGCACCAATGGACATGCGCATCGAAGGCACCTACGGTGCAGGTTGCGACCAACATTGGCCAGAACATGAGGACCTCGTCATGGATGTTCACGAGGATACATTCGGTCGCTCTGACCACGTCACCTTCCGTGACCTTGGGGCTCAAACAATTTTCCATCTCGGGGCATATGATTCAGATTACAGTGCCTACCACTCACCGGATGACACACTTGACAACATGATTGAGGTCGTTGGTGGAGAAGATGAGCTCAAGAAAAGTATGGAATTTGTGATGTGGGCTGCAATGCTCGAATTTATGATTGCAGATCAGACACCTGAAGTTCGCAATGTCAATGCTTGATTCTGAGAACGACGTTTTTTGAACTCGAGGTCGTTCCTAAGCATATGGAGGATGAGACTAAGGAAACGTTAGGTCTCTATCAGAGAGTCGTTCAATCACCCTTCCTCCATCCTGCTGCACTCGTACTTGGTGCGATGATTGCCTTAGCTGAATCGATTTATCTGCTGCTTCTCGGGGAACCTGTTCAAAATGCAATATGGCCACAGGCGATACGTACGCTTGCTTGGACATTCTTCTTACGTCAGCATATCGCTGCGATTGCGATTGTGTCAGCACTCATTTTGGCCTCGAGCATATGGATTGCTCTTCGAAAGCAGAAAGGTACAGATTTGCATCCGTTGGCAATATTTGGCCTCATGATGCTGATTGGAGCTGTTTTTGCCTCATGGATTATCTTCCTACTCATGGATATTCGTTACATTCGTGGAGCCTTTTTACTCCTTCCGACCATTTACGGTGTTCTTCTTCTCGCTGCGGCAATCGCAGTACGAGGATCCCCTCATCTTCCTAAACGTGAACAAAGCAAAACTGACAAAACCTATACAATTCTTCACCTCTGCACAATTTTCTTTGCTGCTTGGCTAGTTATGCCAGGCATACCTGCTCTGATTGGAATCGCTCCTTCTCCTCCAGACGCACCTGCTATGGGCTATGGAGCACAACCAGGACCATTTGACTCTACGCGTGTTCAATATCTCTATCCTATTCCTGAACTCGTATCGGATATCCAAGGACCGACTGAAGAGGATATTGATTTCTCGGTTTATCTCCATCTCCCTCAACTTCCTGAAGACCCCGGCATTGAAGGTGTACCGCTAGCAATCCTGCTCCACGCATTCAAGAACCCATCTATCGATTCTTACACAGATTGGATTGACCATTTGGTTGGAAAAGGTATGGTTGTTGCATACATCCAATATCCAACAGATGTCCGTCCCGAAGAAGCAGATACCTTCACCCTGGTTGAAGAAGATGGCATGTCAAATTGGCCACACCATGTCCCGAGAATGCACGCTCTTCAATCAGCAATGGATCTGTTGCAGGAACGTATCGATGATACAACAAGGGACAGTGTTGTCGATGAAACATTAGGTGATCTCAAAATCCTCCCTCAGCATTTGTGGATAGGAGGGCATAGCCTTGGCGGAGCATATTCGCTTCAAGTCTTACAAATGGCTCAAAATAAGCAATGGGGAAATGAAACCCTAGTTGTCGATACTGAGATGGCTGCGGCAAGGCCTGTGCAGGAAGAATGGTTACCAAATTACACAAATCTCCCAGAGAATACCCTAGTCCATCTTGTTGTGACTGAGGATGATATGACAGTTGGGCAATGCGATAGTGTGCACCATATGGAACTGTTTGATGATGTCGATGATAATCATACACTGCTGATCTACATACCGAGCGATCGTTATGGATTCCCTCGGCTTGTTGCAACACATTATCTCCCAGCTAATGAAGCCCACGATACACTTGCTGATTGGGCGTTTTATCGTAGAGTCGACGCTCAAGCAGATTGGGTCGTAGCACATAGCAGAGGTGACTTGAATACTGCTGACTTTGCCTATGCAAACCTCATTGACACTTCATTGCTTTCGGATATGGGTAAATGGTCTGATGGAACTCCAGTATTGCCTCTTCAAGTCTATTCTAATCCATCTGAAAGTGGTCTTTTTGCATCTTGTTTTTGAACAATTGTTTATTCGTGAGAAGAGAATGTAAACTCTATGGAAGAACGAGAGGGAGACTCTAAATCCCTCATCAAGTTGATTTCTACATCAACAATAATCGCCTCCATGTGTTGTTTACCGAGCGTAATACTGGTCATGTTTGGTTTAGCAAGCGTAAGTAGCGCTGCTGCACTCTCCGACACATTGTACTGGGGAACAGGGAGTTACTGGTGGTTCAGACCGACAATGTTGGGATTGTCAGGTCTCTTCGTAATCATAGGTCTTGTTATGTATTTTAGAAACCGTGGAATCTGTACATTCGATGACGTAAAGCGACAGAGAAGGAAGGTCGTGAACACGTCTCTTTTGGTAATCGTGATTGCATACCTAACCTACTTGTTGTTCAATTATGTGATTCTCACTGAAATTGGTATTCTGTTAGGATTAGAATGGGAATCGAGCAGATTTTGGAATAAGTGAATCAAATATTGTTTCGAGTAGTGGAACACCCCACGCCCCATGATTCTCCAGAATTCATTGCATCTCTTGTTGCTTCTAGAAGAGTCTCTTCAGGAGATCGTATGGGGGCTGAATCCTTCCCGTACGCAAGCATGATTTTATGCGTTCCATTTGGATAATTATTCAATTGAATTTTTGAATTTCCAATTAAAATTTCTTTATTCAAACCTCCAATTGGAATTTCGATTTGACGAGGGTTAAAATGCATCCCCATTCGGAGAGCTTTCTGAATGGCTTCCTTCCCAGTCCAAGCCAATAATGGATCAAGTTCTCCTTCATTCAATCGCTCCAATTCTTTTCCTTTCGCCATCATATCAAACACTGCAGGCTTGGGAGGACGGTTCAATGGTTCAGCATCGAGCCCTATTGTCCAACCTTCTTGGATAAGAGCAACACAAGCAAGACCGTCACTATGAGATATCGATATACTGGGTAAAGGATACTGAACCCACATCCCATGAATGATCTTGAGGTATGGAGCTCTTTCTTCAGTTCTTGATATCATCAAAGCTGAAAGGTCACTAAGCCCCCATTCATGCAATGCTTGTTCAAGCAACCATCGGGCACTGAGGTGCTCATCTCTTCGCTTATCGGTCTTGAATGTACGAATCTCATCCCAATCAATTAGTGTCAATGAAGAGGGATCCATTTCCCTTATTTGACAAGTGGCAACCAGTAAACGGATGTTGTGTTCCGTTTCGATAAAATCGAATTCGGCGTTCAACACATCACCCTCATCGTTCGAGTGTGAATTTTTGATCCTCTGGGACAGGCGCCATCGCCTTCAATCGAAGCCCCTTCAAAGCTACAACAGGAGCATCATCATCACCGATAATCAACACATCATGAACCGTCACTCCGGCATCTTCAACGTGAGTACGTACAGAACGTAAGCGCAACTTCTCATCTTTCTCAGGAACACGTAGCATTGTTGACCAATCGATTCCAACAGGTAAACTACTGAACCCTTCAGATTCCATTGCAACGAGCCCTGCATTCTGGAAACCTGCTTCAATCAGCATAGGCAATGCTTCGAGAAGGACATCCTCTCCTTCTCGCTCAAGAGCGAATTGATCCGTCGCAGGGAGTTGGTGCCGCATTAATGCAATGCCATCCACACCAGGTTGGCTTGAGTCACCAATACCTCGCAACACGCCACCATGGGATTGGAATCGAGGTCCATGGAAATATCTCAGATAGATGAATGAGGCATGATGTTCGAGTCGTCCGACAGGAGGAATTCCAATCGTTGGGAGTGCTGTTATTTCTGATTCCAGGAACTCACTGAGGTCTTCTGACTTAGAGACGAGTCGAACAGTTGCTTGATGATGTTCACGTTCACCAAAGACAACACCATCGGAGTTGGTCAAATCAGATACAAGTTTACACGAGACCCAAGTGACATCCCCTTCTGTACGCCCGACTGAAGTTAGAACTCGAACAATCATTGAACTTTTCATTACCTTTACAGGCAATCCGAACTTGACATCCTCAAAGCCTGCGAGGCAGGTGTGTGGGCAAAGCAGTAATGCATT
>JABIYX010000190.1 GCA_018666575.1 Methanobacteriota archaeon | reverse complement strand
GCACGAAAAGCAGAATAGAGCATAAATGATCGAAATAAGGGACTTTCGCGCATTCGGTTAAACAAGGTTGAATCAGCCAAAAGCATCACCTTGAAGAACGTTGGAAAAAGATGTAGCCAAGCAGAATAAGGATAATACAAACACTTGCAGAAAGAAGATACACACTGCCATTCCCATCATCAATACCAAGTATATCTCCAGAAACCTCTGAACCCTCTTTCTCTAGAATCAGAAGTGGTTCAATTGAATGATGATTACAATCACTATTCGCACATCCTGTGGCTGATTCAAGATTTACAATTAGAGTGAACGTTTCTCGTAAAAGATCTCCATCGGAGGTTGAAGCATCACTCAAGGAGGATGGCGCTTTTACGTTAAGACTCACAACTGTAGTCGGGGATTCAGGAGAAAGCTGAACCCTTGTAGTTGAAAGTGATAGGACAAATCCAGAGTCTTCAAGCGATAGTTGATATGCTGGATCTAAACTGATGTCGAACGTATCTAAACCATTACCTAGGTTATTGATTTTGATATCAAGAAAGAATTCATCACTAGGGGCGAATACACTTACCGATTCAACAAGTTCCAATGAGCATCCACCATAATGTATGGCTTCGGCAATCACGCTTGCTTCGGAAGAGGCTGCATTCACAGGCGGCAAACCGCTTAACTCACTCACTGTTGCCTTTACTAAAATTTCGAAGGTATCCGTTCGCATTGCTGTTTGACCAGAAAGACCCAATGTAAATTCCTCTTCCGAGTTAGGACTAACATATATTGAACCCGGAGCAGAATGCGATAAGACATCTGAAGTAACTTCAATTTCCACCTTTTCTGTATAAGCAGTTGGGTTTGATACAGTACAAATCGCAGAACCGTAGTTATCAGAACCGGGCTCTACATCAATCATAACATTGGAACCATTTACGCTAGGTTCGCATTCGATTGTAACTGATGCAGTAGGAACTTGAGCAGAAGAATGAGGAGTGATAGATGTAATTGAAAGGAACAAAATTCCGATAATAACAGTTGTCAAACTCCTTCTCATCATTAGCCTTACAATCACTGAGTACAAAAATGTAAACCCTTCATTGGTTGGCCTGTAGGAACGATTGACAGGATTGAAGAACCAGAGACAAATCTTTCTCATGGATTACCTCGTTGGCATAAGGAATAGGTCGCTCATCCCAAGGATTGAAACAGATTGCATGTGCAGCTTCCTCAAACATACCGATATCACCAGCAGAATCACCAACTGCAATGATCCGATTGGATTCAACTCCCAACCTTCTCTGAAGCATACGAACAAGAGCTCCTTTTCCATCCATTTGAACTTGATAACGCCCATAATCTGCAATAGGCAATGAACCATCTGCATTCTCTGAACCTACTGTCCAACCATTTGTGAACACGTGTAATCGAGTATCAAACCCATTTGCGAGGCGCTTGGAAGTATGACGATCGATACCACCCCAGCGCCTCTTCCATTTCTTATCGCTTGGAAAAAGAGTTGAAATATCACGAGCAGTTTGTTGTAAGCCACCACTTACAATGGCCACATGATGACCATCATCAAGTAATTCTTGAATGAGAAGTTTGTAATTTTTCATCATAGGCATACCATCCATACAGTCACGCAAGTCTGCATCGCTTATTGGAAAACCGTGCTTCTCGAGCCAACTATCTTTGATTAAAGCCACATCGAGCTTAATCCAATCCCATTCATCAAGTAGACCTTGATTGTACAGTTCAAAGGATTCATCATTATTGATGCCTAGGTTATCGTATACAAATTGCCAAGTCGAAAGATGATCTACGAGTACACGGTCCATATCTAAACAAATCAATCCAATCATCGAATCACTCCTTATTTGGCCATTCGTATTGGGCCTGTATCTGCTCAACTTGCTTACCCATAATATAGAGCATCAGAGCGATCATCATGGCAAAGAGGCCAAATAAAGTCATAGCAATTGTTGCAAAGGTGACCCCAAGTGACTCTGTCGTCAATTCAGTGAATGTATCAACAACACCGCCCGACAGACGATAACCAAGAATAAACAATACCAATCCTGGAATACCGAATAAGAACAACGGATGTCTCGATTGAATCATCCACATGAATAATTGAGCAAATCGGGAAGCCGTTGCAAGCGATTCTCTTTGAGGAAGTGTCGGCAAAGCTGTTGATTGTACAATGCGTACCCGTAGGTTATCGGAGAGGTCATGAGCAGTACTTGAATCCAAAGAATTGGAAAGTTCTTTCAAACCTTCATTGCTCAATGAAGCGTGCTGGAAATTAGATTGAGAAAGAACACTTTCCGAAGGCGTATCAACATCACCTGAATCCGAAACAAGCCCCACATAGACATCCCAGCCTTCTCTTGAACGATTGAGATGAAGCGGGAATTCTCGTAATGACCACTCTTTATTCACGTTGATGATTAAATAATTGTCAACAGGATCAAGGTCAGATTCAATAAGAACATTCGAGATGTTTTGCAAGTCGTTTTCTTTGGTTTCGAGTAATGTACAGCCTATTTCTTCGACAAGAATTTTGGTTTCATCTTCAGAACCAAGGTCAATAAAGACCACATCATCTGTTACCTGACGTGCTCGGGTGAGAAAAGATACGACTCGAAGTTCAATATCTTGTCCGACGCCAATTACTCGTAACGTGCCTTTAACCACAACCTCTGGTCGACGTCCTACCTTTCAACTCTCCCTCAAGTGGACTGAGACACAACCCCTTTTGTGGACGAACGATTGGAATGTACATGCTGGAAGGACGATACATCGGTGTTGTCATTCCTGCACGTGACGAAGAGAAACACATTCAATCGGTTTTGGAAACTCTGCCCGGGTTTATCGACATGGCTGTTGTAATTGATGATGGCTCGACTGATGGTACAAAATTACGAGCGACAGAAGCCCAAACTACATTTGACAAAACCATTCTCCAAACCGATGGGATAGGCGTCGGAGGAGCCATCGATCTTGGTCATCAACATCTACTAAAATCTCTGCAACATCCATTCATTAGCGTCGTCATGGCAGGGGATGGGCAAATGGACCCAGACAACTTGAAATCACTCCTTCATCCAATCCTAATAGGTGATGTGGATTTTGTAAAAGGAAATCGAATGATGAATCCTGCTGATATCAAACAAATGCCAAAATCAAGACGACGAGCCTCTAAGATTCTTGGCTGGTTGACGACATTAGCAACTGGGAAAAAGACAACCGACCCACAATGCGGGTACACCGCATCCTCATCTACTCTTCTCAAACAATGGAATTGGAACAACTCATGGAAGGGCTATGGTTATCCGAACTATTGGTTAATCCACCTCTCATCTCAAGGCTGGAACATCAGGGACGTACCGGTTCGAGCTGTTTATGGTAGTGAAATATCTGGGATTAAGCCCAAGCGTTTCTTCTGGAATGTAGGATTGATGATGACCAAAGAGCATCATAAACGATGTTTTCGTCATTTGAAATCCTCTCCTCTCATGTGGATAGCATTCACAACATACCTTCTCGGATATGCGAGTCTCTTTTACGCAACGACATATCCTCTTGGAGTTTTGTCCCTACCAGTGTTTTGGTGGGTTGCTCATCGAGTCGATCGACTCGCTATGCACCGTTATGATGGTGGGCGTACCAAGATTTGAACTTGGGTCCAAGCGTCCCAAACGCCCGAGTATAGGCCAAACTAACCCATACGCCCTTAGTTTGGGGGAAGCCATTCCGCATATGAACTTCACTCAAGGAGTTGCCAGGTTCCGTCTTGTCGACGAATGATGGTCCCATTAATCTCAAGTTGATCTAAGAGGTCATCAGCATCCAAATCGGTGTCGACTTTATTCAGAACATCCTCAACATCTCTCCGACGAATAATACCGGCTTCACCTGCTTGGTCAACCATTAGAGCATACAATCGACGAGGTGATGTAGAATTAATTGCAACAAGTGGTTCTTGCGATGCTTCAAGTTTGATTCGAAGCTCGTCTCGAATTTCTTTTGGAGTATTTGCCAACGCAACTTCAATCCTCAATTGAGCCGCTGAATCAGCAGTTGCTACGACTGGGGTAGTACTGGCCAGCGTTTGGCCGCAGTGAGGGCATTGCCGAGCACGAGTACGGGTCCCATGACAATTTTTGCAAGCAGGACATCGTACAACACTCCACTTCTCCATAAGGGAGGTTCAGGCCAACAGACTATGAAGATTCACAAACGGAAATCTAGACCTTTCTTTTGAGATTGGCCACCTGGACGAAGAGCAGGAGCAGCTGGTGCTTTGGTATCAACACGCTTCTTTTCAGGCTCAGCACTGCGAGTGAGTGCGCCTCGAATAGGACCCGTTCTTCCTCGACCTGCCATTCTCAGTGAGTCTGGTAGAATCAAAGCTGCAATTGCAACACCGTGATGATCCGGTCCGGCTGTTACTTCATCAACTGCCACATCAAATGCGACAACTTCTAAATCACGAGATGCCAGTTTTCTCTGAATATTTCTTCGCAAAAGCAGAACAGTTTCTTCATAGTCTGCTTCGGTTGTAATTGTTGCAACTATTGCACACTCTTCGCCTTCTGGCGTTTCACATAGAGCATAGCCGACTCCTGCACAAGCAGTAGAACCAGACCAAGCGTATGCAGTCGCAAGATGACATTCGACAAGGGAACCCATAGGCAACGCTTCAGGAGGAACGATGTTGAAACCAAGAGGCAGCATTGCACCCTGAACTTGAATTAATCGAGCATCGCCAAGACCGAGTTCAACGAGGCCTTGATCGAATGCATCTTCCCCGTTCTCTCCCCATGGAGCAACTGCAGTCATGAGCCATCCACGAGAGGATTTGGAGCCACCTTCTTGTCCCGCCATGTTTCCAGAGAGTCCAATCGGTTCATGAATAACGTGGTCCATAATGAGCGCATTGAACGAAATGCTATGTCGAATCACTTCTTCGACTGTGATATGGCGAATGCCTCACGAATGCTGCTTATGGCCTCAGCAGTCGGCTTATTGGCAACTGGAGCAGTCATGTTGTTCAAGAACAGTGAGTCAACGTTGGTCATTGTTCCAATCATTGGCGCAACTATTCTGATGGGTTTTGGATATTTTTTATTTGATGCAAGAGATATAGAAGACAGAAGAAGCACTGCAGGAGTGCTTACTGAAAAGGATGGACATCTCAAAGAAAATCAACCAACTGGTGAGGAATTACCAGATTTGATTTCGTCTGATTTTGAGATACCGATTCTTTAGAATCTGTTCCAACCTTAGGAAACGTATTTTCCAAACCATGCATCTTCTTCAACAGAGGGCAAGCCCTTTGGTGCTTTCTTTGCAGGTTTACGAACAAGAAGTAAGAGCACGAGAACACCAATTAATGCACCTGCACCAATCAAAAGGTTCTCATTTGAATCGGAACCCTTTCCTTTCTTCTTATCCACATCGTCATCAGCAGTATCGGATGGTTCAAAGATCACTTGAGGCTCAATCAAACAAGTTGTGCAGAACATCGTGTCGAATGACATTGTGTTTCCTGCCTGATCCGTAACTGTAAACGTAAACGATATATTTTCTATAGAATCCATGATTGCAACGTCAATGTGTGGATTTGCCTGGTTCAAATCAAGCACTTGCAACTGGGATTGAGTTGAATGTACGTATGTAACCGAAACAACATCTTCTGAAAGCGTAAACTGAATAGAATAATTATCAGATTCAAGATTGGAGAATATTGCGTCTTCACCACCCGTAAACCATCGACTTGTCTCCAATGATTGTGAAGAATCAAACAACTTGAGTTGTGCTTGAGGTGATTGACGATCTTCCTTTACAGAAGTGCTCAATTTCCAGTTCGAAAATTCGATTGCATTTCCATATGCATCGACTCCTCCGATAGCATAGACCGGAGTAACAAGTTCGCCTTCTTGAGCAACCGTATCGACATACAACATGTGGACAGATGAACCTTCATTCATCTTTTGACCAACGGCGACCCACAATGACTCATCAGACAAATCACTGTTCAAGTTTCGATAGAGAGCCCATTCAGTTCCAACTTCATCGGTGCGTCCAGCCCAACGAAGTTGAGTTGTTCCATTGGCGAAATATTCTGTATCAAGTGCGAGTGGTGCATCTGGAGCAGTTGTATCTTCAACGATTGGTAACATCATCGAGTTGTAAGACATGGTGATGTTTGTCTGAGCATAGGTCACATTTTGTGTCCCAAAGGAAGCGATTACGGTAACTGCATACCATGCATTTTCAGAGGTGCCGGCAGAAATCGTGTTGTTGTAGTGCTCTTCACCTGTGTCAACCACGGCAAGTAATTCGACATTGCTACTTGACAATGAACTCGTGTTGATTCTGCTAACTGAGGACCGCCATACTTGGTACAATGCCTCAGGATGTCCTGTAATGTCAGTCCATGTCACGAGAGTGCTTCCTTGTGAGAAGGTTGCACTAATGTCATCGATGATGTTCTCTTCTGGGATAAGTGTGTATTCAAATACTGCTGCGCTAGGTGCAATAGCATAGTTCGATTGTTGATTTCCAAGTTGATCTGAAAGAGTAACAAGATAGTAACTCTCTCCACTGTAACTTGATTCTACGGAGTAGTTGTACTCTGTTGCATTTGCTTCTAATTGAGCGAGTTCAGTTACCTCATCAGAGGAAACATCCACGATTGGTGAAGGACTTCTCCAAATGTGAAGCGTATGGTTTTCATCTTCAATTGTCGACCCGTTCCAGTCAAGAGATGTGATTGACGTTGTTGAATCGAATGAAGCGACAAGAGTACCAGTAATTGAAGAACCAGTGTTGTCCTCGACAATTCCTTGAGTCAAGGTGTTTCCAGACAAGAGGCGGGAATCAGATTCGCTTCCGAAGTAATGCAGTACTGTGTAGAACATGGTTTGGCTTACTTCTTGTTGGTGAACGATATCGTACTGTGTCATGTCAGAACTTAGATTTGAAGCAACCTCTATCTTAGCCAAAGAATCCCAGTTGGTTGAAGTTGCAGCGATTGTATGGCTCCAAATAGAAGTCGTGTGAGTCTGAGACAAAGAAGAATCAACGGTTGCAATATCAATCCAGGACAAGGTGGTTGTTGCATTCAAGACGTCATAGGAACCTTGGAGAGCATAAGGTGATGAAATTGGAGATCCATACTCCTGAATTGGTTGATTAAGCGCTGAATCGCCAGCAGTGAAATTACTGATGATTGTTCCATTCTGGAGCGTACTGACGACACCGTAGTAGAAACTTCCATTGGTCGAAGGAGGTATGGCGTTCGTAACTGAATGGATACGTTCCTTACATTCGGTAAGACTGTCTGCAGGAAGACACGCTTGTATCTCATCAGCGATGAGTTGTGCTTCCATGTAATTCGATGTGCTGAGTGGTTCATCTGAACGATAAAGCGAGTAGTTTGTCAAGGTAAGGTCAGTGAGAATAAGGTAATCGTTTGTGTCGATGTTACCCCAAGTCAAGGTTGTTGTTTCGTCATCTGAATCGACGACTGCAGTGAAGTTTTTTGCTTCAAGAGCAGGTCCATCACCTTCACCCGCACTCACAGTATTCATCAGTGGAGCGAACAAGAGAAGAACAAGAAAAAGAGAGATGGTTTGTTTTGACATGGTGAACCCCTTAACCTATGCTAAACGAACCAACCTTATGTGAATTTTCCATCTGTTCTTAACCAAAATACTCATCAATGGCGGTGATGAGGAGTGGGCATGCTTCACGACATTGTTCACCAAATGGAACCGTCTGAACGATTCCAATATGCTCAACTTCTTGCTTACCTAGCAAGTGTTGACAACAACATCTCCAAGCCAGAGATGGCCTTCTTCGAGCAACGTCTTGGAGCAACTCTTCTTTCTCCAGAGAGAAAAGAACAACTCAGAAAGAAACTGAGTTCAAACCTTAACCTCGACAAGCATCTTGCTGCAATGAATCCTCGTTCGATCAAACTTGCTCTGAGAGACATATGCTTGATGACCATGGCTGATCGTGAAGTCGAACCCTCAGAACGAGCTGTTCTACTCAAGGTTGCAGCAGCTGCAGGCCTTACTGACAAACACGTTGAAGCGTTGCTTCAATGGACCATCAAAGGATTCCATTGGATGCAAGAAGGCTACAATGCTCTCGACATCTGAAGAAAGCAATTGGCTTCACAGAATTCGAACTGTTTCAAGATTCTTTGGAGCGTAGGTTCGACATCGATACTTGTCTCTCAACTCTTTTCCAAGTTCACTGCACTTGTAGTAATCACCGTGATGACAAATAATGTTACGAGGCTTAGGATTCATTGAATCGACGAAAGCAAGCAATTGGCGTCGGTCAGAGTGCCCGCTGAATCCATCGATAGTGGCCATTTCACAACCAACCTTGACGATTTCAGTACGGCCATCAATGATCATTGGAACTTCTCCAAATCCTTTCTGGAGACGACGACCCAAGGTACCTTCTGCTTGATATCCTACAAAGCAGAGTGAGTTTCGCTCTTCATGTGCCCAATTCTGGAAGTAATTCATGACTGGACCTCCATTCAGCATACCCGATGTAGCAAGAACGATGCATGGGCTTGTGTCCATAACGATGCTTTCTCTCCGTTGTGCTCCTTCAACAGTTCTGAACCAAGGGCTTGTAAATGGATTCTCTCCATCATCTTGTTGCAAGGATTTCCTTAGAGCTGCTGTGAGATAGTTTGGATGGCTTGCGTGAATGGCAGTAGCCTCCTGAATCATACCATCAAGCCATACAGGGACTGGTTTGACAGCGCCTGAACGGAAGAGATCATCGATTGCAATCATAACTTCTTGAGAACGGCCAACAGCGAAAACAGGACAAATCAGTTTACCGTTTCTTTGCAAGGTACGTGTCACAATATCCTGAAGTTCTTGATTGGCTTCTTCACGAGATGGTTGATAATCGCCAGCAGCTCCATAGGTTGATTCAATCACGAGTGTTTCGCATCGAGGGAAACGAGTGTTAGCAGCATCGAAAAGCCAGGACTTCTCAAACTTTTGATCGCCAGAGAAAACAATGTTGTGCTTTCCATCAGCAATGTTGAGATGAACCGCTGAAGAACCAAGAATGTGACCTGCATTAGAGAATGTCATTTTCACATCAGGAGCAATGTCCGTGGTTTGATTCCAATCAACATCAACAACGTGACGCATGCACATACGAATATCTTCCATATCGTATGGGGCACGCTTTCCTTCAGACCCACCAACCTTGAGGTAATCGGTTTGTAAAAGCAGCATCAAGTCACGAGTTGGAGGCGTACAGAAGACAGGACCTCGATAACCATACTTGAACAAAACAGGAAGCATTCCAGCGTGATCCAAGTGAGCGTGGGTTAGAACAACTGCATCGATTTGTTCCAATGGAAGAGCTTCCGGTGCGGTGAAGTATGGCATAGGATCGGTATCCGATGCGATGTTAACACCAACGTCAACCATAATTCTTGATTCGTTTGTCGTAACAAAGTGACACGCACGTCCGACTTCTTGGTAAGATCCAAGTGCAGTTACACGAGCCCAAGTTGAACCAGGTCGTTTTGGTCTGTGGATATTCAAACCGAAGTTTCTAAGCAACTTTCTGCGTTCTTCTGCATTCGCTTCTCGGTACCCACGGATGTCACGTACAGTCTTGGAGATGATTGGCGGAGTTCTTTCGACGGTAACTTCCCACCCAGTCTTCATTCTGATTTCTCTGGCAATTGCGCCTCTTCGACCAACAGCCTCGGATGGATTCTTACATTGTATGATGACTTTCCAAATACAAGGATCAAAGAATAGCTCAGAGATGTCCGCAGTTTCTGGTACAAGTTCATTGATGACTGCAGTTGCTTCTTCTTTGTCCATGACAATTTCAGCATTCGGACGCATAACGACTCTACGCTTGATTTTCTTCGAGATTTTTCCCGCAAGTCCTTCTGAACCAACGAACTTATCAATTTCATTTGTAAAAATCGCAATATCGCCAGCTTCTAAATCCGCTTTGTACTCAATACCACGAGGTACAATCTTGCTTATCTCATCTTTGATTTCCTTGAAGGTTAATCGCATTACTACATCTCCTACCGCAACTTAGCACGCTACGCATATCCATAGGAATACGGCTATGCCGCGGGAGTATGAGTGACTTCACTTCTTCTTGAGAAGAGAATCAATTTCTGATTGCTCGACTGGGACGTATCCGTCCTTTGCCGTAATAACTGCGAGGTCCATTCCGTTTCCAGAGGCTGCGTCTCTTTGGCCAGAGGCACTGAGCGCACGGGCAGCGAGGCGAACTGTATCTGCACGGTTCATTCCTTCGGAGAAGCCGTCTTCAAGAACACCGTACATGTACGGAGATCCTGAACCTGTTGCACAGTATACATCTGGAATTGAACCGCCAGCAGAGTCGATGGAATAGACGTGAGAACCATCTGCATCAACACCAACGATGAGGAGTTGAACCCAATGAGGGCGACCTGAGAGAAGGTTAGCAGTGAATGTTGCAGCGCCCTTCACGGTCATGTTTTGTCCTCTTCGAAGTTGATAGAGTGAAACTTCAGCAGCAAGAGTACGGGAGAGTGATTGTGCATGGCCAACAAGACCAGCAGTTGTCAGAGCGAGATTGTCCCCGATCTTGAAGAGCTTCTGTACGCTTTTGTTTGCGATAAAGTGACCCATTGTTGCTCGATGATCGGCGCCAACAACGACACCTCCCTTGAAGGTAATTCCTACTGTGCTTGTTCCAGTTTTCAATACACCATCTTGTGCTTCCATGTTTCTCACCTGATTGCCACCCCATATGAACTGCGGGGTCTGCAATCTCACCCTACCGCAGGCCCCTTATCAACTCGCCGTTTGGAAAGCATCATTTTTCATCATCAACAAAGAAAGCATTCTTGTGCCACCGTACTTAGGCTAGAACCATGGCAAGGAAACGCCCCTCTGAACCTGATGAAGGGCAGTTCTCACTCGATGATTTCATGAATCAAGAACCTGCAAGTTCAGATAACGTCCCCGACATGATTGATTTATCGAACGAGAAACCACCAACCGCTGGCAAACCACTGCGTACATTCTCCATGCCAAGTAGTTCAAGCACTGTTGCCAAAGACGTAACACCACCTCCAAGCACAGGAATTTTTCATAATCTAGGGAAGCGATTCCCGAACCCACCAATCCCAATGAACGATGGAGGCATGGTCTTACACCGTGCAACGTTAATCGATATGACAGGAGTCGATACATTACTCGATTGGGTTTCAGATGGACATGCAGCATTGGTGGAAATGGCACGGCTCATGAACAGGGAACAAGAAGTAACCAACGTGTTGGCTCGCCTCCATTTATTTGTTGAAAATGACATGGGCGGCCAGATCGTTCAGATCACAGAAACCAGAGTTATGCTCTTACCACCTGGATGTGTTGGACTTAACGGACTTGAGGATGAAGCATTCAATGATGAAGCAGAACGACTTGGAGGGCTTTGATGGAAGAACAAGCAATCGAAATGCCATGCCCAATGTGCCAAGTGGAAGGTGAACTTGGAATGATGGCTCATGTGGATGAAATCCCTTATTTTGGAGAGCACACCCAAGTGACTGTTCTTTGTCATGCATGTGGATGGAGACAAACTGACTTCATCCCTGCTGAAGGAAGAAAGCCAGGGGGTTGGAACTTTGAAATTACTTCCGAGAAAGATCTTAATGCCCGAGTCATACGATCGTCCTCCTGTACAGTATGCATTCCAGAACTCGATCTTGAAGTCAATCCAGGAGGTAACGCTACAGGTTATGTAACAAACATGGAAGGCCTACTCAATCGATTCATCAAGATTGTTGAAATGGTCATGAAAGATCTAGAGGATAACGAGGAAGAGAACTTGAAAACTCTACAGCACATGCTTAACCGACTCCAAAAAGCAGGTCTGGAAGGTGATGGCCTCCATATTGAACTCCTTGATCCACACGGATTATCCCAAATCCTCCATCCAGATGCAGTCGATCGTGATTTAACTTCAGAAGAATTAACTCGCTTGCCTGTTGGACCAGACCCAGCAGTTTTCTCAAAGTGAGTTCGTATCGAAGAACTCATCTACGAGATGGGCTGTTTCATCTTTCTTCTCTTGATGGTTTGAAAGCCATTCAGTAGCACGGTCTATACAAAGTTGCTTCATCTCTCCAGCAAGGAGAGCACCCGATCGATATTGCTG
>JABIYX010000185.1 GCA_018666575.1 Methanobacteriota archaeon | reverse complement strand
CGTAGTCTCTTTGCTACGCATTATCATCAACTCGTTGGATTAGAATCTGAGATTAACGGTTTAGCAAATGTTCATGTTCAAGTGGCTCAAAAAGATGGGACGCTTCATTTCCTCCACACGGTTGCTGATGGCCCATGCGATGAATCGTACGGGATTCAAGTGGCTGCTCTTGCGGGTTTGCCTCGGCCTGTTGTCGAACGAGCCTCTGACCTTCTCGCTTTTCTCGAACAGCAAGCCCAGGGGGCAAAGGCTGGGCGAGATGGAGCGCCTCAGACCCGAGAAGCTGGTCAATCATCGTTAATGGGATATTTCGCAGCAGCGGCAATGCAGACCACAGAATCTACACCTTCTGGGCCTTCCCACCTTCAACAATCTGTATTAGACAAATTACTTGATATCAATCTTGATGATATATCCCCGAGAGATGCTTACAATCTCTTAGAGACTCTTCAAAATCAGTTAGAGGAATGATTCTATGAACGAACCAAACAGAATCCAGCAACTCGATGAGAAAACCATCGGCCATATTTCAGCAGGAGAGGTCGTAGAACGTCCAGCACAAGTTGTCAAAGAACTTCTTGAGAATTCACTTGATGCAGGCTCAACGTCGATTCATGTTGTCATTGAGAGAGGTGGATTCGATAAAATACAGATTGAGGACAACGGAAGTGGAATTCACGAAGATGATCTAGCCCTTTCTCTCGATAGGCATGCAACCTCTAAGATGAAGTCGCCAGAAGATCTCAACGAAATTTACACGCTTGGTTTCAGAGGAGAGGCGCTTGCAAGTATTGGTATGGTTTCAAAACTTACAGTTGCTTCAAGACCTGATGGGAAAGAAGGTCGTAGCATACAAATGGAGGACGGGAATAAGGCTGGTCTTGAGCCATCTGGAATGGCTAAAGGAACCATTGTAACCGTAGAGCATCTGTTCGAGAATACTCCTGTTCGACTCGGTTTTCAACGCCGACCTGCCACAGAACATGCACGAATCGTTGAGGTTGTCGTCGCTCATGCAATTGCCCATCCCACTGTCGGTTTCCGATGCACTATTGATGGTCGTTCTACGCTCCATTTGCCCAAAGTAGAAACGATTGAAGATCGTTTGTATGATGTATTAGGAGGTCAGTCGTCATCTCTTCTTCCCCTTCAACAACCAGAGGACGATGCAAGCGTTCCTGGTGATGAAACATGGTCAGGTTACATCAGTACCCCAGATATATCGAGAGGTAAAGGAGATGAAATTCACATTCTTGTAAACGGCAGGCCAGTTGCATCAACGCCGTTTCATCAGGCTATTCGGAGAGGATATCGTACTCGATTAATGCAAGGAAGACATCCAGTAACCGTTCTTCACCTTGAAGTGCCAGCTAACGAAGTTGATGTAAACGTGCATCCCACAAAACGTGAAGTGCGTTTGCGTCATTCTTGGCGTGTCCTTGAGCGTCTTGAGCGAGCCATTGCACATACACTTGCTTCTTCCCCAACTCAACCTGATTCCAGTGGTGAACTTCAAGGGCTTGAAGGTTTATCTTCACAATCTATAGAAAAGCCAATACAAGAACTTCTTGTGCCGAAAGTGGAACAAAAAGAAACTCAAGAAGCGTCCGCCCCACCTGCATGGGCCCTCGCTGCAGGGACCCAACTCAATCTTGTTGGAAAGACTGCAGAGAACACTGCTGGGAGTGCTGAAAAGGAACGCCCACAATCAACAGCAGCATCAGCACAAAAGTCGTTGCCTGGAATGGATTCTTCACCAATGGCACCAGCTCTGTCGAAAGAAGAACGAGCGTTGCATAGACATGCTGGTCTTGGGGGCAGCATTCTTCCAAGCCAAGAATCACCACTGAAATTATCTGGAAATGATTTGCCAAAGATGGAACCATTATCGCAATTTGCTGATTCATACATTCTCGCTCAAGCCGGTGAGGAACTTCTTCTCATTGATCAACATGCTTTACACGAACGTATTCGATATGAACGTCTTCGCCACGACCCAACGATTTGGGAGCCTCAGCCACGATTGGTTCCCACTGTTATCCAATTCAATTTGACTCAACAAGCACGTTTGGATGCTTCAATGGAAAAATTGAGCGAACTTGGCTTTTCACTTGAGCATCAAACCGATGACGAATGGCACGTCCTCCAAGCACCTCGTCTTCTTGATGGAGATGAAATTCAACCGTTTTTATTCGACCTTTTGCAAGATGTAAGTGAGGACGGGGCTCCTCTTGAAACGATTGAACGTAGAAAAGATCACCTTGCCTTCCTCAACGCTTGCAGAGGTGCTGTGAAAGCCAATGATGAGTTGAGCATTGCTGAAATGCGTCGTCTCCTCGATGACATGCGTCACGTTCCAAACCCATGGGCTTGTGTGCATGGCCGCCCAACAGCACTACGACTCTCTCTGGACTCCCTTGACAAGCACTTCGGCAGGCATGGTTGAAAACCTGTCTAGGAAAGAAGGGTCTGCGACTTGATGGAGGCGAGGTCCTTCTACTGTTGCTCCAGTCTGTGTTGCCAAAAGAATGGCGGTCATTTGGAGGCGGTGATCTCCGAATGTTTGAACCATCGAAGTTGGTTTCTTAATGGACTGATTTCCTTCAATTGTAATTCCATCATTTTTGACGATGCAATCGATTCCAAACTGTTGGAGCATTTCAGCAGTCTTAGCAATCCGATCACTTTCTTTGAACATTGCATGCGCAGCACCAGAGATTGTTCCCCCTCCTGTGAGAGCAAGAATTGCAGACAGTGGAGGTAACAAGTCGTTGGCATCAACTAAATTTATGTCCACAGTGTTGTAGTTTTCAGAAGGAGTGAGCGTATGTCCAATTAATTGGAGTCCAATCTCAGGCAATTTTTTGAGTAACACTTCGTGGCCTATTGAATCATTTTCTGTTGGAAGATTTGCAACTATGATCTCTCTTCTAGATAACACACAAGAAAGTGCTGTAAATGCTAACATGGATGCATCAGATGGCACCTGCCAGTGCTCTGGAGGCGTAGATTCCCACGGTTGTACAGTTACTATTTTTCCATCCTGCTCGATGCTGGCGCCACATTCGATCATCAAATCCATGGTTAGTTGAGCATGCCTTTTACTAACGGATTCAGAACTTATTTCTATGGTGAATGGCTCTTTTATTCCTTCTGTTGCTAGCAATAAGCTGGAAAAGGGCTGAGAGGATTTGGAGGTATTGACGGTTGTATCATATTTTTTCCATGGTCCTTGAAGTAAAACAGGAAGGCGTTCCTGTTCGGTTCCATATGAACATTTTACACCAAGGGAACTTAGTGAATTCAGGATGTCTTGATGATCTCTGTTCCGTAAACTCGAATCACCGTCAATCATGATAAGGTGTTCTGTTCTTGATGCTAACCCCATCAAGAAACGCAAAGCGGTACCAGAGTTCCCTGCATGCAAAACACTTGGTGGTCGTACAAAACCAGTAAGGCCTGGTCCTTGGATGCTCAATTTATCCTCTTTTCGTGTAAATTTGACACCAAGTTGTTCGAGACAACGGGACATACTCTCAGGATCTTCTCCCAAGGCTGTGATTCCAGTTAATGTGTGTTTATTCTTACTCAAGGCACAGAGGTGCATCATTCGTATCAAGTGACTCTTCGAAGGAGGGAGTTTCCATTCTTTGTCAGAAAATGTTGTGTTTTCTTTTACCTCTAGGGCTTCTATATGGCTTGGACGATGCCCTTTCCCGCGATAATTCCACCGCTTTGTCCAACCCCTTGCCATGACCTTGCCAATATCTGTTATCAGATGAAGGCTTGCAAACATTCACAATACAACGGCACTAGGGTTGGTTATGGTCCTCAAGGATGTTTTCAAGCGTCCGTTACTCGATTTGAGGATTTCAGTAACCGACCGTTGCAACATGAGATGCCGATATTGTATGCCTAGGGAGCATTTCGACAAGAACCATACCTATCTTCCGAAATCGGATATTCTGTCATTTGAGGAAATTGTTCACGTAGTTGAATCCCTTCTTCCATCTGGGCTAAAGAAAGTGCGACTTACTGGAGGCGAGCCTTTGATTCGTAAGGACTTACACAAACTCATCGAACAGTTAAGAGCGGTTTCACCAGAACTCGACATAGCATTGACAACAAATGCACATCTCCTCTCTGACTCTATCGAACGACTCAAGAAAGCAGGTATCTCCAGAATCACAGTTTCACTTGATGCAGTTGATATTGACGTCTATCAATCGATGGGAGATACCACTTCAACACCCGATTCAATCCTAGCATCCATCGATAAGACCCTTGGATTAGGAATTCCTGTGAAGGTAAACACTGTCGTCCAAAAAGGAATTAACGACCAACAATTAATTCCGCTCATCTCACAGATGACTTCACGAAATGTTCCAATTCGTTTTATTGAGTACATGGACGTAGGAGGAACGAACTCATGGAATTTAGATCATGTAATGACTGGAAATGAAATGCGTAGTCTTATTGAAAATGAATTTGGAAGACTTGAACCAATTGAACCGAATCATCCTAGCGACGTAGCTCGAAAGTTCTGCACGGAATCAGGTCAAGTAATTGGATTTATAGAATCCATTTCAAATCCTTTCTGTGGAGATTGTTCAAGAGCAAGACTATCTGCAAATGGCAGTATTTTCACTTGTCTTTTTGCAACAAAAGGGTTCGACATTAGAGGAATTCTTAGAATGGACGCAACCAAAGATGAGATTTCGGAAGCAATCTCTTCTATTTGGATTCAAAGGAAAGATCGTTATTCTGAAACACGTAGCGAAACGACAGACTCCAAACGCATCGAGATGTCCTTCATCGGTGGTTGATGTACAATCCTTCAATAACTCCTAGAGTTCACTTCAAATTATGACGCAGACAGTAAAGATACCATTGTTCGTTTTACCCGCTGGAATCTTTCCAACAGTCGAAGAACCGCTGCGGGTTTTTGAGCCTCGATACAAGCAAATGCTCGATGATTGCGTCTTAGACGGAAAACCGTTTGGGTACATAACCCATTCAAACGACGTTTCGGATGTTAACGGCTGGACGCAACCGGGAAACTACGGTGTTTTATGTGATGTGAAAAACGTAGAAGAGCAAGGGACGAACCTTCTCTTCACAGCTAACGGTACCTCTCGTTTTGAAATCATTGACGTCGTACAAGCAGCTCTTCCTTCCATGCCTTTTGGTGATATATTCCCAACCGTTGATGAATTGGTTGAACAATACCATGAATCAAGTCCAGAGGGCAAACTATACCTCCAAGCCAATGTGAGGATAGTCGAAGAAATAGAAGGCGAGATTAGTGCGGAAGATTGGTCTGCGTTCCTTCATTCTTGGGCTCAACACATCGTTGATGTTAATTCAATTTTAAGGAATGATGACCTTGGTATAGAAGACATGCTCCTGCTATTGGAGGAAGAGTTTCTCCCCTATGATTCGCCTTCATTGTGGCAAGTTGCTCACGCAGTGTTGGATGATGCTGCTGACCGTCAACAGGCGCTACGTTCAAAAGATTGTCATGAAGTCTTCAAAACCCTTCAAGATGCATTAAAAATGAAAAATGCACAACTCAACTTCATCAGAACATTCAATGAGCATGATGATTGATTAAGATTGCATTGGTGGTAAATCAATACGAACCAGAACATATTGTAGTTGTTGATCGAGCAGGGTGAAACCCCACTCGCCCTCATCAGTGCCTATTCCTCTAGAGTTAATCACAAAGTAATCTCCTGCGGATATTGAATAACTTGCATCTCGATCATGGAAGGAGATGTTAGCCCCGATGACAGAGTAGACATCTGAATCATCAACAAATCCAAGGAATTCAGTCCCATTAGGATTGTTTTGCTCTGAGAGACTGAATGAAATCCGACTTGGGTCGAGGGTCTGGTCAAGAGTTGTAATTCGGATTACATGATATCCATTATCGAGGGCACGAACGCTTACTGTCATTTGTGGTGGTGATTTTTCACCAGTTTCAAGAGCACCCTGCATGAGGACGAATACCATTCCAGAGAGCATGACGGTTATGGCGAGGAGAAGTACGGTAGCGATGACAGGGCTCACGGCCTCTTCATCACTGCGTAGGTTCGCCATGACCTTTGCAGACGCTGCTAAGACTTGAACACACCGATGGTTGCAACGACATTTGGTGATTTACATAACCCAAAGCGGTTTATCGCATTCCATCGCTCGCTTAATTCCACCGATTGGGCCTAAGATTCGAAGTAATACTTCGGTGATGAGGTCATTTTGGAACATCAAGTAACCCATGTTCTTTGAGCGTAATGAGTTTTTCAAAGCCCGACCAAAACAAGCCTGCACACGGTCTTGGTAAGAGGTTAAGGGTGTTTTATCCTGCTTGAATTGTAGGTATGCTTCTGCTGCAAAACAACCTGAAATCATTGCTTGTGAGATGCCTCCGCCATTTGATGGCATGACCAAACCTGCAGCATCTCCTATAGCGATTACATTTTGATCCACCATTGTTTTCACAGGACCTCCCATTGGAATCCATCCACCTCCAAATGAGAGAATTTCAAGATTAAGATCATCGCAGAATTTCTTCAAGTGTTCCTTGATGGACCCTTTCAGAGCGCCAGCTCGCACGCCTAATCCTACGTTGGCAGTATCAGGTCCTTTTGGAATAATCCAGGCATAACCCTTTGGCGCCACACTTCCAAGGAATACATCGAATGTCTCAGGTACCTTCCCACGTACTTGAGCATAGGCTGTTGGCACCTGGTCATCAGGACGAAAGTCCTTGTCTTTCCCATGCAAGAATCGAGATACATGAGCCAAAGAGCCACTTCCATCGATGAGTAGGTCACATGTGTATCGTCCATTTTCTGTAACGATGAGTAGAGAATTAGATTTACTTCTTCGTTTGATGTTCAAAACTGGTTCTGACATACGGATTTCTGCACCTGCAGAAACTGCCTTTTCAGCGAGGTATCCATCAAATTGTAATCGATGGCCTGCGAATGCATCTAGGTCAAAATGGTACGCCTTTCCGCTTGGGAGAAAGACTCGCATGTGGTCGAGGCGGTGGAGTTGGATTCGATCTGGAAAATCAAATGAGTTCTTGAGCCATTGATGATCTTCTAATCCAGAAAATGTACCAATCACTTCACCCCAATTTGGAATGCATTCACCACACTGTGCAGGGTTCCCTATGATTTCCCTTCGCTCCAAAATCAGCACGTCAACGCCATCTTCAGCTAGGCGCTGAGCACATGTTGTTCCTGCGGGGCCAGCCCCCACAATAATGACTTCACGGTGTTCGACTTCCATGAGGGCACCTCACATGTGTCGCTGATGGACATGTTCAACGATTCGCATAAGAAGAGATTTTGAGAGTGAATCTGGGAACCTTTGGAGTTCAAGGGTTGCTCGCTCAAGATGTGTTCGAACGAGGAGTTGAGAATAGCCAAGTGAGTCAGATGTTTCGAGCAAACCCATCAATTCATCCCAATTCTTATCGGTAAACTGTTGGAGAATGTTGGAAAGTTTCTTTCTTTTATCTCCATGTAGGAGTGTTAATGCATGAATCAACGGAAGAGTCATTTTCCCTTCGATAACATCCGCTCCTCGAGGTTTGCCCATTCGTTCATCGCCTTGTAAGTCAAGAATATCATCCATGAGTTGGAACGCTATTCCCAATTCCATTCCAAATCGCCCCAATGCTTCTGCATCTTCTTGACTTGAACCAGCCACAATCGCTGCTGCTTCACAGCCTGCTGCAAACGGGCCCGCAGTCTTT
>JABIYX010000183.1 GCA_018666575.1 Methanobacteriota archaeon | reverse complement strand
CTTTCAGATCAGATTCCTCTTGATGAACTCATTATGCCAGTGGAAGTTGTTCAAACTATGATGACTGCATTTGTTATTCTTGAATTTAGTCATCGGATTAAAATTGGAAACATTGTTCTACCAAAAGGTAAAACAATTTCAAATTTATTCTCAAGTAGCATTCAATCAGTAAAAACAGTCGTTACAACAACTGAATTAAATGAACTTAGAAACACATCAGAACAATTGTTTTCTTCGTTTAGGTTGGTGCTTGATGGAATTGTTGCCATCACATTAATCTCAATCCTTTCTGGATGGGACACAATCCACATTTTTTCTTCAGAATCGTGGATGATTCGACTTCTTGCGATATATGCAGCGATGTTCATGTCGCAAATAATTACGAGGATACGCACTGCTTGACCTAGAATCAAAGGGTGGCCATTCCACCAGCAGGCATAGTATCCATCATTGTGATGGTGTTGCCTCTTAGACTTGGACCCTCGTTAATTGTTCCAAATATTCCGATATCTGCTAGATTATGAGATAATGAGAACCATGTGCGTCCGTATTGATCGACTCGAATATCAAGGAAATCACCCAATCCTCCACATCGATTGTAACCACAGTCCGTTTCTTGGTCAATTGGATCGCCATTCTGATTGAGTTGAACCGTTGTGAAGAGAGGCGTCTCGTTGAATGCATCAGTGGCATAGGTGAGATATGCATTCCATGTCTCTTCATCGCCTTCTGTTTCACCTACATAGCCGAATGCAACTGTACCAGGATCTCCAGCAACAACAACAGGAAATCCAGTTCCCGAGAGATTGATTGGAGGAGCAATCATTGTTGCATTTGACCATGTATCACCTTGATCGATGGAATACGACCAGTACGGCATGTTATCAAGACCCATCCACATGGCGTGTACGTTTCCTTCACTATCAACTTCAACTTGAGCTTCTTCCGCATTCCATGTATCAGCAGTTCCAGTTACAGATGTTGGCAACTCGTGTTCAGTCCATGAAATACCTGCATTAGTTGTCCTAAAAATGGAATATCCTTCACCCGTACAGCCTTTGTTTCCTCGATAGAAGTTTCCATCAATACTTCCAACAAGATGGGCACTAAGACCACCAGAGGAGCATGTTACGGGTGCTCCTGAAGTTTCTGGACCCCATGTTGCACCACCATCTTGGCTCGATGAGCAAAGCGGATGAGGGGCGTTTCCATTGATGCAGAACATCCATGTTGTTTCGTACAATGCTGCTGGCATATTGCTGCTTGCAATTGTTTGGTGATCTTGAACAGAGTAGACTTGTGTAGCAACGCTTGGACCTTGCCAACTTGCACCTTCATCATCAGACCATTCAACAGTCATACCAAGCAATGCATGCATATCGAACTTCATGATTCGACTTGTCCATGGATCGACATAGATGTAGGGGTCATTTGAGTTTGCAATAGGAAGGAATGGATCGTAAACGTTCTCGCAACTATAATCCAGGACATCGACCATTCCAATCAAATCACAAGAAATGATTGCAGTTGAACCAGCCGGACCGTTTCCATATGAACTCATGACCATCATGTCAGTTTGTGTAATTCCCATCGTTGGCTCAAATGTTGACATACCAATACCATAGTAGGTTCCCTCAGCAGGGAACGGAAGATTTCGGCCTTCAAGAGCTACGCTATCGTTACCCCAAGCATCAACAGCACCTGCGTAGTGATACCATGTCAATTCATTCTTCTCAAAAGTCCAAACAGAATCGACTTTTTCTTCAGTCGTTTCCGTATCCTCAGCAAAACATCCAGCAAGTGGTGTTGACAAAAACACAAACACCAGAAGGAATGCAAGAGGTTTCTTCATTATGCGAGGGTGTAGCCAATTTCAATTAAGGATTCGCTAAGTCTAAGTCTCATTCGCCAACATCGTAAAATGTAGCATAATCGATCATATACCAAGGATTTTGTCCGATACTTGAACTGCCGTCATAGTATCCAGTCGTCTCTACAAAGTAAAAGAAAACGGATGACTTTTCACCCTCACCGTAATAACCCTCTCCTGAAACAGCAGGCATATTGATGACAGCCCAAGCATGACCTCCCCATTCGTCATCTTCGCTAGATTTCACCTGACCAAGCATCAAGGCTGCGTCGTAACCAAGAGATTCAACTAAGCTGATGTAGAGAGTAGAAGCATCTTCACAATCACCACCATTTTCAAAAAGCATTTCGATTGGATACTTTGGTTTCTCAGTAGTATTCCCATCTGAATCCAAGTCGTATTGATATGGAATTGCTCCAACAAAACTGTAGATGAATTCTGCAATCTCCATATTCGTTGTGTAGCCATTCTGTATGGATAAATTCTTCAGTTCGAGAGCCAATTCCTGAACGTAAGGAGCATCTGGTGTAGCGAAACGAGCATATTGTGGGATGATGTCATCATAGTTCTCGGCATTTGACCAATCGATTGAATGATCTAGGCTACGATAATAAGAATACGTTGTATAATTGAGAACCTTTTCCAAATGATATCGATTAGAATCAAAATTCCAATAGAAGTCAAAAATGGACTGAGAGGCCATATCAAAGGGTTGGATGCTGATGTTCAATGCACCATCATCTCCATTTGAATCCTCACGACCATCTGAATAAATCGATAAATTATCAAACATAGTTACCGAATCAAAAATGTACTCAAGGGCGTCTTCATCTGGATCAGGATTAATATCAATTTCATCATCAAAAAGTGCATCATCATCGTAGGCTTCGACTGTTATACTATGATATCGCTGAGTTTCATCCAGATCAAGAGTATAATCAAACGAAAGTTCAGTCAATACATTTGTTTGGATATCATAATAACTGTTTACAAAAAAGGCAGACTGGTAATAGGTGCAATCAATAGATTCACCATTTAGGTAAATGCAGAGATACATTTCAGTGATATCTTCGAAGTCCATATCTTGAAAGATGATGATCGAATCTATACTAAGAACAATAGCTGCATCTCGAAAATCATCAACATCAATTGTATCTGGAGTACCGTCATTGTCATCATCAAGATCAGCATTATCAGCAGTCCCATCGCCATCATGGTCAGCCCATTCTGTTCCATCATATGGGAATACATCGCTGTTGTCTCCAGTTCCATCGTCATCATAATCTGACCATTCCGTTGCATCATTTGGAAACGCATCTGAGTTATCTGGATATGAATCGGAATCGGAATCAGCCCATTCTAAAGGGTCGAGAGGATACAAATCTTCATCATCATTTACGCCATCATTGTCATCATCAACATCTTCATCAATGTCTCTGCAACCATCTTGGTCAATGTCAATTGTAAGAATGGACCATTCCATGAAACCTTTTGGACAATTATCGAGATTGTCAGGCATGCCGTCATTGTCATCATCAGGGTCCTCGAGTTGATCGTTACAACCATCACCGTCATAATCGGTTGCAATTGAAGACGTCCAACCAGTCTCACCTTCTGAACAAGAATCCTCGATATTTAGGACACCATCATCATCCCAGTCAGTGTCGATTTCTACGGTATCATCCATTGTTAGAACATAGAGTCCAACCCCCAAAGCGGAAAACAATAGAAGTCCAGAGATACCTATGGCTATTGTCACTTTATCATAATTTGAATCGAGTCCTTCGCCCATGTCCTTCGTTTCAATCAATCACGTCCAAAATAAAGACTTATTCCCGACAATGAGTCAATTGAACTTCTGAAAAGCGTAAAATGAATATTCTTTACACCTTACAAACCCAGTGAATGCCTCGAATTGACAAAACTATCGAATTTCGACTTGTTCGGGTTTGGGATAGACGTCCCATGGTTTTGATCCCCGTTTGCGAAAGGCTGATTTCCACATAGATTTTACGATCAGGAGAGCAAATTTAAATGTCCTTTTGATGCTTTGAAAGGGATGTAAAAGATACCAAAGTGGATTCTTCCATTCTCGAAGTGGATACCGTAATTGACGTATGATACCATCTGGAATCTCTTCGCTAACTCCATAGACCATAGGGCGGCGGTTCTTTGGCATGAAATAGGTTCCAAACAAGAGGTCCCATATTGGTAAGAACGTAGAATAGTTTGTCCATATCGCATCCCGTTCATTGGTATGATGCCAATGATGAAACTCTGGCGTGATAATCAACCGATGCAACCAACGCAACTTCCAACGAACATTGGCATGTAAAAACAATCCTAAGACAAGTTGTGCTGCAGCGAGAGCTCCTGTAATTTCAAGGCTAAATCCAGCAGTGAGGAGAAATACAAATGCAGGTGCAAGGATAGTCCCATCGAGAGGATGACTGCGAAACCCACTTGCCCAATCTAAATGCTCAGTTGAGTGGTGGATCGCATGAAACTTCCATAGCACTGGAATTTCATGGTAAAATCGATGCGTCCAATACACGAGCGAATCAAATAACAGAAGGCCAATAATGGGCATATATTGCTCAGGAATTTGTTCAACATAAGGCCGGATTAAGAGACCAGGAATCCAAGCCAAACTAAGAATACCAATTACAATGGCCACAATCCCAGTCAAGATTCCAAGAACGGGGGCCGCGAGAGCATATCCGAGGTCAGTATCAAGTTTTGGCCTTCTTATTTTTTGTCCTTTATGGCGGGGAAAAAGTTTCTCAAATGGAGCTACGATGATAAAAAGGAAGATGATGATGAAGATTGCTTCGGTTGAAAGATACAAGGCTCCTGCGATTAGAAGAAGAGCAAGGAAGCGAAAAAACATCGCAACGATGCGACCTTTCGTCGTGGTTTCTCCACCATCCATGTCGCAATCTTT
>JABIYX010000046.1 GCA_018666575.1 Methanobacteriota archaeon | reverse complement strand
CCAACCTTTTTCCAGAACCAGAGGAATTTCTCACAGAAAACCATGTCACCTATACTTTCAAAGTGCAGGAAAGGGGTAATTGCTGAGATTTTTTTTCCTCGAATGATGCTCTTCGCAAGCACCCGGCGGAATTCATCAGACCTGTCTCGAACATTACTCGCCACGGTAGAATTTCCCCTCCTCTTTCGATTTGATAACAGTACAAAGGTGGCGATGTTTTACGACGATGTCCGGTGAATGAGTAGCAATGATAAGGCGAGATCCTGTTAGCGGTGCGTCCAACTGCTCAACTAACCGCTCTTGCCAATCAACGTGCAAAGAAATTTCAGGCTCATCAACAAGAATCAATGAGCCTTCTTTAGCGCTACGGACAGCTGTAATCAGAGCGAGGACTTGTGCTTGACCAGAGGATAGGTAAGGTTGGTCAATTCTTTCAATTGAGGTAAACGCATTGAATCGAACAAGGATGTCGAGTAGGTCTCCATTTTCCTTTTTCATCCCCATCAACTGAGCCAAAAACGGGAGTTCCCGAAGGACTTCGGTAAGAGTTGCACGAGGCTGGCTCCTGATTGCATCACCTAGAAATCTCTTCATACCCTGGTCTGGCCAAACAAACAACGATTCGTCTCTTCGAGGTAAATCGATATCTTCTTGATGTGAATCCCCCCATTCGACGTTGAAGGTTTTTCCATAACGATTTTGCACCCCTGTGGGTTCACCTGTTAACATCCGTGGAGGGTGCTCTCCCCCGGCAACAAACCTCACAATGTCATGGAGACAGCCTTCCGTGACAACATCAATACCCTGTTGTTTTTCACTGCTTGGCCATGCAAATTCTCCGTACCAAGTGTAGTGGTTGATGAGTTCTGGTTTGAGCATAATCGATTCAACAATATCAGGAGCATAATCGTGGAGCATGAGCCAATCAGGGTTGTCTTGTTCTTGATAGAAAATATCTGAGGACTTAAGTCCCAATGCTGTAAACAATCGATTGCCATCCATCATATCAACCAATGAGGTTCTAAGAATTTCAGGATCCTCTCGCCACGCTTTGAATTTGCGTGTTAGCGTCGGAACAAGCGTACGAAGTAGTTCTATTTTCTTGCCAGTTCCCTTTCTGTCCACTTCGATGAGCGTCGCTGGTTGAAACAGAATCGGATTTCGTCGCAGATTTATTTTCTGATCCATGCGAAAATAACTGAGCTTCAGTCCATCTATGTCCTGCTCCATGCTTTCTTCAAGGAACAACTTGAGAGTATCGTCACGTTTGATGTTTCGAAAGAGGCCTGGTTTTTGTTTTGTTTCACTCAGGTCACCATAACGATGGTACATCTTGTCTGATGATTTTGTATGCCCAGCGCGTCTTAATCTCATCCCGTCGCACCACGTCAATCCGTCTGCACCATCGCCTGAATCAAATTTTACCGAAAGGACATTTTCAAGCAGCAAAGGTTGGGAATCAACCTCAGGGTCGACTCTTGGGAATGTTAGGATTCCTACATCAACTCCGAACTTTACTGCCTCAATTCGAACTAGATCATCGAATCTTCCTCGACCAGGCATATATTCAAACACTTGATTACTTAATCCATCAGACTCGGAACATCCTAACTCAACAATAAATTCCAATTCTAGATAACATATGCCCATGTCATGTATGGCTTGTCGACACTTCTGTGAATCTTTTTTGGTAATCGTTGAAAGTTGAAGAAGGTTACAAACTTCTTGAATGCCTCGTAAAAGAGAAGTTTTTCCAGAGGCGTTTGTACCTCCAATGATGACGGGAAGGCCAGTGTCTTCTTGTTGTTCCTCGATGTCAGTCAAACTGTTCTTGAGACTCCCGCCTCGACCAGTACGAAGTTTGATTTCTGTAATTGGGTTATCTCGTGATGCAAAACGAACCGTGTCCACCACTGCATTGAGGTGCTTCGGTTCATCGTCAGTCATGAGGTTCCTTCGTTGGTTTAGCATAAAAACTCACTCCCGTTACGGTCTGAATCATTACGGTGATGACGTTTTCTAGCTGGGGAACTTATTGAAACAATCTTACTGGCAAGGTTTCGAAAATCTCCTTCCGAAGTGATGATTTTGTCCCATGACGCAGCTCGGTTGAGAAGGTGATTGTCGGCGATTGCTGCTAACTGTCGAGCGACTTCTATCGAACAAACCTCTCTTTTTTGTATTCGTTGAAGTTGTTCTGTCTCATCTAGATCAAGATAAACAGTAAAGATGCCTTGTTCTCTGGAGAAGTCTAGTTCTTGAGGAAATCGGATGTCCTCAATCACGACCTTTGTTCCTCGGTTGAGTTTTTCCTGCATAGCCTTGAGGAGGAACTGAGGGTCGTAGGACCGAAGCACTTGTCCGAGGTCTGAGAGGTACTGCCGGTCGTTTACTCGTTCTGGGCCCGCGAGCATCGCAATTTCGCGTAATACATCGGAAAAGGCCAACCGCTCAAATCCGTGTTGTTCAACAAGATGCTGAGCAATCGTACTCTTTCCACACCCACGAGGGCCGGCAAGAGCAACTACATGGGAACTTATTGGCAACCCTCCAATACACCCTCGACTGCCATCGGCAAACGACGAGTATTCGACCAATCATACTCGCCTTCTCGGGCTACAAAACGTTCCTTGATGAAATCGTTTTGAGCCCAAGCCTCATCCACTCCCACCTCGAAGACAGACGGCCCATAACTGTGGCCGCCAGAGGTGTTTGAGTAGAAACGTCCGAGCGCATCCATCATGGCGTAGGAACCTCGCATCACATCATTCTCTTCGCAGATCATCTTGATTCCTAGGTGGTTTTGATTACGATGGCGCTCGACCCATGATTGATATTCTTCATCAGTGATGGTCATGTCTTCGATGTTCGCATCATTCTGGCCCTTGACAGGAAGCACCTGGAAAACCTTCCATCGATCAGGTCGGAGGGTGTTGATCAAAGCCATCATGTTATCGTCCTTGTTTTGCTTGCACACAACTGTGTTCAACTTCATCTTGATGCCTCGGGCTACGCAGCGGTTCCAGACTTCGATTGAAACCTCCAAATGCTGGCTCTTTGCTCGAGTAAGGTCCCTCTTTGCGCCACGACCAATCTTCATGTGGAGTTCATCGTTCGAGGCATCAATGGATAAGCCAACCCAGTCAACATGATGGCCCCACTCATCGAGGAACGATTCAGTCAAACCTGTACCGTTTGACACGATGCAGGTAGTCAGTCCCACTCGCTTGGCTTCTTCCAGCAGTTCACCCAAGTAGGGGCACAACGTGGGCTCACCACCAACGAATGTGAGCTTCTTTACACCAGCATCAGCCAACATCTTTGGAATGGTCAATGCCTCTTTCTTGGACATCTTCTTTGAAGAGGGAAGATCTTCAAAGGTTGCAAAGCAGAACTTGCAACCGTAGTTACACCAAGGCCAGAAATGCCAGTTCACCGCAGGAGGCAGTGGGTTTGGAGGGTTCTGTTGTTCAGTATCTTCTCGTGAGGTCTCCAAGTTCGTTGTTCGAATTTCTTGCTTCATATTGACCGATTCAACCAAGGTTGAATCTGTCTAAGAGCCAACCGATGGGGCATGATGCCCGTCAGTTGCTCTATTGGTCTTCACGTTGCGCTCATACTTATTATTCTTCTCTTGCATGGAATATTCGCTCCCTAAAGTTGAACCCTGGTAGAGGACTCTCAGCCGAATACTTTGATTGGAAAGGTTAAACCATCGTCCCCATCAAACAGAAGACAAGATTCTCCGCCTGTTTATATGCATCAGTCGTGTCGTGGATTCGTGGACGAGGAATCAATTTTTGAGGCCTATGTTTGCGGCGATGTGAAAATTGCTTCTGAACTCGAGTCAATTCGTTTCAATACAGATTACCCAGACATATATCTCGCACTGAGATCCGAACTTTCTCAGCACAGTCTTGAGGCCATTCATGAGGAATTTCGTGAAATGATGGCGAGGTTAATCCAGTCTGTTAAACATCCTGTGAAAATGAACTCAAGAATAAAGTCACCATCATCGGTGTACCACAGTTTAACGAGGGTTAATTCTGATGAATTGACTATAACAGAAATACGGGACCTCGTTGGTTTTCGACTCTTGATTAAATCTGAAAATTTTGATCAATTTTATGACTCATCCGTCGATGTTCTCGTTCAACTTGTCCCGATCCTTGTTGGCAAGGGTTATCTTTCGGGTGTGCGCATTCATAATTCGACAGACCACCCACTGCAACAGGTTCATCTACAATGCAAAGTTCGTGGTATTTTTGTAGAAATTAAACTGATGAATCAATACTACTACCCTGTTTTTGAACGTACACTTTATCCGCTTTGGGAGGGTTTCGTGAAAGATAAATTCCCAATTAATGGCCTGAAAAATATTTTCCATGATACGAACTTGATGTGGGGGATTACATGTGCTGCATTCAACGATGCGAAAAAAGATTTGAAGACGTTGCAATACCTTTGCCAATGCGTAGGCTTGAGGTGTGAGGTTCGTGATAACATGACCAAACAACGGTACAGGTCCTTTTTTGATCGCATTGATTCGATTTGTAAAGAACTAGACATCAGCGTCTCAGAAAAGGTGACTTGAGAAATGTGTGGAATTTTACTTACAAATCGGGCCATTGTCAACCTAGGAGATGCGCTGATGTACCTTAAGCCAAGGGGCCCGGATCATACATCACTTGTTCGACGAGGAGATTATACATTTATTCACACGCTCCTCTCAATTACAGGTGAAGTGACTCCTCAGCCGTTTGTTAATGACTCAGGTGACGTAATGGCAATTTACAACGGTGAGATCTACAATTATCATGAATTTGGAGAGGTTCCAAGTGATGGACTTTGTTTAATCAGTGCATATGAAAAATACGGTGATGATTTTGTTTGCCACCTTGACGGTGAATTCGCACTGGTTCTGATTGATTTTGAGCAGATGAAACTAATTTTTTCAACCGATGTATTCTCAACCAAACCAATGTGGTTCGCGGCAGAGGGGGGGGAATTTGGAATCTCATCCTACGAGCATCCTCTCCAATCTTTAGGATTCAATGAGCCAATTCAAGTCGAGGCCAACTCAACATATGTCATTGATCTTGATACCTTGACCATCAAATCACGCAAGGATGTTCACACCTTTGACCTTCGTCAGCATAAAACAAATTTTGACGATTGGAATTCAGCCTTTTCAGATGCCATTGCAAAAAGAACCCAGAATCTCAGAGAGTCTCTTTTCATCGGCTTGAGCTCGGGATATGACAGCGGAGCAATTGCTTGTGAACTGACCAGGCAGGAGGTTGATTTTTTTGCGTACAGTATCGTTGGTTCTGAACCAGAAGATACCATTAGAGCTCGATTAAACCGCATCAAAAAAGGTGAAATTCTTGAGTTTCCGTTGGATTCGTTCATTGAATCAAAAAACAGGCTAAGAGAATTTACCGATCAATATTATCTTACCATTGACAATGGAGAACAGCGAATCATTGATTCACTTCAACAGGAACTAACCAAATTAAATCACCAACTTGATTCTAACAAAGAATCGATGGATCAGCAGAAACGCCACAAAAAGGATGGCCAAACCGGAGAAGAAATTATCAAAACGAAAAGAAAAATCGATGAATATTCGAATGTTCTTGAATACAGGAAACACTCACAGTTGCTTGCCGATGACAACGGTGCTATTGGCCTCAATTTCATTGTTGAACAGGGTATCCGAGATGGACGGAAGGTATACCTCTCAGGGAGTGGTGCTGATGAAATCTTCTCAGATTACGGTTTTATGGGTGTCCGCCATTACTCACACAGTACCTTGGGTGGTTTGTTCCCGGATAAATTAGAATCTGTATTCCCATGGAAGAATTTCTTTGATAATACCCAACGTGCCTACCTTGCAAAAGAGGAGTATATTTGTGGGGCCAATGGCGTAGAAGGCCGATATCCATTCCTTGACGCCGCGGTGGTTCAGGAGTTTTTGTGGCTTACCCCAAGTATGAAGAATCAATATTACAAATCTGTATTGAGGCAGTTTTTGGTTCAACATGATTTCCCGTTTGATGAGAATAAAAAACTTGGGTTCAACTGTGGATTTTCCTCAAATATGGGATCGATTGGCCCGTTTTCTGAAGGTGGGACATATAAACCGATTGAATCAACAATGGACCCTCGGTTGCGCCCCTTCACCTCAGTCGGTGTTCCCTTTGATGAATTTAGAGTGGTTGAGTCATCTCAATGGCAAGACAACAGCGGCGTACGTTATCGGCCGCTCCGAATTCTGGACCATCTTACAAAATAAGAGCAGAAAACGTTTGAACTCCTACCTTGAAGGGAATTTTTCGGTCTACTCAATTGAAGACAAGCAAGACATTAGCCCATCTTCAATCGTGTATCTAGGCCACCAACCAAGGCTATTCAGCCGCTTAGAGGAAATGTTGCTTTTGCGGATTTGCCCAACCCGATCATCAACGAATTCAACATGTGCTACTTTGTTTGTGACTTTAGATAGTAAAGCAATGAGTTCGAGGACGCTTAGTTCTTCTTCGCCTGCGATGTTAAACACGCCGGTTGCTTCAGATTCAAGAATACAGATGATACCACTGGATACATCATCAACATGGGTGTAACATCGGGTCTGTTGACCATCGCCGTGAACCTGCAGGGGTTCGTCGTTGAGGAGAGCGTTGAGGAACACGCTGGTGGCTAAGGATTGCCGCATACCTGGGCCGTAAAAGGTAGCCAATCGCATGATGCTGTGCTTTTCCAGTTGGTCTGCCAGCAGCGATTCGCCAGCAGCCTTTGAGGAGGCATAAATCTCAGTCGGGGCAAGTGGGGAGTTTTCATCAGATTCTTCGAGCTTGTTGTTGCCGTAGGCGCAAACGGTCGAGGCGAAAAGCAGGCGAACATCATGTCGATTACATGCCTCCAAAACAATTCGTGTCGCTTCGACATTTACCTGTTGAGTGCGTTCAGGGTTTTTTTCTGCAATGTACAAATCTGCAATAGCAGCAAGGTGAATGCAAGCATCAACTCCATCAAGAGCAGCATCGAACTGTCTCGCATTCAGGACATTGTGGCCAAGTTGGAGGTCGTATCGAAGAATTTCATGATCGGTTTCTGTTTCAAGCAAGGCACATAGCCTCTGACCAAGGAATCCTTCGGAACCCGTAACAAGGACCCTCATCCTATATTCCCTCCAATGAGCATGGCTTGCCGATTACCGGCATAGGATCGTTGTTCCGTCGTACATTGGACGCGGTCTTCAGTGCCCCAATTTTTCACCGTTTCTTTGTCTTCTTGAACTTGTGAAAGTTTGGCAGTCATTGTGCGGACGACGTCTGGTTTAAACACGCGAAAAGAAACACCCTCAATGCTGATTTTGTGCTGTGGATTCATTGCTTTGAGGGACGTTTGCACTGTGAAAAGCAAGCCTTCGAATCGTATCTCTTCATCAATCTGTACATATCCAAACACTTCCACCAAATCGTTTTGTTCAGAGACGAGTTCAGCTTTTTGACATCCTGTCAAGAAACATGAATTACTTTTCCAAGCATAGTTCATGTCGTGTGTGAGAATATGTACGCATTTTGCAAAATCTTCCACAGGTACGACCATGTCCAAGTCACTGTGGTGTCGACGCTGAACGCCTACGCATCCGTCAACGCTCCAGCCTCCAAACACAATGGGTTCCAATCCGTGCGCATTCAGAGCGTCAAGGACCTTGCCGACCGTTTCAATGTTCATTGGTCTCACCACAGTGTTCTCATTTCAACCAACGAAGAGGTTCCTCTTCTCGGTTCTTCTCTTAGGCCAAATTGTTTCGTAAAGCCAACTTCATGAGCCAGGGTTACCACCTCATCATTCCATCGTCCTTCTGGCCATGCTAGCCAAAGCTCTGCACCGAAGCCGTGGAGATAAGTGAGCGATTCTTCCAACATCGTGCGCAACCTATCTGGTGGTATTGTCCGTAAATCGGAATGTTCTGGCCCATGGCTTGCAACCTTCCATCCGCGTTTAGTCAATATCTCCAGGTCCTGAAGACTGAGATAATCAGGTCGCTCATCGAAAGCGGGTAGCCGCTTCAAGAGGAACGTGTGTTGCTCGTCTTCTCTCCAATCTTTGATGGTGGCTCGGTCAATGCCAAGTTGGGGTAGGTCGTCGAGGGTGTGTCCTTGGTCTTCCATCCAAGCATAGAGGGTATGCAGAGGCATCCACCTTGGGCGATCTGTAAATTGTTCATCGGTGAGGAAAACGACAGGTTGCAAGTTCGAGTGTTGGCGGAAAAAACCCTTAGGAATCAACAGCACGTCCCTCCATCCATCATCAAAAGTAACGTACGATGTTGTCCCATTACGCACATTCGTATTGTGAAGAATTCGCAGACGGTTCAGGAGTGCCTCCAATTCGATGGTCATGTCGAGTGTGTGATAGGATGCAGGGACATCCGTTTCGCTCAAATGAATTCGATGAAGGCAAGGCGATACCAATTCAATCATTCCTCCAATGTTTTCGCCCAGGCTTCTCCAGCGAGATTCCACCAATCAGCATAGGTGGCGTTGAAGACATTGCGTGCCTTGTGAAGTACATAGGCGGCGTGGCAGATGTACAACCGTTCTAAAACAGCCAGAATCTCCTCATCTTGACTTTTGATACATACACCGTGCTCAACGGTTTTCTCCATGACCTCATACCGTTGTTCAGGCGAGGAAAGAAGCGAGGAAAGCGTCCCTTCCTTTTTCAAAATCGTTGAGATTTGGCGACTGAGGATGCTGCTTGCATCGAACATTGAAATTCCACCACTTCGAACCGTTCCATCGTGAATTTGTACATCTGGAACTTGAGTCTCTTCGATATCACCCCACATAGGAAACATGCCTCCTTCCAAGCGATATCCAGGCTCAATGGAACAATGTGCATTCACAGGATGCCAATCTACGAGATCAGGTCGCCACCGAGCAGAAGGATGGATCCATAATCCAATATGAACGGGGCGATCAGAATTGGTTGTGTTTGGACTCGATCGATGCCAAGTCAAACTGTGTAAAAGAACAGTTGAGCCAGCTTTGACGGGAAGCAAGACTCTCTCAGCATCATCGCCAAATTCCCATCGTTCCTCAGCCATGAAATCAACTGGCTGTTCACATCCCTCGAGATGAGAAGCGTCGATTACCTCAAGGCAGCCTCCAGTTACTCCAACATCTTCCATCGGAGTCCATGTTGAACAGCCAGGAAGGTCAACAGGCCAAAACATCGAGTCCTGATGCCAAGGAATTTTCTTGTTGGTTTTTCCAGCAGGTTTGGCGATGATGTGGTCATGTAGCAATCGAACACCAGACCAATCCATTCCTTCCTGGGCTACGCCTCGTACTTGTTCGTGGTTGTCGAGAAGATTCATGAACGCCCCTCCTTGCGTCCAAAGATCACGCCATTGGCTGATTTCTTTTCTGTAAGCGTCCATACTCACGCCCATTTCTTGGGCGCAACGCTCTCGCAGTTCAACCCATGATGTTCGTACATCATTGACCGCCTTTTCATCCAATCGTTGGTTGATTACCACCCATCCATGCCTATTGAAGAATTCCGTAGCTTCCTCATTCATGCTTTCAAACGTCATTTTGTTTTCTCGTGTTTTCATGCATTCAACTCCTGTTTTCTGTGACAATACGTGTTCCAGGCCTCTTCCACGGTCGATTTCAATCCGAAAAGTGCTTCAGGGAAGGTTTGATTGATCCACCGGCCTAAATCTTCTGCAGATTCAATGGCTGTTCGTTGACCTAGGCTCGACGCTTTCTCATCTCTGAGAATGAATCCTCCTGTTGCAGACCAACGATTAACTCGAAGGCCAGTGAGAAAAGGCCCCCACCCGATTTCTTTGTAGTGGTGTTCATGCATCTCATCAAAAAATTCGTAGGGCACTGCACGATTTTCAAAGGTTTGATTCGTATGCCATTCCCCTTCCTTGAAACGATGCTGGACCTGCCAGAAGCCATCAGATTCAACTACTTGATAATCAAAAAATGGATGAGATATTACGGCCTCAGAACCCAATGGGTAAGGCTCCACATACGGGTACCCATTGCCGACGTCAACCCAATAATCAACAACATCCAATCGAACCAGAATGCCAATATGGCAATCCGGTTTTTCCATGGAGGCTGAAACAAAGGTGACTATGTAACCTAACTGAGAGAGGAGTACTTTCAGGAACGGGTTTCGTGTGGTGCAAAGCCCTCCGTTTCCACAAAGCATCTCTTCACAAATTTCGTCCCATGTCGGACGTCTCATTGGACCGATGAGCATCGTCACATTTTGAAATGGAACGATTTCGAGGAAGTTCTGAACGATTTTTCGTAGGTTCT
>JABIYX010000126.1 GCA_018666575.1 Methanobacteriota archaeon | reverse complement strand
GTTCAACGATTCTTTCTTTCAAACAATTCTTCCAGAAGTGTTTCTCAGTACGTCAAAAAGTTGGAAGGAATGGGTATTCCTGCAACCGCAGATGATGTTCTCTTATCGACCCATGATTGTATAGCGTGGTTGCATAAGAACAACATAACCAAAACGTATTGCGTTGGTACAGAAGGAATGTGCCAAATGCTAGAGGCAGAAGGAATCTCAACACGATCATTGAACCCGCAATATGTCGTTCTAGGGTATGACACTGAAACCACATATGACAAACTTGAGACAGCGAGTCTTCATCTTCATGCTGGCGTTCCTTTGATGGCTTCACATCCCGACATGGTCTGTCCGTCTCCAGATGGCGGATTACCTGATGTGGGGGCTTTCTTGGCACTCTTCAAAGTAACAACTGGAATTGATCCCGTTCATATCTCTGGAAAGCCAAATGCTGGTATGATTCTTCATCGAATCGAAGCATTGGGTTTGAAACCCGAAGAATGTGCAATGGTTGGAGATCGCCTCTACACAGATATCGCTATGGCAAATCGAGCAGGATGTATAGGCATTCTTGTTTTGTCAGGGGAAGCAACCATGGATGATGTAAATCTACTTCCAGAAGGTGCTGAACAAATGCCCTCGCTTATTGTAGAATCTGTAGATTCATTGCTCAGGTGATTGGTTGGGATTCAAACAACGATGGAATCTCTGGCGCAGACGGTGCTTGAAACAGCCTGTTGATGAAATACATCAGGCTGGAGACAATTCCGAATTACGGCTCGAGAAATTATGTCGGGCTGCTGGACGCAAGAAGAACTGGTCTGTTCATGGATCTGTCCGAATACCCGATCCGGATGGTGGGCGAAGAGAAATCGATCTAATTTTGATTTCAGGTTCTGTCGTTCTTGTTGTCGAACAAAAACACTGGTCTGGACGGTTTGAAGTCAAAGAAGATGGAGAGTTCATCCAGCATCGTAACAACGGAACGCTGCACAGCCACGCTACTGTTGCTCACCGTATAGCACGCAAGACGAGATTGTTAACAGAAATCCATGCTGAGCGTTATCCTGATGATAAACTCGACATACAGACGTTTGTAGCCATGACTCATCAACGACTTGAGTGGCCAAAAAATATGCCGTCACTTCCAGCTAAAATGTTGAATGAAAAGCAACTGTTGGCACTTCTGCAAAAAATTGGAGGCGGTGAAGAAAACCCTCGCATTATGGAAACAATGGCTGGGTTCGGAACCTGGGATGAAATCCATATGCATGGAGGGTTGAAAGTAAAAGGTGACCTTCTAAGTCTCGGACTGGGAACTGGAGTCGATGAATGGGATTCAACACGTCAAGGTGCATTGATTGCAACCACTCAACATCCACGCAGCATTCTTACCTTATTCCAATCCAAACTCAGTAAGATGCACCTCGCTGACGAAAGCGGTCGAAATATTGAGATTAAGTGTAAAGATGGGCCTGCTGTCAAAATGCACGTTGTTGGTAGACCTCAAGCCGAGGAAATCGACTGGATGATGATCGATTCAATTCACGCATCAAAACGCCCTGGAGACTGGGGTTGATGGCGGAAGCATGGATTGAGGCAATCGGTCTCGTTGGAGGATTGATTGGAATTCTTGCTTGGATTCCACAAATACGTAGAGTCTGGGTTGATGGTAAGGAAGAAGGAATTTCTATCCCTACCTTCATCGCTGTAAGTGTATCACTCTCACTATGGCTTGTCTATGGAATCATCGTAGGTTCCATCGCAATGATCATTTCCAATATACTCACGTTATCCTTTATCATAGGGATTACAATAGGCGTATACCGAATTCGCTTGAAGCGAAACGAAGCGTCAGAGAGCTGATTTTGTCGTCTCAATAATGACTGCACCAATCTTGTATGGGTCACCATTTGATGCCGGTCTGCGGTCTTCAAGGCGACCAACCCATCCATCTGTAGGGACTGTTGCTGGTACACGAATGGATGCTCCACGATCGGATACTCCGTAGGAGAACTGATCGATTGATTGAGTTTCATGCAATCCTGTTAGTCGCATTTCATTGTGAGCACCATAGACATCCATGTGCTTCTTGATGTTCTTTCCAAAGGCTTCACAGATTGTATCGAAGAGTTCCTTTCCGCCAGTATCTCGCATAGGACCGTTTGAAAAGTTTGCATGCATACCTGAACCATTCCAGTCTCCTTGAACTGGTTTTGGATGGTATTCGATGTAATAGCCGTAGGATTCTGTCAATCTATCGAGGAGATAACGGGAAACCCACAATTCGTCGCCTGCTTGCTTTGCTCCTTTTGCAAAGACTTGGAATTCCCATTGCCCGCAAGCAACTTCTTGGTTGATTCCTTCGAAATTGATACCTGCTTCAAGGCAAAGGTCTGCATGTTCTTCGACGAAAGCTCGTCCGTGAGTGTTCTTTCCACCAACTGAGCAATAGTACAATCCTTGTGGACCGGGATATCCACCCACTGGGAAGCCTACAGGGAGTTGTGTATCGACATCCATGATGAAATATTCTTGCTCATATCCGAACCAGAAATCGTTGTCATCATCATCAATTGTAGCTCGAGCGTTAGATGGGTGTGGTGTACCATCAGGATTGAGGACTTCACACATCACAAGGTATCCGTTGATACGCTGAGGATCTGGAAAAATTGCAACTGGCTTGAGTAGGCAATCGGAATCGCCTCCTTCTGCTTGACGTGTGGAGGAACCATCGAACATCCATTCAGGGCATTCTTCAAGAGTTCCACTGAAGTCATTTCTGACCATAGTCTTACTTCGCATATTCTGTGTCGGTTCATAGCCGTCAAGCCAAATGTATTCCAATTTTGATTTTGTTGACATCAGATGCAAGGTACCGAAGACGGTATATCAATCATTTGTTCACTAATCTTGAATTAATTTGTGCTTAATGAATAAATAATATGATTTTAAATGATTGTTTGGGCAATTATTTTGTTCTTTAATGTGATAAAAATTGTCAATTGCTCGTTTTTTCCGCCGAGATTCTTCAATCGTTCAATGGTTCAATTTGAACCTTGAAAAGTCAATTATTGTTCGCCGCTTCGTCAGATTGAGGTGTAACAAGAACATCTGATTGGGTTCGCTCAATCACCGGTAATTCGGCAATAGAAAGTGAAGGTAATACGTGGACTGTGCATGTGCTTCCACAGGCTGGAGCAAGATAGTCCTCGCCTTGTTCGGAGAGGACGAACCGCACCCCATGGCCTGCAGGGAGGATGGCGTCAATGGCTTGGAATTCCATCAACATTGTAATCGATTCTCCGGGAATCACTGTTTGGGCTTCGTAACCCCCTGCATGGTACCGGACATCCATTGTAGCATGTCCAAGGCGGAGGCCTGTTTCTGAATCTTGCATCTCAACAAAGATTTGACCTCCATCAAATGTAGGAACTGCTGAAAGATGAATAGTGGCGAGACCTGCAATATGGAGATCTTCCGTGTCACTCATTGAAGGACATTCTACGGATAGGGTTTGGCCTCCTCCAACAACCGGGGCGCCCCCTCCAACAAAGGCTCCGTCATTTACGCAGTCTGAAAGTTCCAATGTGAGCCGTTCTACGTCGAGCGGCGGCCATGTTTCTTCAATTCGCCATTGACCATCATTTCGCTGTACTTGGGCGTGCAGTTCGGGTTTTTGTCCAATGTCTTTGAGATAGTATTCCATCCATTCAAACAAGTCTTGCCCCCAGTCCCATCGGGTCATGTTTTGAATTGCTTCTCCGCCATAACCGGATTCCTGGTTGTTGTGTTTCGACCATTGATCTGGATAATTGTGTTCCCATTGTCCCAGCATTCCAGCTACGTCGTAGCCTGCATCGATGTAAGCTTGGTACCAATTTGTTCCAGGAGGGCCTCCAAAGACTTGGTGAGGATCCACATTCCAATCTTGTAACCCTTGTACCCAGTAAATGCTTCCGTTGTACTTTCCGAGAGCCTTGTCAATATGGCTTCGCTCGTCGTAGTAATTATCCATGTAAGGATCAAGTTCCCCTAAGCCATAACGCGTAGGGCCTGCTAAGAACCCTTCAACCACATCAGCGCACATGTTGTCAAGATCGTCCGCATCATAATCGAGAATTGAACCGCCATAATTCGAGTGCATGACTTGACTGCGTGCTTCAGCGCTTCCATTCTTGTAGAGAAGTGGGGCAAGAGCGGTTGTTCCAGAAATAGGAACGATGGTTTTGAGATGTGAACTTCCTTGAGCTGCTGCTTCCCAAGCCGTTGCTCCTTCGTAGGACTTCCCGTAAATGGCTACGTTTCCATTGCTCCAATTTTGAGTTCCAAGCCATTCTACTGCTGCGTGGATTCCTTGCCCTTCACCATCGCCTCTGTAATCAAAACAGCCTGTACTGTCTTCGGTTGCAAAGACTGCAACTTGGGCTAATGCATAGCCATGAGGAACGAAATTATCGTAGATAAATTCACCACGCCCAGCACTCACAACATTTGTTGGTGATGATTCGCTACCTTGTTGTCCATACGAAAAATATGGGCTAATGACGGCAATTACTGGGACTTGATCTCCCAGTTCTGTATTGGAAGGAAGCCAGTAAGACAGATGAACTTCTGCTGTATTTGGCCCACCCTCCCAAGTACCCGAAGTATCAACTTCGATTGTCGCTTCTTGAACAGAAAGTGGTTCGTGAGGTCCGTCTTCAAGAACTCTGGAATACGATCCTGTCCAATTCCATTCTAGTGTATGGCGTTCATAGATGTCGGGATAATTTGAGGAGAGTTCATCGTCTTGTGATACGGTTTCTGGAGAGCCAAAACAACCCGCAAGAAGAACATTCAACAACAATGCAACGAGAAGCGTCGCCTTGATGGTGCGCCCCTGCGTCATGTTCACCCCTCCACATGGTTGCATAAACGGTTTGCGCATCCTCCGTAAACTATGATTGATAGCACCTCTTGGGAGTTACTAATGGAGCCTGCAAGTGTTTGGAAAGAGCGTTGGGAATCTGCAACCCTTCCAATGGCTCGACAATACATGGAGCTCGCTACTCAAAAACAATCGCTGGTCTGTTTGGCTGCTGACCGTCCAACAATGAAAGAATTGAATGATTTACTCGATGCTGTTCACCCATCCATTGTTGCATTAAAGACCCATGTAGACATGGTTGATGACTGGACACCTAAGGGATGGGGGGCGTTTTGTAAGAAAGCCAACGATCTCGGACTCCTCATTTTTGAGGACCGAAAGTTTGCTGATATTGGGAAGATTAGTGAGAAGCAGATGCTTGGACTCTACGATATTGCAAGTTGGTCTGATCTTGTAACTGCCCATCTCATCAGCGGCCCGGATATTGTCGATGGTTTGCAAGCTGCATGGGAAGGAAAAGGCCGTATTGGCGGCGTTTTACTTCTTGCTCAGATGTCAAGTCGCGGAAATCTCCTTGTTCCGTCCTACACGACAACTGTTGCAGAACATGGTTCAAAACACCCGGGGGTGTTTGGATTCATTGGAAACGGAAGCCAACCAACCGGTATTTCGGAATTGAGAGCACTTGTTGGCAACTCTAAGCTCATTTGGACACCGGGGATCAATCTAGCAACAGGAGACGGAGCCAAAGGGCAACGCTATGGTGACCCGTATGAAGCGGTTCTTTCGGGTTCGGATTGCATTATTGTGGGTTCTGGTATTCATGGAAAAGACGACCCTGCAGCCGCTGCCGCCAAATATGCTGAAACATCTTGGAAAGGTCTACTGGAGAGATAATTTTGGACATAATCATCTTCCTCGTGGGATTACTTTTCTTTGGAGGGCTTCTAGCGTTAGTGTATTGGGGATATTGGAATGCAAAGAGACTTGATGGTCAAATTGCGAGAGGCGACCCTACTCTCTTGACGACCAACACATATCGTAGAGAAGAAACAATACAAGCTCCCGCTGGTTCAGTTATACAAGAGGGTCAAATTGTCCAGGTACAGGGTCAATGGGTTCAGCCTGTACAACATCAGCCACGTGTTGTTGCTCAACAAGGAAACCAATTACAGTAAAGTATCAAGATGCCCTTGTTGATATGCAACTGCTGCTCCTGCACCAATAAGTAGAAGCAAAATCAGAAAGTTGCGAAGCCCTCTCTTTTTCTTTGGTTTGGTTACAGGCGCTTCTGGTGAAACAGTCACTTCCAGCGGAGGGAGTTCTTCCAACGGTGGAAGTTCTGCAAGCGAGGGGAGTTCTGGTAAAGCGCCATCTGGTTCAACCTTGATTCGATCTTCTGGGTATAATTGGTCTAAATCCTCTAGGCCCGGTGCTTCTGGAATTTCGCCTAATACTTCATCCCAGATTTCATCCAATTGTGATTGAGTTACTGGTTTGGTAAGCCATCCTACGGCTCCTGCCGAGAATGTTGCTTGTTCAGCGAGATCTGAAAGTCTATTTGGAGCGATGAAGAGAATTCTAGAATCTCCTCATCGCTCCAAATAGAC
>JABIYX010000181.1 GCA_018666575.1 Methanobacteriota archaeon | reverse complement strand
GCGGCTGTAGTCGAAATGACCATTATGAATACGAGAAATACGCTTCGAAGTTTTGCCCCGATTTGGTTCGTCTTAGTTTGCATCAATATCACTCATCTAAGCCAGCAATACTTCCACTATAACCCCTTTGATGTCCCGCTTCGCTATACAAAGCGGAATTGTACTAAAAAAGGGGTGTTTTATTTCTCAGCTGAGCCAACGAGGTGAAGGCCCCCACCCTACAGCATCTCCGCCGTGAATTTTCACAAGTTTTCCAGCTGCAAATAGTGATTCCAACCAGACGGTCAATTCAACTCCGGTTCGGCTTCCAAGTTTCGAACTGGCAACTTCTTCGATTACCTCTGTTGCAAGAGCAGTTCTGGCCCCGTCTCTTACAACGAGACGCATCAGTTCGCGAAGCCATGCTTCAGCCATTGGGTCGATACTCATTTGACCTTGAATAGGCCGAGGTTTTTCAAGTTCTGAAAAGGCCTCAATGAGTTCAATCACATCGTTTTCACCCGGAGGTTCCAAACCAATTTTTTCCATCTCGGCTTCGATATTCAATGCCCCGATTGGGCGGCGAACTGTTGGAATTCTGCCAGGATCTGGAGTTGGACCCATATCCAAAGGCGCCTCCGATTCAAGTTCATCTTCACCCTCTTGAGCCGATGATTTGGACATGAGTGATTGAGTAAACGCCCCGCCGAGTGGCATTGTCAACCCGACTTCAGAGAGGCCGAGTTCTTCTACGATCTTGGCGACCCATTCTTTTTGCCCTTCGATTGTAACGTTGACATCGGTTTCCTCGGAACGAAAAACAAATCGAACATCTCCTGAGGCCATAGATTTTCACTCCTTCTCTTTCATATCAATATGCCGACCAAATCAGGAAGCCAATTGTCGAAGAACGGTGTGTAAAATTCCACCATTTCGATAGTATTCGACTTCAACAGGCGTGTCGAGTCTGACTGAAACTTCAAATTGTTTGCTTGAGCCATCGAGATGATTCGCTGTTACGATAAGTGTCTGTAGAGGCTGAACATCATCTGTGACTGGAATGCTAAACATTTCAGTTCCATCGAGGCCGAGTGTTTCATGCGATTCTCCTTCAATAAACGTCAACGGCAATACACCCATGCCAACAAGATTTGAACGATGAATTCGCTCGAATGAAGTTGCGATGACTGCTTTCACCCCGAGTAAATAGGTTCCTTTTGCAGCCCAATCTCGTGATGAACCTGTTCCATATTGTGAACCTGCGAGAACAACCATAGGAGTATCGCTGTTCATTGCTGCTTCATAGACAGAGGAAATTTCTCCACTAACGTGGTCTAGAGCAAATCCTCCCTCGGTACCTGGTGCCATTTGATTGCGAATTCGAACGTTTGCAAATGTTCCACGCATCATAATTTCGTGGTTACCTCGGCGACTTCCAAACGAATTGAAGTCTCCTTGTTCAACTCCTCTTTCAGTAAGCCAACGACCAGCCGGTCCATCAGCAGGGAATGAACCCGCTGGAGAGATGTGATCAGTTGTAATCGAATCCCCAAGTTTGAGAAGAACTTTTGCTGAATGAATTGGTTGTATTGGATCTGCTTCTGGAGACAAATCTTGGAAGAACGATGGAAGTCGGATGTATGTAGAAGCCTCTTCCCACGGATAAAGTGGGCTCGGCTCAGAAGGAATTGAATCCCAACGTGGCTCGTTCATTGCATCCGAATACCGTTGTTTGAACATCTCAGGAGTAATTACTGCACGAGCTTCTGCGATTTCTTCGTCGCTAGGCCAGATGTCTGAAAGCATGACTGGCGTACCATCGCTTGATACACCAAGCGGTTCATTGGTCAAATCGATTTCGAGTGAACCTGCGATTGCATATGCAACAACAAGCGGAGGTGAAGCGAGATAGGAAGCCTTGACTTTACCGTGTACGCGACCTTCGAAATTTCGGTTTCCTGAGATGACGCTTCCGACGATGAGATTTTCAGCATCGATTGCAGCTTCAATTTCTTCAGGCAATGGACCAGAATTCCCAATACAGGTTGTGCATCCATAGCCAACAACGTTGAATCCGAGGGCATTCAGATCTTCTTGCAGACCTGTTGCCTCGTAATATTCTGTCACCACTCGACTACCTGGGGCCAATGATGTCTTGACCCACGGTTTGACATCCAAACCAAGACTTCGTGCCTTTCGAGCAACAAGTCCAGCAGCTAACATAACATCTGGATTTGATGTGTTTGTACAGGAAGTAATAGCAGCAATAACAACATCGCCATGATTCAAATCATACATTTCACCGTCTCTCTCAACAATAGCTCCACGATTCAAGTCCGAGGGTTCCAGACCATGGCCTTGGTGTCCAACTTCGTGTGTAAGAGAATGAACAAAATGCGATTTCATGTTCTTCAAATCAACACGGTCTTGAGGCCTCTTGGGTCCTGCAAGAGCCGGCTCAACTGTAGAAAGGTCGAGTTCAAGAACTGCAGTGTACGACTTCTCAGCATCTTCAGAATTATACCACAGACCCTGTGCCTTTGCAAATGATTCAACGCCTTGGAGCGCTTGTTCATCACGGCCAGTAAGACGGAGATATTCCATTGTACGCTCATCGACAGGGAAGAATCCACACGTTGCCCCGTATTCTGGCGCCATGTTTGCAATTGTTGCACGGTCAGCGAGAGAGAGCGCAACCATTCCTTCACCAAAGAATTCAACGAACTTTCCAACAACCCCATGCTCACGAAGAATCTCAACAATTCGAAGCGTCATGTCTGTTGCTGTTACGCCGTTGTTGAGAGACCCAATAAGTCGAACTCCAACAACGTCTGGAGAAAGCATGTAAATCGGTTGGCCGAGCATAACTGCTTCAGCTTCGATTCCACCAACACCCCAACCAAGGACTCCAAGTCCATTGACCATAGTGGTGTGTGAATCAGTTCCAACCAGAGTATCGGCGAGCCAAACGTTGTCTTCTTGTCGAGCAACACTGGCTAAAAATTCGAGATTAACTTGGTGGACAATACCTCTCGAAGGAGGTACTGCTTGGAAATTATTGAGTGACTGTTGACCCCACTTTAGGAATGTGTACCGCTCCATGTTTCTGTGATATTCAATATCGAGATTGAGGCTCAATGCATTGGAGTGAGATCCTGAAACGTCGACTTGAACGGAATGGTCAATGACCAAATCGACTGGAACTTGTGGATTGACTTTTTCTGGATCCCCGCCCATTTGTACCATTGCATCACGTAGGGCTGCAAGATCAACAACTGCAGGAACACCTGTGAAATCTTGGAGAATAACCCGAGAAGGACGAAACGGAATTTCTCCACGTTCGCTGTTGGCTTGCCAACCAGCGATTGACTTCACATCTTCTTCTCGGATGAGGAATCCGTCACAGTTACGTAACGCTCCTTCCAATAAGACTCTCATCGAATAGGGGAGATGTGCTGTTGAAATTCCCGAGTCATCGAGGGCTTGTAATGCAAAATATGCGCCGCCAATGTCAAGTTCACGCTTTGCATTGAAAGGGTCT
>JABIYX010000075.1 GCA_018666575.1 Methanobacteriota archaeon | reverse complement strand
TCGACACTTTGCTCTCCAGGCCGAGTTTATTTCTCAATAAAGAGATTCTTCATCACAGCCACCGCCCAACCATTATGCTCCATCGTGAGAAAGAAATTGAACGCATTGCATTCAACCTTGTTGAAGCCCTTAACGGTCAAATTCCTTCGAACATGATTCTCTACGGAGTAACAGGGGCTGGAAAAACTGCCGTCACTTTACACGTAACAAATCTCCTAAAAGAAAAAGGAGAACAGATGAAAAGAGACATTACTCCAGTAATGGTCAATTGCCGACAAATTGACACTCAATACAGAGTTCTATCAAACATAGGAAATTCGTTGCTTGAAGACCATGAAATTGATGAGATTCCATTTACTGGATGGCCAACCGACCGAGTATTCAAGGAACTCATCAAGAGAATGGATGCTCGAAAGGGTGTCTTTGTTATTGTTTTGGACGAAATAGACCACCTCGTAAGAAAGGCTGGAGACGATCTCCTCTACAACCTTACAAATCTCAACTCATTCCTAAAAGATTCAAGAGCATGTGTTATCGGAATTTCGAACGATTTGAAGTTTACAGAATTCCTCGACCCTCGTGTACGTTCTCGTCTCGGTCAACAAGATCTACTCTTTGCTCCTTACGATGCTGAGCAACTCAAAGACATCCTCAGGAAGAGGGCAAGTGTTGCTATCGCCCCTGATGTTGTGTCAGAAGGTGTTATTGCTCTCTGTTCCGCCTTTGCAGCACAAGAACATGGAGATGCAAGATGTGCATTAGATTTGTTAAGAGTCTCAACGGAAAAGGCAGAACAACTTGGAGACAAGGAAGTCGAACAACATCACGTTCGCATGGCTCAGCATCAGATTGAAGCCGATCAAATTGAACCCGTCATCGCTGCATTGCCAACTCAACAAAAGTTGGTTCTCGCTTCCGTACTCATCAATGAGAGAAATGGACTCAAGAACATACAAACAGGTCAACTGTACGATGTCTATGACCAAGCTTGCTCATACCTCAACATTCCATCGCTTACTCAAAGAAGAATTTCGGGAATCATTTCGAATTTAGACATGCTTGGATTAATCACTGCAAGAACAATCAGTCGTGGGCGATACGGCCGTTCTAAGGAAATTAATTCATGCATTCCACAAAATGTTGAAACACAACAAATTCTGATGAATGCTGATGAGAATATGAGCACAGTATTCAACAATCGCTATCGACAACAACGTCCGCTTTGATTCGTTGTGCTTATATGGATGAGGCAGGTGGCGAATTCATGAGCAGTGAAGACAAGACAGAATCAGAAGGTTTTTTGGACCTCATTTCAAATCCTTCAATGGGTCTTTCCAAGTGGTACATCGCCATTGGAGCTTGGGGACTTGTCCTAGCAGTGCTCAATCTTCTTGGACATATTCATCCATCATACAGAGTTTCATGGGGAGGGCTTCTCACGTTCGAGTTACTTGCAGATGCATTTGGTGAGAAGGATACCGCTGCAGCATTTGTTGCTGGGGATGCCGTATTCATGATCGCTTGTGCCCTACTTACGGGACTTGGCCTTAGGTCAATAAATGAGTCAAATGAAGGCGGAGTAGCAAGTTTCTTCCAATCCATGGTCATCAATGACACATGGCCTGCTCTCATGGGAGGTGAAGGTGGCATGATGCGATCTATTGGAGCATGGTGCCTTCTTCTCGGATTTGGATTCTACATATTCTACAGTGCAATGTACACAGCATGGATTGACCCTGGTGTGTATTCGGTTTCAATTACCCTAGTAGCATTCGGATTTGCTCTCAATGCAGCAAGTCGTGCGCCACCTGGTGACGAAACAGTCATGTGATTGTTCAACTGAACAAGCGCTTGTGACCGTTTTTAGATAACAAAGCATCCAATGCTCCTAAGGCAAGACCTTGCCAAAGTGCAATGGACCAACGTAGAATCAAAATTCTTACTGAGAGCGATAGGAACAGATGATTTCTTTTCCCATCTTTCTTGAGACTTCTTGTGATGACACCAAGTGGACCTCTCCAAAAGAGAAGTTCGATCAGCACACCAAGCATCAGACCCCCAAAGGCAAGATTTGTCTGCCACATCGAGAGAACGTCACCTTCGAAAGGCAATGCGAGGATGATTGGTATGAACGATAACAACATCAGTAACACAATAGGAAGAATTGAGAATGCAATACTTGCACTTCCAATGAAATCGAAGCCAGGCCCATTTCTCTGTCTTGCTGGGAAATGACGGACGATTCGAACGTGAGCCCGAGCATCTCTTCTCCGTTTGTGAAGAAATCTACGAATACCAATTTCAGGAACGTGCGAAACTAGAGCATCTGGTGCGTGAATAATTGTACCTCCATTCGAAAGAAGACGAAGACTCAGCTCCATGTCTTCTGCATGATACCAAGACGGGTCGAAACCACCTACTTCAATCAAGGCTTCTCGAAGGAACATTGAGCAAGGGCCGTTTGCAAGCGATGTTCTTCTCGGCCTGTTACGATATTTTGAAGCGATTTCTACTGCTCTGAATCTGCTTACTACATCATTATGCGCTTGGAAAACTGTCCTTCCAGTCACTGCAGCGATAGATTCGTTCTCAATCGGCTTACAAGCGATCAGCATCTGCTCAATCCAGTCTGGTTCTGGTCGAACATCGATATCAGTGATTGCGATCCATGTTCCAGATGATTTCTCAACTGCAGCCATTCGCCCTGCAGATAATCCGAGTGAATCTTGATGGATGATTTGAATTGGAACATCACTATTTCCATGCTTTTCATACCATGTGTCGAGTTTTAATTTGGTATCGTCGGACGAACCATCGTTCACTGCAATTATTTCGAGAGGACGATGGGTTTGTTGAAGGAGGGAATCAAGACAATCTTCGACCCAATGCCCACCGTCTCTGACACAGACGGTCACGCTTACCAATGGTGATTCAGACATTACTCAACCTCAAACATAACCAATAAATTTCGACTTCGATGTTTGGCTTCCATGTCAAGAACTCGCATCACAACACCTTTTCGCGGTTGCCCATAGACAATGATCGTTCCAAGAGGAGCTGTTGCAAGAATGTACATCGGTGCTAAATCTTCTTCGCCATCAACTTCCACCAAGACGGGTTCATCCTGAATAAGAGACCACTGAATAACATCAAGAAGATCTGGTGTGAGAACACTCGGTGGATTCTTGACCGTTCGTCTGAGTGAATACTGTTCTGAATTTACTTTGAGTTCTTCATCAAGTTCTGTTCGTTTGGTTTGTCCGTCGATGAAGGCAATATCTGGTTGGATACCCATGTCCATGAGTCCTTTCACGGTTACATCACCGACTGCAACTAAGGCCCCATGATTTTCTGGAAGTGATTCAAGCATTGCCGAAAGAGCAACTTCTGGAGCATCCTCTGGCCCTTCGAATAATTCTCCCATAGGTGTTTTGAATTCATCATCCAAAACCACAGGCATTCTCAATGTCTTTCCATTCAGTGAGGGAGGAATCCAAGGGTGGCCTTCTATATCCACAAGGCCGTTTCTAATACGACTTGAAGAAAGAATACCTCCAAGTTCATCCATCATGTGAGGTGCTTCGATGATATGAAGCGAAGGTAAGCCATTCTCCATACGTTCATTGTTGATGTGATGACATCGAGGAATTGTTTCTGCTGTCGCAACGATGCTGTCTGCATGCTGATGATGAGGTGCTGGGCCGTGTGGATTTTCCAATACAAACACTTCATGTCGTTTTGGAGCGTTTGTCGAAAGCCAAGAAAGAACACCTTCCATTCGATCTTCGAGTGATTCAATCCACCCCCCTTTAGCTTGAGCCATAGCATCATTCGTGACGTGTACTTCAATGAAGTCTGCTTGACGAAGAGCGGTTTGAATCAACAATTGATGTCCTGAATGAAAACGATCGAACGTGCCACCAATGAGGCATCGTCGATAGTGACGTTCCTCTTCCATGTATGTTGGTGGAGCCACACGGCATTTGATGACATCGCTTGTTCAAGAGTAAAAAGTGAGAAATCAGCTGTGCCCCGACGCCTAACGGCCTTGTTCATAGTTTCCTCGAAGGCCTGACCCTCGGCATCAGGGCGTACTGTAGGGCCGGTTGGTTGTCTCGATATCATCCCGAAGTCCATCGAGGACCCATAGTCGGCCCGGGTTTCCGCTTTTGCACCGGAAGTCATCCCCCGAAGGGTCGTTCCAGTCTTCGATAGCGGACCGTATCATTGGTATCAGAAATCATTGCAATTTTCACAGTAGCTCAGTCTGATGTTGCACGTACGGCAAACTCTCCTCAAACCGAACCGATATGAAGTCATCGGTTTAGATATCAATTCTTTGAAGCATGGCTCGACCAATGAGTAACGCGCTGACATCTGGATCTCCTACGAAGAGTTCACCTGTTGAGAAAAGGGGCCACGTATTGACATCTCGGGCAAGCCAACCCACCAGTGGATGGATTCTTCCATGGTGAACAGGTCGTTCTGATTCAAGGGATTGAATCATATCATAAACGTCCATGAGTGCTGCTTTTCCTTCTCCTTCGGGCACCATCAACAGATTGATCATTAATTCTTGATTGGGTTCGAAACCAAAATGAGACTTTGGAATTCCTGGTAAACCGACTCGTTCTCCACTTGGTCGAGCGAGGAGACTTGGCCAACTCAAAGGATGAGTTGCTAACCATTCTCGCCCACTTGATGTCGATAACTGAAGTCCTAACCAATCAAAAGCCCATGCAGACCACCATTGAGGTGGAAGAACATTCATGCATGAACGGATGAGGTCTAACGACAGAGGAGCATCTTCTCTCATCTTAGAGACTGCGTTTGACCAAGCCCACAAGACAGAGCCTCGGGGATGTACTTGACCCGCTTTGAGATACTGTTCAAACAATAATTCTCGCTGATTTGAGAATTCAAGCGATGGCGGAAATAGCACCATTAAGACATCTTCTTGACGATACGGAGCGTCCAACCAAATCGAAGAAGCATCGCTAAGAAGCGCATCCAATTCTTCACCGAAATATGGACTCGTGGTAATGATTGAATGTGCTGCAATGGAACCAGATAAAGGATCATCGAGCATATTCGCTACATCAAGAAGCAATGAATTTTCATTTGAAAGACGCATTGTCAGTATTGAAAAAGCTTGTTGCTTCCACTCTGAGGACGTCCTCGCCATTCCATTTAGCAGCGACTTAATGTCCATCGTTTGAGGATCGAGAAGGTCAACCCATCCATGAGGCAAGATTGTGTGGATACGTTGCCACCTGGAGTTACGTTCCGACATTGGGCTTGCAATCCAAGAAGCCAATGGATTTGTTCGCTCTATTGAATTCGAAAACGTTGAATCACCGTTCGGATACATCCTCATTGCTTTTCGAACCAATGCAATAAACTGCGATTCTTCCTGAGAAACATCACTAAGGGTTTGTTCATTCATACCCCCAGAACGATGCCAGTCAAGGAGTTCTGAAGCAGTGCTAGGGAGCAATTGCCGGCTCGTCTCAGGTTCTGTACGTACGTTTGAACGATCTAATTGTACGTCCAGTTCCAAGAGGTTGTGCAAGCGATAAGATACAACAGCAAGTTGTGGAGTTCCATGCAAGGTTGAAGTTTTACTCGAAAGATTGAGAGGTTCGCCTCTGGAAGTAATCAATGCCCTGCATCGCCCAGAAGCAAGTAAACGATCGAGAAGGTGCTGTTCGTTTGCACCCGCCCATGGCCATTCAACAATACAATCGAGTGTTGTCGATTCAAGAAGCCATTCAATGATGCAGGCCGCTCCATTCTGAGATACGCCCTCGAGAAGAATTACATCCACTGCATTCGATTGTTCAGACCAACTCCGATCTCCGAAATCCGCAAGAAGAGAACGACGGAGGTTGAGGTTTGGTTGTTGACCTCTTCCAGAAAGTAACCATCGTTTCAATGATCGGACTCGAGCATTCCGTTTTACGTTTGATAGACGAGGATGCCTCCTCCTCATCCAAGTGCTGACTAAATCAACTGGTAATGAGCGTTCTTGAGCATAAGCAATTGATTCTGTCATTAATTGGGCTCGGTCCCCCAGTGAAGAGACCAGTAAATTCCGATCGACTGCAGACGGTAAATGCGCATAGAGGCCTCGTTCTGGAGAGACCGGATAGGAGGTACCTTGGATGGATCCTATACTGTGTTCTCCGAGGCGAAGTTGAGAAGGACCAGTTTCTGAGCGTATTTTGAGTTCGATCCAAGCACCATCCGGTACGTTCCAAGCTTCGAATTGTTCAAGCAATCTCAATCGAAGAACACCAACACGTTCATCACGATTCACCCATGCTGAAAGCGTCCCTTCTTGTGCTTCGGGAGGTGGAGGAGTTGATTCAAAATGGTCCAAATCAAACCAATGTATCTTTTCGCCCCGTTGGACTGCCCAAAGGCCCCCTTCTTTTCCGATGGAAACTTCTCCAGAATTTGATTTCAATAATTCCGTTCGCTTAGGCAATTGGAACAATCGTGATTCGGGAGATTCAAGTATACCAAGAACGATACTCGTGCCGTCACTTGACAAGACAACAGCGTTCTTGTGCGGAGGTATTTGTCGCGTGTGCTTCTTTAATCTACCAACAAGATCCATGAGGAGTCGTTGAGCACCATCCTCTGTCAGACGATGCACTGCACCCCGAATCGAGGCACCATCGTCTCGCTGCACCTCTCCAGCTTCCCTTAGATTACGCATAGCCAAAGAAGCGTGGGGCATTGCAATCCCCAAAGATGTCGATGCTTGACTTACCGTTCCACCTCCATCGAGGAGCCAATCCAGAATACGCCTCTGGTAGCGGCTTCTGATGGTGGATGATGGCACAAGAGGTCACCTTTGCCCTTGCTAAACAGCAATACTTCATAGGGATTACTATGAAGCGAGTTATTTACTTACATTTAGTTACCGATTTCCACTGCAAACGTGAGAAATCACTTACTGAAGTTGACATTCCGTGTAAAAAATACACCCCATCCAGTCATGAACGGTAACAAACTCTTGCATTGTTGGAGGAACGGTTATATGAGTGGCCTCGCTCCTTCGTTACAGCGACATCGCCTAATAGCGAATAGCGAAATCATAGGAGGACAAAACAATGAAAACTGTACGCATACGAGAAAAAATCAAGAAATTTTTGGGAGACCGCCCGCGAAACACCGCAGAGATCCTGGAACACATCAACAGCACCATGCGTCATGGCACAACAAGCCAACAACTTGGCAACGTTCTCTCAAAGGACAAAGACATCGTAAAGGTCGGATACATCAAGCGATCAGGCATACTTTCTGGCGGATACGACATCTGTGAATGGGCCACAAGAATTTGGGTCCAAGACCACTGCCCAGAATGGTCTGAAGGAACTCCAATCATTATCGACCAACAAGGTAACATTACCATGGGCGATAGTCTGACCAAGAAGTGATTCGCTTTTTACTTCCAATAGCCAACTCTGAAACGAGTGGCTCCTAAACTGACGTGCATAAGCTACGCTTCATGCCTTCACTTTGCATGAGCGCAAAGTTACTTCTCAAAACGCAATATGCATTCCTAGTTGATCGAACGTTCATTCCAAGCAGCGATTAGAATTGGAAAAATATGTTTGTGTAGCACTACTTGTTGGATTTGGAGTGAAGTGGAAAATAGCTAAAGACGAATCTACGACAGAGGAAAAATAGACCCCCTTAGAATCGGTATTCTTCAAGCGTTGTTGAAGATATCAAGTGCATCATCGACTGAAGCGCCTTGACTGATGATAGCGTGGCATGCTGCAGTCATTCTGACAGCTTCTTCAGTTGACTTCTGGTGAATGTTTCGACCAGTTGCTGCGCCTCGGCATCCGCTCACGTTGATTTGATCCCATAGGCGCTGCAAGAATTCCTGAGGAGGCAAGGTGCCGCCTCCAGAGCAAATGATACCGCATCGACCTGCTGCTTCCACTGCAATTTTGAGAGATTCTGGCTGTGTCATGCCTTCCCATGCACGAGGATAGTTGACCTTTGCAAAGTCAGCGCCTATACAAGCTGCAACACCGGCTGCTCCTGAAATCAGTTGAGGATCTTTCTCATCAGTTACTGCTTTTCCACGAGGATACATCCAGACAACTGAAATCATTCCTTCTTCGTGTGCTTGTCGGATGAATTGAGCCGCTTCGGTCATCATTTCATGTTCATATTCACTTCCGATGTAAATCGTGTAACCAATTCCAACGACATTAATTCCGTTGGACACAAGGGACATGACGTCATCCATATCCCACATTGCGAGACTAATTGGATCACGTTGATCGGTATTGACGAGGTGAGATTTGGAGTTGAGTTTCACAAGATATGGAACATCTGGATGATCTTGAGCGTAATGTGAAATTAATCCACCTTGTGCTGCAAGAACCCCTACAGTTCCTTCTTCATGAGCACGAGCCCCTATTTCGAAGAGATGGCCTGGGTCATTCGATGAGAGAGGAATCTTTACGCCACCATCATAGAAATCGTCATTCAAATGTTCGATTTTCTGATCACATGCAAAGAGATTCATTGAACCAGTACCACAGGTCGCTGCCATCAAGTTATCAAGATAGGTTTCAACTAAATCGTCAGGGACATCCCCCGGAACGTTATGATCTGCCATTTTGAATCACCCGGTTTCATTGGCCAGTGAAGTTCGCAACACGCTTTTCAACGTATGCTGCAATGCCTTCCTTAGCATCAGTTGAGTTGAATAGAGATGCTTGAAGTTCTCTCTCAAGAGCGAGATGGTATTCGAATGGGATTTCTGGACCAGTTTGGCACGAACGCTTGATGTTTCCAACAGCCTTTGTTGCCTTATTTGGTAGAGTGAATTGGCTGCACCAGTCAAGGACATTTTGACGGAAATCAGCGGCATCGCCTTCCCAGATGTGATTGATGAGGTTGTGAGAATGTGCATCCTCAAAGGACATGAGTTCGCCTGTAACCATCATTTCGAGAGCCTTTGCCTTACCAATCAATCGAGTCAGTCGAGCAGTACCACCAGTACCCGCAAGAACACCGAGGTTGATTTCAGGAAGTCCTACTTTACCAGAGTTCTTTCGAGCGATGCGAATGTCTGCAGCCATAGCGATTTCAAGTCCACCACCAACAGCGTGTCCGTTGATTGCACAAACAACGAGTTTGGAGGTTTGCTCAAATCGTGAAAGTGTTTCGTTTGCGTGGAGACAGAAATTGTACTTGAATCCAGGCGTAACACTGTTGAGCATCTGAATGGATGCTCCAGCGGAGAAGAATGAACTACCATTTCCTGTCAAAACGATGACAGAGACATCATCATCGAAACGTGCCTTGATGACCGCTGTATCAATATCGCACATCATACCGTGTGTATACGTGTTCGGGGAACGGTCGTTTGTTTCAGTCAGAGGTGCACCAGATGCATCACTAGCCAGTTCGATGATAGCAATACCATCGACGGCGGCGTAGTTCACAAGTTTGTTCGGCATGGCTTCGAAGTTGAGTTCGCTCATGTCCGTTCCAAATCGAACCGCATTATGAACGAATCGCCCCAGTCATTCGCTGGAAATACTCACATCATCCGAATCGTTAGCGAAAGATGTTTTACCACCTGAACGTCGAATTTCAGTCCACTGCGTACCAACAGCAGAGGCTTCTTCTGAAGGTTCCCAGTGGTCTCGAGCCTTTGCTTTCCTAAATGGCATCCTTCGAACACCCCTGCCCATTGATTTGGGATCCTTTCGCAGCATGAATGGTGTTACAAGATGGTACAGCAGTGACTTGTACCACCGTGGGCGGAATAAACCTCCAACCCAAACAAGACCATCGCCACGCTTTGATTGACTTTTCATCCAATTCTTACACATGCGTTTGAATGTACGATCGCCCACTCGATTCATGAGCCAACGATTCGCAACACTGGTCCGAACATAAGGGAGGAGTTGTTTTCTTACTTCAGTCTCATAATCGCATTCACCAAGAATGTCGCGAGCTGCAAGAACGCCTGACCAAACAGCCATTCGCATTCCAAAGCCCCACATGAAGTCTTGAAGCCCGCCGGATTCACCAATGTAGTAACGTCCGTCTTGCTTGTAGCGTTGATTTATGGTAAAGTCACCTTTTCCACCAACTCTCTTGATTGGCTTGCGGTTTAAATCTGGATATTGCTTATCGTACCAAGCGATTGTTTCATTGAGGAATCGTTCGCTTTTCGATTGCTTTCTCCATAGACAGGTACAGATTAATCCAACACCGTCGACAATGATGAGGTATGAATAGGCTCCTGGCGCCAATTTATCGTTTAATTGAAAGGCAATATGATTGGGATGCGTTGTTTCAAAAATTTCTCCATAAGCAACAGCTGAAGTTCCTTTGGGACCGCAGGCGATGATTGTACAATCCTCTTCCTTGACTCGTGACTTGTAGTGAATTTGTGCACCTGCTTCGAGAGCCTGCTTTTTCATTCCTTGATCGATTGCGTGGTCAGATGTGCCTCGTTCAACAATGCGATATGCGACCTTGTCACTCTTGGGCTGGGTTATTTCATCATCAGGATGAATCAAGTCCACAACGTGAAATTCGGTCGCTCGGAATGTTGAAGCGTCAAAACCCCATTCTTCGAGCTGTTCGAAGAAATCTACGTCCATTGACCAGTTTTCTAATGCTTGAAAATCACCATCGAATCGAGCACCAGAGTCTGCTCTAATATCGTGTACGTGAACCTCTTTTCCAGCTTTTGCAAGAATGGTTGCAGCAGCAAGACCCGAGAGACCAGCCCCCATGATGTGAACAGGTTCGGAACCTCCTGCGACTGCGGCCATGGTACGACAACGAGCCGTTAGCCTTGAATCATGCGCTTTACTCGCACCGTCATGGGGCGCACGATTCACATCGAGGAAGCGCTTGATGCACTCAACCCAGATCAGTTGAGAGCTCAACTGGAAACAGAAGGCTGTGGTGCTATTGTATCGTTTTTAGGAATCACAAGAGGGAGTGAAGGGGACGCCGAAGTCTATGCTTTGGAATTCGATGCTTGGCAAGAGCATCTCGGCAGCGTCCTCCACGATTTAGCGGTCAAAGCATGTGATCTCTTTGGCACAACCTCTGTAGCAATGGCGCATCGAACCGGTAGCGTAGGGCCAGGAGAGCCCATCGTGAGTATTCATGTGGCAAGTCCTCACCGGAAAGAAGCCTTCCAAGCATGCGAATGGCTCATCGATGAACTCAAGAAGCAGGCCCCTCTGTGGAAACGTGAAGTCACCTCTAAAGGGTCAAATTGGAAAGCAGGATTGGGTTGAATATGTCAAAAGAAATACAAGGTATTGTCGAAATTGGAAACAAACCAATCGTCGAAAGAAAGGCGACTGCTACGGGATTGCTCAATCTGCAAGAAGGCACTAAGAATGCTATAGTCAACAAGATAGTCAAGAAAGGAGATGTTCTGGAAGCATCGACAATCGCAGCAATTCAAGCAGTTAAGGACACGCCACGAATTATTCCTCACTGCCATCCCATCCCTCTGGAGGGCTGTAAAGTCGATTGGGCATGGGAAGGGACATCATTACGATGTACAGTCCATGTTTCAGCCCATTACAAAACGGGTATCGAAATGGAGGCTCTTACAGGCGTAAGTGCAGGACTGCTCTGCGTCTTGGACATGATTAAGTCACTTGAAAAGGATGAGGATGGACAATACCCTCACGCTTCAATCAATGAGATACGTGTTTTAGAGAAAATCAAACGCTAAACGGCGTTTGGACTATTTTCTGAAATCTTGAGGAAGGCCTAGTATCATAGGTCGTACTTAAACGGAAAGTGCTCGCGCCTTAAACTGCTGGGGCACCCTGGCGGTGTAGAGTTATGG
>JABIYX010000180.1 GCA_018666575.1 Methanobacteriota archaeon | reverse complement strand
TTGTCAATCAGTGTCGAGGTAGACATCTGTTGCTCCTCACGGTTCTTCTTCTTAAAGGTCAGGATGTGGCTGTAATTGCTGTGCAAAGTCTCCATCCAATCAGAGCCATCAATGGACAGAGAATCATTGTCAATCCAACGTAGGTAAATGCTAAACCGCTTTGCTGTTCTTCGAACATACGAATTGTTTCAACCGAAAAAGTCGACATCGTTGTTAATCCTCCAAGCAGTCCTGTTCCAAGGAGAAGTGCCACGTTTTGAGACACAACATGTTCTGCCAAGGCAACGGCTACAGCGCCGAGAAAGAGCGATCCTACAAGATTGACAACAAAGGTCGGCCATGGAAAACCGTCTGTTGCCAACCATTCTGAAGTCAGGTAACGCATTGCTGCTCCTATTCCTCCACCAAGTGCGACCAGACCAACTTGTTGCAACACAAACCAACCTGTTGGCTGCTGCACTTCAACATCGTGCTTGATTCAATCCGAAAAGCCATCAATTGGAGGCGATGTGGTAAGCCCATGCGCAAGCTATGGTTCATGACCGGAAATCGAGGAAAGGTGGCTGAGGCAAAGCATGCATTACAGCCACTTGGCTTTGACGTAGTCCAATTACAGGTCGAAGGCGTGGAAATTAGTGAGCCACAAGCGGATGATTTGGAAGAAGTCGCTCGTTCAAAAATAGAACAAGCGATTCCACATCTTCCTTCACCAGATGATGCTTTACTTGTTGAGGACGCAGGATTATTTGTTGATGCATTGCATGGATTCCCAGGTGTGTATTCTGCTTATGCACTGAAAACAATTGGATTTAATGGATTGCTGAATCTTCTTCAAGACACAACTCAGAGAACAGGATCTTTCCATGCTGTAGCAGCTCTTTGGCTTGATGGAAAAATACATCTTTCACGTGGAATCTGTCAGGGCGAAATAGCAATGCAAGCAAGCGGTAACGATGGTTTCGGATTTGACCCTGTCTTCATACCCCATCCAATACAATACAACGGAATCGCTTACTCTACGGATGGAAAAACATTCGCCGATGTTGACATGATAGAGAAAGAAAAGTTTAGCCACAGACGAAAAGCATTGGATGGTTTGATTCAAATTCTGAACGAATCAAAGCCGGCATCATCGTCATAAGCACGAAGCGACTGGGATGTCTGATAGGCATGGGATTCCTACGTTATACAATCGCACTTGCGTTTGTGGGTGTATTGGTTTTCTATCTCGCGATGGCGGGAGAGTTGGCCGAACAAGAACAGTATGCGGCGATAGGCGTCATGCTCGTTCTTGGTTTTACATTCATCTTTTCAGGTCAACCAACGTTCGACCTGCCTGAAGCCAGGCAAGTACGATCGAAGCAACCTGCAGTTGCGTCAGAAACTGTAGCATCAGAACCACAAGCAGAAGATTCTCAAACAGTCACTGAAGCGCCTCTTCCTGATAAGATGACACTCAAGGAACGTAAGGCTGCAAAGATTCGTGCTGCTCAAGAGGCTCAGCGTGCGGCGATGGCTGTAACCAGCGAGAAGGACGAAGTTGAACTTCCATTCGTAACTGTTGAAACAGTTCACGTCGCTGATGAGTACGTTGTTGAAGTGAGTCCAGAATCAGTTGAAGAAGCAGATATTCAAGCAACTGTAGCCGAGAGAGCATCTCGACATGATGAGATTCGTCAACGAATCGAAGCCCGTCGACGATCCCAGATGGCAGACATTCGTGCTTCCAGCGCCCGGATGTGGGAAGAGCATGCAGTCAGAGAAGACCTTGTTGAGATTCTTCAGAAAGAAGGCCATGGCTTAGCAGTTCTCGATGAACCTGCTCAGCCTGAAGCAGGACACATCTACGGTGCTACATTCATTCGTATCGATGATCAGCGTGTTCTCAAATACCGCTCTCCACTCGATTCAGGGTTCGAAGCCGTTATTACAACCGAGAAAGTATTGGAAAAAGATCCAACGGAACTCCCTCCATTGATGGGCCCAGATGGTAACCCATTGCCACTCCCGCTGCCAGGGCCTTCAGGTGCTCTTGCAGCCTTGAAAGAAGAAATGAATGAGTGAAGGAGTTTGCCTCATGCATACTCAATTCAATGATTTCAGTTCTCAGAAATATCTTGCGTTACTTGGATTGGTCCTTGTTGGGATTGCACCTACGGTATCGGTTCTAACAGGATTTGCATTCAAAGCAGGTGCATTGGCTATTGTTGTGTTTGTCTTTACCAAAGTGTGGATTTTTGGCTTGCCTGCATTTTGGCATTTACGTATCGAGAAAAACGCCTTTTCCCGTTCACCTGCTTTGAATGGTGGTTGGGCGGTATCCACAGGGTTAGGTCTTGCAATGGCAGTTGTGATCATGCTTGCGTATTTCTTCATAGGAGACTCGTTACTTAGCGAGGATGACCTCAAAGAAATTCTCGAACCATTTGGATTAACGACGCCGTGGAAGCTTATGCTTGCAATTGTATTCTGGGTCTTCATCAACTCAGTATTGGAAGAGTATGTGTTCAGATGGTTCATTACCTCGAAAATAGAACAACTTGTTTCAGGAAAATGGTTGCCTATTTTTCTTTCAGCAGGTGTTTTCACACTTCATCATACCATTGCATTATCGTTCTTCATCGACCCATTAGGGAATTTCTTAGCATCAATTGGCGTCTTCACTGGAGGAGTCATCTTTTCTTGGCTTTACGTTGAATACCGAAGTGTATGGGTTGCTTGGGTGGCTCATGCTATCGCGGACGTAGCCGTCTTTGCAATCGCTTGGCAAATGTTAGTTGGATTCTAATCATCGGTGTTTCCATTCAGCAGTTTCCCGATTAAGGAATGCCTTAACACCAATTTCCTTATCTTCTGTATCGAATAGATTTGCAAATGCTTTCGCTTCTGTAGCAACACCTTGAGTCAATCCTTCATCCAAAGCGGAACGCAGAGTTTCCTTAGCAACTCGTAGTGTACTGCTCGACTTTGTCGCAATCAAGCAAGCCATAGCCATCACTCGTTGATTCAATTCTTCAGGTTCTGTAACATGATTGACTAAACCTATTCTTTGTGCTTCATCAGCTCCAATCATCTCTCCTGTCATGATCAATTCCAGTGCTTTACCGTAACCAAGTAAAGAGACAAGACGCTGTGTCCCCCCGTATCCAGGAATGAGTCCGAGATTGATTTCAGGAGTTCCGAACTTTGAGCGTGTGCTTGCAATACGAATATCACAAGAGCAAGCAACTTCCAATCCTCCGCCAAGAGCGAATCCATCGACCATTGCAATGGAAGGTTTGCTCATATTCCACAACGCCTCGATCGCGTTATCAGTGAACATGGTTGTGATTTCGTCGCTTCCTCTTCCAAGGAATTCGGTGATATCTGCACCAGCAACGAATGCATTTGGTTTCGCTCGCTTCCCTTCAGGAGGCGGAAGTGGTTGAGCCCCAGTAACAACTACACAACGTACGAGATCAGTTTGTTCGACCCAAGCAACCATGTTCTTGATTGAACTAGTTACGTCAGAATTCAAAGCGTTCAATTTGTTTGGCCGGTTGATTGTGACCAAAGCCACAACTGTTCCGTCATCACAGGATTCAACAGGTATGGTTTCGATGGAGAGAACTTCGGTTTGAGGAGGCGTCATGATGGTTGGATTGCATGGAGGTTCAAGAGTTCACCGATGCTTCCCTTACCCGCTCCAAGCAAGCAATGAAAACCATAGGGTGGCTCCACCGAGCATGGGCGAAGAACGCAAACCACTTGTTCGTGCAGTCGATATGGGCAAGAGATACGGCGATTTCGTTGCTCTTCATCCATTGAATGTTGAAGTACATTCAGGAGAATTCTTCGGAGTTTTCGGTCCTAATGGAGCTGGAAAATCTACCTTCATCAAACTCCTAACTGGGCAACTCCGTCCTTCGATTGGTCAAATCGAAATTCTTGGAATCGATGCAGAAGATTCGCCTCAGAAACTGAAGGCCAATATTGGAATTGTTCCTGAATCAGAATCTCCACCATCCTTTTTGACACCAGCTGAATTCCTTCAGTTTGTTGCTCGCCTTAGAGGCCTTGATAATCTTGAACAAAACGTTGAACATTGGCTTGATTGGTTTGGACTGCAAGAAAAGCGAGACACGATGTGCAAGGATCTTTCGAAAGGACAACGCCAGAAAGTGATGCTTGCTTCCGCCTTTATCCACAAGCCGAAATTGTTGTTCCTTGATGAGCCATTCGCTAATCTTGATCCAATCTACCAACGAAAGTGCAGGGAATGGCTTTTGGACCATGTCAAGGATGGAGGCACAATCTTCCTTTGTTCTCACGTCCTTGAAATGGCAGAGCGTATGTGCAATCGTATGGCTATTATCAACAACGGAAAGGTTCTGGCTGCCGGTACTGTTACTGGTTTGAAAGAAAACGAAAGCGAAACACTCGAAGATGTCTTTATTCGTCTGGTTGGCCATTCAATTGAAGAAGCCGAACGGAATAACGAGGAAGGAGTCTCTAACGAGGAGGAATGACCATGTCGACAACCACAATCGTCTCACAAGATTGGGATGAAGTGGTTGCTCGAACGTCTGAGACAATCAAAGAACCTCTCGGAACAACTTCTGCAGATGTCGTTTTACTCGAACCACAACGTGGGTTCGCAGCATTTTCAACAACGTTTCGATACATGTTCAGAGAGGAATGGAGGGAGAACATTGATTTTGCAAAGAAACGCCAAGTCGTCTTGTTTCCACTTCTTCTGGCATTAGTAACGACCATCACAACAATTGGGCTTCAATTTCTTGTTGGTGACTCCGCAGCACAATCATCAGAGATGGATGAGAAATCCTTCACTTGGGATCAACTTCGATTCGCTTTACACCTACCATTGCTGATGTTCAGCCTTGGTATGGGTACATTTGCATTTAGAGGACGGGAAGCGATATCCCAACGAGATGGAAACAAAAATCACCTTATCGCTGCACCAGCAATCCAGCCCTTGCCCAATTCAATGGCTCACTATGCCTTCTTTGCGAAGGAATTGATGTACTATGCCATGTTGATTCTTACACCGATAATTCTAGGAATGGCAATTGGAATCCTTCTTGGACAATTCGATAACAGTGTCTCCACTCCGCTTCAGTGGTCTTCTCTTCCATGGACGTGGATTGCTATGTTTACGACCATTGCTCAAGGTTTAGCTATCTCTTTTCTTGCCTCTTCCTTGTGGATGAGAGGAAGGCCGTACACAATCGTCGGACCTATTCTTGTTGTTGCGATAGGTATCATGGCCGGAATCGGATTGTTCGATATTGATTTCGGATTATGGGGTCTAGCAATACAACGAGAACAAGCAGTCTGGATGGTCATAGCATCTTTGTTTGGATGTGCACTGGTCGGTCTTGTCTCTTCGGTTCTCATTCTTGATGACTTTGAAGCAAAAGTCATCGAGCACGAAGATATGTTTGAGCCTACATACGCTCGTTTGAAGTTCCTTGGAAAGAGTGATGTTCGTTTGCTGGTCGCAAAGGAATTTGTCGATCTACGCAGGTCAGGAGCTCTGAAGAAGATGACTGTATCCTATTCGATTCCACTTCTTGTTCTTCTGGGCATGGCATGGTTGGTTGACTTTGCAGAGGCTCCAATTCCAATCAATTTACTTTCATATGCTCCATTCCTTGGTTTCTTCGGATTCAATTTCTATTCATGGCTTACCGCCCTTGATAGTCCCGATTTCATGAACGGATTGCCTTT
>JABIYX010000144.1 GCA_018666575.1 Methanobacteriota archaeon | reverse complement strand
CGCCCTCGTGAAGCTGGATTCCGTAGTAATCGTGTTTCAATATAGCACGGTGAATATGCCCCTGCTCCTTGCACACACCGCCCGTCAAACCATCTTAGTTGGGGGTGGGTGAGGCTGCGCTTTATGGCGTATTCGAGCCTGCCTTCGACAAGGAGGGTTAAGTCGTAACAAGGTATCTGTAGGGGAACCTGCAGATGGATCACCTCCTAAGAAAAGCGAGGCTGGGGCTCTTAGAGCCCCAGTCTCCACCCTTTTTTTTATTCAAGCCTAGGTTTACTTTTTACACTGGTTTGAGAGTGCTGCTCCATAAGCTCCAGTGTATTCTGAATAATCTGAAATCGCCATTGGAATCGAATGCAATGCTTCTAATTCTGCAAACCATTGTTCATTGTCAGTAGTTATTCCACCGCTCAACATTATTGCTTCAGGTGAATATTTATCAATTAGAATCTGAAGTACATCAGCAAATCGAATCACCCATTCTTTAATTGATATTTTTTCTTTGCGAATCACCTTTGCAGAAGCCCATTCTTCCAGCGTACATTGCAGTCTTTCACTGTATTCACGTCCATATTCGGTTCCTTCGAATAATTTCCCATCACAGATCCATCCTGAACCGATCCCTGTTCCTATCGTAAGGCACAGTAGTTCTTTCTCGACCCATTGTGAAGTTTGTTCAATCATTGCCTTTGCTGCAGCATCCGCATCATTCAGGACAGATGTTACCTCGATCCCGAAATTTGAAAAATACAATTTGAAATCATGTCCGTTCCATCCAGTTCCTAAATTAGGTGCGTCTTTGATTATCATCTTCTCTACAATGCCAGGAAAACCGATCCCAATTGATCCTTCATACTCCCACGCATTCATCTGAGCCAATATGTTTGAACAGATCGAATCGATATCCGTTTGACTTTTATGAGGAATAGTCTCTGTCTTCAAGATAGATCTATCTTCTTCGCAAATAAGACAGAATTTCGTCGACGAACCACCTATGTCCACGCCTAATGATTTGAGATGACCCTGATGATTGGTCATCTGTTCACCTCAAGAGTTCATCGACTCTAGGAGTCTATCTTTCATCGATTGACGGAATGTCAACAACCGTAATTTTGGGGCCTTTAGGTCAACAGATATCGAAGCCCCTCTATTGAAGTGGACTTCATCCCATCCATCAGGAACCACATAGCCCCTATGCATATCACTCAAGATTTGAGTTGCGGTATCAGTCCAATCTAGCCAAGACCATTTTTTATCGACTCGCATTTGGTGATCTAAGTCACGTGCCAGAACAAAATAATGGGAGTCTTCCTCTCCCGATTCAACAACATCCCGGATTTCAGTCAAGCTTTTACGATCAAGGCTGTGTGAAAACCAAGCGCCCTGTCCAAGCCAAGTAGAGAATATAAGTCCACTACTCTGTTGATCTGTATTCTCTTCACCTCTTCGTAGGTGATATTTGCTAGGTGCGTACTGATGCGTGTTTGCGATGAGCAATTCGTTCATGGCAGGATCTGTTGTGTATCTGTTTCCAGATGTTGAATCAATAATCGCTCTAAGTCGTGGGAGATTATTTTCAATCGCCTTTCCAGTCAGAGCCCTCTCTAAGTCCTCTGAGAAGGTATCGAGTGTCGAATCCATGTAGAAACCTACGCTCCCACTTGGGTCGTCCGATTTTGGATGAGAATTTACTCCCATGACAGGAGTGGACTCATCGATGTTATGGGAAATGGACGTAAGAGTCCCATCCCCTCCAAGGACAATCACGAGGTCACGTCCAATGAAATCCGCTCGTCTTACACGCTCCCTAGCCCGTATTTCAACACGAAGTTGATGATTGGATTTCGCATCTTCAAGGCTTGATTTTAGATGGTCAAGACTATCGTCATGGATGGATTCAAAGTTTTTCTTGTAAACCACAAGAACGTTTGTCATGCCATCTCCCCATTCAAAGCGAAGCGGTCTTCCTTCTTGAAGAAGACCGATGATTCATAAATCACCCATCCATGGATTAGACATGGAAGAGAAGGACGACTTTTGGGCAAACGTTGAATCTGAACAGGATAAATCGATTCCAAGCATGATGATTTCTGATAATCAAGCATCTGATCCAGTCATGATTACGGGAATGCCCCAGCAGATTTCAGGAACTCAGCATCAGATGATCATGATGCAACAACCCAGTTCTGCTCCCAAAGTGATTGGTATTTTTGTCATCATTTGGGGTGCGTTACAAGTTTTAGCTACAATATCCGGTCCGTTCATCAATGAGGCAATCTCTAATGCTACATCAGTTGATTCTACAATGCAATGGTATGATTACCTCGTCAGCGTAATATCAATACTATTGGGGCTGGGTTTTATTTATGCAGGATACGCTATCACAGAACGGCAGAAGTTGGGAGTTCATCTTGCATGGGGGCTTCTTGCTGTTGGCTTCGTTGTTAGTATCATAGTTACAATCTTTGGGCCAATGCCAGATGCACCAGATGGGCAAGAAGTCAATGAATCACTTTTCATTGGAATAACAATAGGGGGCCAGTTGTTCTGTAACGCAATCTGTGGTTTGATGGCAGCGATTCCTCTCATGGCAAGTAATACTCTTATGGAACCAATAAAAGAAGAAAAAACTGGCACAATCGAATGGTCAAATGAAGTGCTTAACAATGAATAAGGAAGTGCTGGTTTGGGTATAAGAAACGTAGGCCAGTTTTGCACATATGTTGAAGAAATAACCATTCAAACCCAGGAACGATATCAGATTCTGTGCATCACTGAACAAGTCGAGAAGATCGTATCCGAAAGCAATGTCGTCGATGGACTTGTGTTGGTTAATCCAATGCACATCACAGCATCTTGTTTCGTGAACGATCTCGAAAGAGGACTTCATCAAGACATAATGGAATGGTTGGAGAAAAACGCTCCTTATCATGGCAAAGACGGTGTAAACGGTCCCGAATATCAACATCATCGAACAGGTGAAGATAACGGAGATGCTCATCTGAAGCGTCAATTGCTCGGGCAGCAAGTCACAATGCCTGTTCACAATGGTAGGTTACATCTCGGTACATGGGAGCAGATCCATTATGCTGAATTTGATGGACAAAGACCAAAACGAATCCTTGTCAAGGTAATTGGCATCCAACAAGAATAACATTCGCTATTAACATAAACCTACACCAACACCACATGCCATGGACATTAAGGATTTGAACCTCGACAGAGGGCTCTTTCAACTAACTTTACCTTACACTTGGCTAGGATGGATTGGCTGGATAATTGGTGTAGTTATAGTCCTCGCAGGGATTGTGAATCCGCTCATTTTCCCCGTAGGTCTTCTCATCATTGCCCTCTGCTCTCCTGGTTCTCTTGAAGCAGACCTTCACAAAGTGAGAAAAAATGCACCACAACCAGAATCTCTTGAAGCAGATGCTCTAGACAAAGGTTACTCGATTGATTCATGGTGGATGGGACGATCAACCTTCACTCCGACCACCGATCCAAGTGATTGGATCCTTCCCGCTCCAGGACCAGCTTCCTGGAACGAAGACCAATATTTACCTCACGGTGATGGGAGTCCATTGCCAGAGCATCCAGTGAAGGTCGGAACTCCCCGACCTGCAGTTATGTCGACCTATGGTATGATGATGATCTTATTTGTGATTGGCGTTTGTGTTTTAACCGGTTTATTCATTTCAGAACACAATGGAGTTGAAATGATAACCACTGAAGATGGAAGCGAAAAAGTATCGGATGATCTGACTTGGATTGCTTACATTGTCTTAGGTGTCGGATTAATTTGGACCATATTAGGATATTTTCAGTATAAGATGCAGCGACAAATGGCAGATACTCCAACGAGCCTTGTCCGTTCAGTGGCTGTTGGAAACCCCGAATTGGTAGG
>JABIYX010000128.1 GCA_018666575.1 Methanobacteriota archaeon | reverse complement strand
TATGGAGACAATCCATGGGGGTACAACGGAGATCATTGTCCAAATGATTACACACAATGGCAAGACTCTGATGGAGACGGATACTGCGACAATCCAAATGGATTCAATCCAGACATGTGCCCTAATGATTATTATCAGTGGCAAGACTTTGACGGAGATGGATATTGTGATGATGGCTGGGGAGACAACACCGACGAATTTCCGTATGACTCAACACAATGGAAAGATTCTGACGGTGATGGATATGGCGACAATCCATCTGGCAATAATGGGGATGACTTTCCTTCAGATCCAACCCAATTTAAGGATTCAGATGGAGACGGTTATGGAGATTCTCAAAACGGAAACAACCCCGATGCATTCAAGAATGAGCCATCGCAATGGCAGGATTTGGACAATGATGGATATGGCGACAATCCAAATGGAGTTGATGCTGACCTTTGCCAGGGAACAAGTTCGAGTGAAAGGCGATATGTCGATGAAAACGGTTGTGGAGCTTCCCAAAGAGACACCGACGACGACGGTGTTGTTGACTCCTTAGATGCTTGCGAAGATTCGACAGACAGTTCAACTGCTAATTTAGAAGGATGCGATGCATATCAACGAGATTTTGACGGTGATGGTTTAGTTGATGCGACAGATCCATGCCCAGATTCAGTTGAAAATCTATGTCTTGAGGCAACGATTGGTGCTGGAGATAAAGAAAGCTCAACAGAGGCGAGGTTACTATGGGCAAGCCTAGGGCTTCTGATTTTGATAGCAATTTTACTAATCCTCATGTTGTTTCGCAGGGGAAACAAAGGTAATCCAACACCAATTTTCATACAAACTCCTCAACAATGGGAGTAACTAAAATATTGATTGTAGTTGATTAGCCCTCGAGATACCCTCTGTATGGGCGTATCATGAGAGGGTACCGACGCGTGGAAATCAAACGCGAGGGTATCGCAAGGGTGATTTCTGCTTGCGGCTGTAAATCAAAACCATTCAAAATTGGATTTTATTTTCTGACCTACTACTTTAGTAGTAGACTAAAATTACCGTTTTCACAAGTATTATACAATCAATAATCACGTCTTCCTTATTCCTTTAAGCAGCCTTGAATCGACGATGCATACTATGGATATCTCATGGGCATTATCCTCATTAGCCGCTTCACTATGGAGGGGCCATGAAGAACTACCTCGCCGTTCTACTCTGCATGATTTTCCTGCTTGGCTCACTCTCTGGCTGCATCGGTAATGATGAATCCACTGGATCCTCAACCGATGAGTCAGATGATTTATCTCCAACTGATTCTGGGTCCGATACAGATAGTGGTTCCAACAATACGACTGGCACGACGGATACAACCAATTCGACCGATAGCCCGCCCGTAGAGGATGATTCACCCTACGATGTCATTTGTCCCGACGGAACCAATGAAACCATCCAGTGGGGCAATGTAACATGTGCAACTCCTGTTGCCTTCAAAGCCGCAGATGTGTCAAATGAAACTCTCAATCTTACACTTGAATGGTACAATATTGCTTCTGCTGAATGGGGCAATTTTGGTCCGGTTGAAATCTATGTCATCGGAAATGATGTAGATGCAGCCAAGGATTTGGAGGATGTGTTCTGTGAACGCCACAAAGCCTTGGATGAAAATTGGAATGAGGAATGGGACTGTGCCAATGAGAATTATGAAATATTCACTCGCTACACTGAAGACGGCGGTGCAGCCATTAGTACCTTCAAGCGGACGTATATCGAATACGATTTCATGATGATGATAATGTCTGCAAAGTATCCGGGTCCTGAAGAAGATGATTACAAACCGGTTACACTGCACGAATACTTCCACATTTACCAGCACTCCCACATCAACGATGAATGCACAGGTGACAGTCGAGATTCTTGCGAGCGAGATGCGAAGATGGGTGGGGAAGGCAAACCATGGTTTGCAGAAGGTGGCGCCGAATTCATGGCTCAATCTCTCTATTCAGAGCAGGATGGTGTTGGGGAGAATTATCTGCGAGAGGTCATGCAACGCAAATTGGAGATGTCTCAAAATGGATACAACGCGCAAGACGTGCCATTGGACCAACTTGGATTCGATTCACAAGTTAATGTCTATGATGTCGGCTCCTGGTTTGTTGCCTATTTGATTCACCACGAGAGTGAAGATGCCTTCGTTAATGGTTTCTATGGCGACCTTGATGAGTTAGGATTTGACGCAGCGTTTGAGAAGAATTTCAACGCAACAAAGAGCGAATACTTAGCAGAGTTTGAGACCTTCTATTCCCAGCCAGCAGAAGATGTCATGGCGTTATTCCCAGAGGCTTCTAGCACTGTTGAGGACGAACAGACTGAGTAGAACGCCTGTTCCGTCATTTGAGTTCCGAGTGCATCACTGGACACATCTTGTCCAATGTCTCACAAGGGTATGAACCGAAAATCATCAAGTGCTCAATAAAAGTTCACACGGCATCTCATGGGTTGATACAGAGAACCGACATATCATTTCCATGAAATCAGGAGGGGGCTCGTAAACCCCTCCAGACATTATTGAGAAGTACAATGGGTGTTCAGTCCCCCAGTACACTCGCTACCCACTGCCAACCCCCTTTAGCAGAGGGGGGCCCTTTGGTTATGAAAGATATCATTTATCAAATCTAGACATATTTATGTGTCAATACGATATAGGGCAATCATGAGAATCGACATAGAACATGATCAAGACATAATATCTGAATCATTAAAATCCAAGTATGGCGCAAAAATTACTCGAAATCTTTCCAAAGCCGAGAAAAACGGCTTCAATAATAAAAACGGAATGAAGGAATATGTTTTACAAGAATCTTGGTTCAAAGCCCTAAGAATTGGACTCATACCTACCAGTGATGTCAAAACAGCAGTCACTTTCAAGGTTCATTACACCAATCGTTTTCAAGAAGTATTAGTTGTTTTGACCTTAGGGGTATTGATCATGTTTCCTCAACTCGCATCGTTTGGCATATATTTGCCAGGCCTAACCTTTGCCTCACTTCTTGGCTTGATTTTCGCCCCAGGCTATCTCATTAAACCACTAATTTCTGACATTAAATCTCAGTTGCAGGAAATACCGAAGAACGCTTCCCACATTTCTGAAAAATTTACTTCCGAATTGAAATAACTTAATTTTGAAAGGGTCTATCCGAATACCCACTGCTCAGGTATCGAATTAAATCCGAGCGTTTACTTCTTTGCATTACGTTGACGCAAAGCTTCAACGGCAAGAACACTTACAGCAACCTGAAGATTATAGGACGGTACAAACCCATCCATAGGAAGTCGAACAACTTCATCACAAGCGTCGAGAACTTCCTGTGAAACACCTTCACGTTCTGCACCCACGACGAGCAAAACGTTCCCTGTCAAATCGGCATCCCATGGTCCAACTGTCCCAACATCTTCAGCAGCAATGATTCTGAAACCGGCTGCTTTTGCAGTTGCTATGATGGTCTTTGTATCGCTGTAGACGACTGGAATGAACCGGTCTGCTCTCATACTTGAACGCCGAATTGTGCGACGGTCCTCATGCGTTCTGGAGATGTTGAGAACGACTGCATCAGCCCCACTCACTTCCACTGTTCGGATCCCGAAACCGAGGTTCGTGGGGTACTGGACTCCATCAAGAAGCCAGATTGATCCGCCTCTTGCGAAGATTTCTTCGAGTTCTCCCTTTGGTTCTCTCCCGATGAGAGCAAGAGCGTCTGTCGTACCTATTGCCGACATTCTCCATAAATCATTGGTCGATCCTTCTTCGAGTAGAATGCCCTGCTCGAGGCAAACTGTTCTCAATTGTTCAGTATCCATTTCTCGGTCGACGAGAACAAGTTCGATGTTATGCTCTCCTTGAAGCATCTGCAATATGTTATCAGAGCCTTGAATCTGGTGAGCCATAGAAATCCCACTGAGTCATGGTGTTTGATGTTCCCCCTCAAAGTCAATGAAATCTTAAATCCGTAGGTGGAACCATAATATGCTCGCACTAAGCCACTAAATTGATTCAGACGATACGTACGTATTGATTAGGGTGTTTTGATGAAGAGAATTATTCCACTTTCAATTGGACTCGTTCTTGTATTATGCCTGCCCTCACTCCTCTATACGGGGTCTTACATCGTTTCTGATACCCCGGTTCCAATGGAAGGAGCTGAGCCATCTCCATATCCAGATGAACCTCTGGGCGAAGGATTCCTTCTTCTCATCTTTGATGGTGGTCGAAAGGATATGATGAGCGATCCTGAAATCATGCCTAATCTAAACAAAAAGGCTGAGGAAGGAGCCTATCTGCATATCCTTGCTAATCCATTGACAATGACGGCAATGTGTGTCAAAGAGATGGCAACCGGAGTTCCCTCGAGGCCAAACGAAGCATTACAGAATTTCCATCCTCAACACCCAGG
>JABIYX010000150.1 GCA_018666575.1 Methanobacteriota archaeon | reverse complement strand
CAAGTGTCCAACAGTCAATTCAACCACACTTTGAGTACTCGCTCTAGGTGCGTTAACAACTGGGATTTCAAGTTGTGATGCTGCATCAAGATCGATGTTATCGACACCAACACCAGCTCTTGCTACGACTTTGAGACCAGGTGTACTCGCCTCAAGTACTTCTTTTGTGATTTTGGTTGCACTGCGAACGATAACTGCATCGAATTCTGCTAATGCACCATCAAGTAAATCTTGGAGTTCGATAAACTGCCGAACCACCTCGCAACCGGCTTGTTCTAATCGCTCAACCGCTTCATCAGCCATGCCATCAGTCACTGCAATTCTGCGCATAACCAACACACTCTCCTATCCGGTGTTAGAACATTGGGATATCAATCATTCTTCGCAATGGATTCAAATCGAAGAGTCAACAGGCTGTGTTTAGTGAGGACATGGCAACGGAAGTCGATATCCAAGCCCTGATATGGGCGCTCGGTATTTTGGCAGTCCCTGTTTTCACAGCGATACCTCTGCGATTCATATGGCGTTTCTGGATTGGTGGAGGACACGAAGAATCTGAATACCGAACGACTGTTCGACAAATTATTGATGCCGGAAGACAAATTGAAAGTTATCGGCATGCTTTGAATGACATCGCTCGAAGTTTACGCTTAACGCCATCAAGACAGCGTCTGATTGAGGCTGATATTCTCAATCCTTTGTCAATCACACATTTCCTTATTTTACCAGCCTTAATCATCTTCCCACTTGCATTTGTTGTTGCGCTCCCAGTCATGATTGTAGGCCTACCAGTAATCCTTCTTGTTGAATTCATTCTCATTCGTCAGCGAGTATTGATTCGTGGACTCGGAGCAGTAGAGCAGGGGATGCATTGGCAAATTATTCACATACCTCAATCGCATAGAGGTAATCAAGCGAGGGAAAGAAGTTATACAGAATTTTCACAACATCTCGAACATTTCCACAAAGTCCCAAGAGGCGTATTCCTTGGATTATTTGCTTGGTTGATTATTCATTGGGTGTTTAAATTGGATAATTTCGGAGTCGAGATTATACTTGCATCGTTGTTGTACATCGGTTTACTTGCAATAGTTGGCGTTTTATCAACTGCTTTTGAAACCGATTTGGTCTTTGTAGACCCTGCCAAAGGTCGTCTAATTCCAATTGATCAATGGGTCGAATCACTTCTCAAGCCACTCGTCGGGGTAGGACTGGTTTTTCTGCTTGGACGTGACCTACTGGAAGAATCAAGAGGAGGGAACCCTGCTCTGTTTGCTACAACTGTGTTGGCAGTATTGTATGGTGCAGCCATTGTAGGAATTGCCTATCAATGGGGCTACTCGGTATGGCGAGGTAAAAAGATTCAACGTTCATTCGAAGAACAAGTTATCGAGACACTTGACCCGTTATCCTATGACTTAACACGAACAAAAGGGAGAATCGAATTCATTGTTCGTAAGCCTATGGCGGAGAGACTGCAAGAAATTGAAGAGATTCACACTGGGCAAATGACCTTTGAAGATCTTGATTCCATGCCAAGTAACCAGCCTAAGCAAGCCCCTCAAAATCCGATTTAATCGTTTAACAATTCGGCATCCATTGTCGATGTATCCAGGTATTTTGGCTCATCAATACGTGATGAACGAATCAAGTAACCTAGACCAATTGCTGCTACGAGCATGAATAACGAGAAGAAGCTTGCAGCGCCCAAGTATTCAGAAAACACATCGCCTAATGCAGAAAAGAAGCCCTCTGATTCAGAATCATCAATCACTTCCTTTGGCACGATTAATTCGAAGACTGCTTGCTGGTCATAAGCAAGTCTTGTGAAGGTCAATTGACCATCATACTCGTCATCATAGTCTTCTGAAGGAATTGCTGGATCGAGATCAGAATAGAAGTCAGGACGTTGCTCAAATGAAATGTCAACGGGTTCACTCAAATCCAGTGTTAGTGTCACATCAACTGTGTAGGGAATTCTGGATTCAAAGAATTCAGGATCATTGAAAATTCCAAGCAGGGTTGCTGCTTGACCTGTCACGTCAAAGTGTGCCCAAGTATTCCAAGATGACGAGTCGACATCTAAATCACAAATCCAAGCATCTGATACTCGAGAACAAGCACCTTGAGCGTCATTACTTCCGTCTTCTCCCAAGTCGATTTCAAGTTGCAAAGCCCCTGCTTGAGCAGTGTCAATATCGAATTCAGTTGGAACAAATCTGGCTTCAAGTTGTGATGTACCATTTGGAATCCAAACATAGTGTGAGTCTTCGGTGTAATACACTGCCCCACTGGCGCCGTTGTTGAAATGATTCCAATCGCCTTTCCAGCCGTGGTGAACTCTATCAGTATTGACACTAATTGTTTTTTCCACAAGCATTGCTTCGTAGATCTCCCAAGCATCCCATACAGTGTATTCTGGATGATCAACTAAGTTATCTCCATCTTGATCTCGCATAAGTTGTAGTGTTCGTGCAAGAGCAACTGCAGCGTCGACATCAGTCAAACCATGCCCTACACGCCAATCATGACATTCACCAGTTGTACTACGGTAACACTCTGCAGGGACATCGTTGCATCCATCATCTGCATTGCCCTCTTCGCATGAATTTGCCATGCCTTCATAGGTTGCAGTTAATTCTAGAATCAATTCCAATTCATGAACTCTGGAATAATTTGCCGTATCCCAATCTTCAAATTGGCCATAGGATGCAGTACCGTCCCCACCAACAAGGCTTGACCCTTCATCGTGATCGTCTCGATGGTAATCTGCGACTCCCAAGGAAGGGGCTATTTCGAGAATTAGCCCAGCCATACCACCAACGTGAGGAGTAGCCATTGAAGTTCCTGAGATTGACATGTAATACAAATCACCTTGCAATTTTGTACTAGCATCGATTGCAGTTCCACGAGGTGCAGTTGCCCAGATATCTCGACCTGGAGCTCCAACATCAGGCCATGTGTGTTGTTGGTTCATACAACCACGCGATGAAAAGGAAGTAACTGCGGTACCATCATGGGTCAGTGCAGCCACAGAGATTGCAGATGGTGTATTTGCGTAAACGTTGGTTCGCAAATCTCCAGTACACTCACCACCGCCACCAGAACCTCCGGAATTAGATGCTGCAAAGATTACAGCAACACCATTGTCGTAAGTTAGCATATCTGTGAGTGTAGCAACAGCCCCATTTGGATCATAGTCTCCGTCAGTACCCCAAGAATTGGATACGACTCGGATATGGAAGGGGTTCTGCGAAGGGATTGAATGTTGGTAGGTCCACTCAAGCCCTTGTTCGGCAGCAAAAATAGACGCCCCATCACCAGTTCCGAGCGCTACGAGTTGCCCACCTTTTGAAACTCCTGCTCTTCTCCCTGCAGATGCATCGCCATTTCCTGCGATGGTACCACCCACGTGAGTGCCGTGACCGGAGGAGGTATCGGAGTTGGTTGTCTCTGTCCAAACACCATCCCACTTGGCAGAATAGATAACTTTCTCACCAGTCCATGGTTCAAGATAATCAAAATCGGGATGTCCTGCATCGACCCCTGTATCGAGATCAACGATGGCAGTCCCATCACCATCCCACTCTGAAAATGCTAAGTCGGTTTCGTATGCAACCTTGCCATCAGTATCAACAATGACTCTGTGCCAAGCGTCAGTTGCTCGTACGACATGTGTTGTTTCATGCATCATTATTCCGGGGTCAGTTGGCCCACCCCATTCCGATGGAAGGTAAAAGAAATCGAGTTCACGATTGAGTTCGAGATACTCGACTCTGTCCCAAAGTGATACTTTGCGAATCGCATCAGAAGTTGCTTCAAAGAGGCCGCCATCAATGAGTAGCGCGTCATTGAGATGTACAGCACCAACGGACTTCATGAAGTCTAAATCGTCAGAAGTAACAGGGGAATTGAGTTGGAAAATGACCTCATGTAAGATTGAATCATCATCATTGCTCGCCAGAGCTTCTTCAAGAGCCGAATCCATCTTATCTAAGTCACCGTAGGGATTCGTTCCTTGAGCAAGAGGAGAAACCAGTGACATCAAGAAAATGAATTGAAGGAAAAAAACAGTCAAAAGACGACTCGAAGGGGAACGACTCATAGTTATGGGCACCTAAGGACCTTCAAAGGTGTTTGGTATCTTTGTGAAAACTATAACCAAGGTATATTGGCAGGAATTTCTGCAAAGATATTTGCTGGTAGTGCAATTTTAATCTTAGAAACAGAACCTAATTTCTCAGTTGATTGGTTCTGCCAGTCCACAAAATCTTCAATGGATTGGAATCCAAGAATGGGGTTATTCTTTCGATTCCATCCAAGGGTTCTGAGTTCAGTGTTTGGTGGTTCATGGCCGCTACATACGAGAACGTCATCAGAAAATCGACTTAACACCTCAAGGGAAGACCAATGTTGCTCAATGCGGCCACTTGGCAAGTCATCACGACCAACTCCCGCCTCACCGTTGAACAAGAAATCGCCTGTGAAGATGTGTCCATCAATTTCAATGACCATTGAATCTTGAGAGTGACCTGGTACATGGTGGAAACGAAATTCTACACCCGCATAGGTTAGTTTTGATGATTCCCCGACATATTGAGAAACGCCAAGAGAGGGGGTATCCTCCCACATAACGTATGGTATGTTGTGTAAACTCGATAACGAGAAACACGCAGTGATGTGGTCGGCGTGAGTATGGGTTGCCATACATGCAACAAGTTCCAATTCTCGAGATTCTAGTATCGAATGATAATGGTCAATGTGATCCCAAACAGGATCGATGAGCACTGCATTTTTCCCGTCACTGACCAGATAGGTGCACGCCCAGCCGCTTGGACGAATATCTTCAACCTGCATGATTTAGGGAAGCAAAACCTCTACTTGAATCCTCATGATGTTTTAGACGAGAATTGATGAGGGGGAGAAGCCAGGGGGGACCATGCATCCAACGGAAGTGGTTTATCTAGAACACGATGGGAAGTTACTGCTCGTAGATGATTCTGGCAATGGACCACAACCCTGTACAATGGGGCGACAGGAAACCACTCCGCATCTTCGATTCCCATCGAGAGAAGAAGTAAATCGAATGGGTATCACATGGGAAGAAGAACGTATAACAGATATTCGATTTGACCAATCGACAATACGAGTTATTCATGGCATGCCAAATATTGACTGGCCATCCCATTGGACATGGAAAGACGAAGTCATTTCAGATAATTCAGTGCATCCGGTCGCTCGAGAAGCAGTCTATCGTTCGATTCACAGACTTGTATCCAAAGTCATTATTCAAAACCAGCAAAATGAAGTCTTGATGGCAAAAGTAGAGCGGGGATTTTTCAAGGGATACTGGACATTGCCAGGTGGTTATATGAATCACAGTGAAGAACCTGCAGAAGGATGTGTTCGAGAAACATATGAAGAACTAGGAATTTCAGTGGCTGTTGATGATAAAACTCCAATCATTACTCAACGTTCCTTCCATAGAGATGGAATCTCTTTCATGAGTTTCACGTATTTTTCAAGATGGAATGGTTCAATCTCTGAACTAAAATTAAAGGAAGGAGAAATAGCAGAAGCAAGATGGTTCTCATTGGATGATGCACTGAATAATGCTGTATCAGAATTCGATCATATTGCAATAGAATCGATGGTCAATCAGGATTGAAGTAAGTCCTTAGCAGCTTGCAATGCAGCCCCTAATCCATCTGGATTTGAGCCACCACCTTGCGCCATTGTTGGACGGCCACCGCCGCCACCGTTGATGTGAGGAATGATTGAACGAAGAATATCAACGGCATTGTACCGCTCTGAAGCGATCGTTCCTTCAGTACAAGCAACCATTAGTTTACCACCGCCTTCTCGTGAACCGAGGATTGCAAGAGTTGGCTTACTTGCATCCCTGGTCAACTCCTGCAGCATGGATGTGAGTTGTTTCAAATTTCCATCAAGTTCCATAGCGACGATTCTCACGCCATCGATATCCAATGAATCATCACTTCCACCAGATGTTCTCAGACGAACAATTTCCGCTTCCAGATGTT
>JABIYX010000039.1 GCA_018666575.1 Methanobacteriota archaeon | reverse complement strand
GGGTGGTGGACGCTGGGGGATTTGAACCCCCGGCCTTCTGGTTGCAAACCAGACGCTCTTCCAACTGAGCTAAGCGCCCCTGTAGCCGTCCGTGCGAACGCTTCCTTTTGAGTGTTTCATTCCATATGTTCAGTTGCAGTCGATGGTTGCATCACGATCTGGGCCAACACCAACGCTTGAACAAGGAATGCCAAGAAGTGATTCGAGTTGCCGTACATAGTCTTGAGCAGCTTGTGGAAGTGAGGAAATCCCAAGGCCGTTTTCATTTGCATGACGAGCGACAACAAGCCATTCTTCAAGTGTCTTCGATTCAAATCCTGGTACTGTCATGTAAATCGGTTTACAGCGAGCTAGTGCAGATGCGCTACTTGGCATCTCAGTGATTTCAGCGCCGTCCAATTCGTAAGCAACACAAATGTTGAGTTCATCGAGTCCCCCAAGAACGTCAAGTTTGGTCAAGGCAAGAGATGTGAATCCATTGATTCGATGAGCATGGCGCATAACTACAGCATCAAACCAACCACAGCGGCGTTTACGTCCAGTTGTGGTACCAAATTCATGGCCTACTGTACCCAAATGTTCACCAGCAGCATCTTCGAGTTCAGTCGGCATTGCTCCGTTCCCTACACGAGTGATGTAGGCTTTTGTGATACCAATAACATCTGTAACATGACCTGGATGAATACCTGCTCCGTGAGTAGCATTTCCTCGGGATGTAACGGAGGAGGTGACGAATGGGAATGTACCTTGGTCAATATCAAGAAGACAACCTTGGGCTCCTTCGAGAATGATGTGCTCGTTAAGTTTCAACGCGTTATCAAGCATCAAGCCTGTGTTCGCAATACTTGATTCATAGATTCCATAAATCCATTGAACTTCGTCTTGTAGCGATTCCAATTCAATACGTACTTCCGATCCTGCTGCTTCGAGAGAACGATTCATTCGATCAGTTGCAGACTTTGCCCACAATGGGTCGTTTACAATTTCTGCGAGGTCACCAAATCTCAAACCAATTCTATTGATTTTATCTGAGTATGCTGGGCCAATTCCACGCCCAGTCGTTCCAATTGTTTTGTCGAGGCTATCCATTGCTCTGTGATAAGGTAAGATGATGTGTGCTCGTTCTGAAACGAACAGACGCTTACCTTTCGGATCGTCCCCACCTGTTTCGATCCAATTTTCAAGTTCTGAATGAAGGACCCAGGGGTCGATTACCATTCCATCTCCAAGGATCAGTGAACATTCCTGCCGAGTAATTCCTGAAGGTAAAAGGTGAAACTTGAGAACACGGTCGCCAATGACAACAGTATGTCCTGCATTGTTACCACCTTGAAAACGAGCAACCCAAGATGCTTGTTCCGCAAGTCTATCGACGAGTTTTCCTTTTCCTTCATCGCCCCATTGCGCTCCTAGAATTACAGTTGCTGGCATCTCAATCAAATCCATGTCAGTAACGAACGTCCTTGAACTATACCCTCTGCCTTCATCGACTCATTTGGGATATGGAGGGTCAATTGAACACACGTTCATATACTGTCGCTCAATCTTCTTGACATGTACAAACACTTGGAGTTCTTTCCACCAAAAAAGGACTCTACGAGGTTGTTTTAACGATTCAACTAATACAAGCATTTAAATAGGTGATGTCATAATTAGTAAACCTGAGGTTGAGAAGATGAGTGCAAGTTACAGAAACAACAAGCGAAACAACGACAACACAGAACGAAGAGTTCTCGAAGGCCACACAAGCCCATGTGAAGAATGTGCAGCAGTGGACTGGAGTCTCGACATCTCCCGTGGAGAGGTCACTTGCAACAGTTGCGGCCTCGTCGTAGAAGAGAATGTTCCAGACCCTGGTGCTGAATGGACCAAAAGAGACAAGGGCGAAGACCGCTCTCGAGTTGGAGCTCCAATGACATACACCCTAGCTGACAGAGGGCTCAACACTACCATCGACATCAAGGACCTGAATTCAGGCTCTGCAAGTCGTCTGGGAATCTCCAGCCAAAGCCGTAGAGAATGGCGTCGAAGACGAATCATTGATGAGCGTTCAAAGACACGAAAAAGCAGAGAACGAAATCTTGTCAAGGCTAACCAATTCATCAGAGATCGTTCAAAACTTCCAAATGCCCTTCAAGAAGAAGTAGCACGTTTGTATCGTCGCCTGTCTGACAAAGGCTACGTCACAGGCCGTTCGATTGCAGGAGTGTCTGCTGCATGCACATATCTCGTCGCAAGAGAAGAAAACATGCCTCGCCAAATACCTGACATCGCTGAACAATTCAGCATTGAGGAAAAAGAACTCTCACGACTTATTCGTCAAGTATCACGAATGCTCAACATGCATTCCATCAGTTCACCCGACCAATACTTCGAACCATTCATGTCTAAGTTAGAACTTCCACCACAAATGCGAACTCAGGTTCAACACCTCTGGTCATTGATCAAACCACATGAAGACGTTTGGCAAGGAAAGAAGCCAATGGGCGTAGCTGCTGCATTGATTTACAAAGCCGCCAATGAATCCGGTTCTCCAAGAACACAATCAGACATCTGCTCAATTGCCAACGTGTCTGAAGTAACTCTGCGTGGGCTGCTACGCCTCATCGAAGGATTACTGTCTCAACTTAGCAAAGGCTCTCAACAATGAGAACCTAAAGTTGATGAATGGGCTCTCATAGGACCAAGTATGGGCTTCAAAGCACGTGCACGCAAGACAAAGGCTGATTCTGGCAAAGATGACAAAGCAAGAGCAAAGAAAAACACAGGTGAAACACCGTGCGCTGTGAAGTCTTGCGAAAAGTGGGCAGACAAAAATTTGGGCGGACGCTCCCTTTCATTCGATGACGCTACTGAAATGTGGGGCAACGGAAACTTCTCCTCTGCAAAGGGACGTGTACGAGTTTGCAAGTCGTGTTACAGATCTTGGAAAAAGGAAACCAAGAATGATGACATGTACTGATGTTCACTTTCACTTTTCACTTACACCTAGCATAAAGCAACAATACCGTCTGCACTCAGTAGCAAGGTATGCGTAACCAAAGAACACCCGTTCGAAGTCTGGTCACCAGCCAGGGAACTTGCATCGCCATGGATGATGGAATGATTGTTTGGGAAACTAAACAGAATAGGAAAACCCTGAGGCTGCATTGCATTGCGACAGTAATCTTAGGAATGCAAAATGATAATGGAAATGTTGAGAGAATGTTCATAGGAGATGGAAATGGGCAACTTCACATCCTTACGGTTCCAAATTTGACACTTGAGAAAACTGTACCGATCGGAACGTCGGCATTACGAGCAATGTGTTCAGATTCAGATGAGAATCTTGCACTTCTAATTGCAGACTCAGAAGGACATATCTGGCAATTTGACGGAGACTCTAAGGCTCAACTCTTGTTTGAGACTAATAGGTCAATCTCTTCGATACGAAGTGAACGAAATTTGATTCGTATACAATCTGGATGGGAGCAGTGTACGTTTGAACGGGATGGCCTTCTCCAAACCTCCCATGATGCATCAGCATCATTTGGGGAGAACACAATGTTACGCAGACTACGAGAGCGGCAAAAACTCGATGATCAAAGAGACCATGCGGAATCTCAGGTTCGATTAATCGCAGGCATCTGATTAGTCCGTCTGTTCTTTTTCGGCTCTTGGCCACGTTGGTACTGGATCGCACCATAACGAAGTGGGTGCTGATCTTGGCCAAGCTCTTGGCATAACACCATCATTTTCGGCAATACCTTCCAGTGCTGCACAATGGCGTTCGAGAGTTGAAAAAATATGTTCCCTACCTTGCAAAATGGGCCCATGCATTGGCACGAGTTTTTCAGCCCCAAGGCCTTGAACTAGCCTCAAACTTTCAATTCCCTGTATGAGGTTTCCAGTAGGCACGTCCCAACGAAGAGGACGATCTGCTCTGGGTAACAATGCCCCAGCAATGACCGTCTTTGCGGAGGGAATGTGAACCGAGACATTATCAGAACTTGGCCCCGGAGTTTCAAGCAGTTCGATGATAGAATCGTCCAACGAGATGGTTCCAGAGAAATCAATCGGTTTTGTTGCAATAATGGGCATATCGGAGTCATATCGGTTTGCCCATGTTGTGAAAAAATCTCCACTTTCGAGCGATGATTGGGCCGTTTCATGAATAAATACGGGTATCTCAAAGGATTCAGAAAGAGCCTTTGAACCACCACTAAACGGATATCTCCTTGATGTAAGAATGATTTTTTCAAGTGTAATCGAATCACCAAGTTGACCTCTTATTCTCTCTTCCTGCAATAATTGATACCAAGCAGTACCTGAATCAACTAATAGTGCGGAGTGTTCACCGATTAGTAGGGTTGCATTTGCATCGTGATGGATACCTGGCAACCTCACAATGCGCATAACACTCGGATGAGACAGTAGGGTTTCAAAGATGGCATCAATACTTGTCAGATTGGGTGGTTGCGATTAAATAGAGGAAGTGGGTCGCAACGACATGGCTAGATTCCCAGAGGCTGAGGCTCGATTGCTTCACCGTCGTATTTGTATGAAGTGTAACGCACGTAATGCTGTACGTGCAGCACGTTGCCGCAAGTGCGGTTACAAGGGACTACGTCCGAAGAATATTGAGCGCAAGGGCGTTTGATCTCAAGGTAGGAGCACTGGGATGACCAGTGCCATTGGATCACCAAATAACCACAAGGGCAGTATTGCTGGCCATAAGAAAAGTAGCAAGGGTAGTTTCAAACTGACCCAAACGTTTTCCACACCCTCATTCATCAATTTCTCGATATGAATCTGAACTTCTTCATCAGATGGAGATTGGCGTGGAGCTCTTCTTCTGTGATAGACTTTCAAATCTCCATTCGGCAATTCCATTGTATCGGTAAGAATCCATGCATGCCTGTCCTGAACTGTTGAAATTGGTACTGTTAGCGCGATCCAAGCCATACTTAGATCGGAAAGTGAACGGACGTTTCCTGATGCGATGTTTCGAACGAGTAGAATAATGGGGATAAGCAGGAAAAACAATCCGCCCCAAATAAGTAAACTCAACGATGGTGGCAAATGTAGGATCACTTTGTCCATATACACTTCTGAATGAATTGGAAGTTCCCCCCATGAGGGGAAAAGTAGAGTCACCCACATCAAGGCCTTTGCATCTGCACCACCATGGATAAAACGCATTCTCCATGACAAATCAATTACAAAGAGAACGAAGAGACCGCCTACATACGCCCACCACAGTGCAGCATCACCAGTTTCATTGCCCAAAAGGACATCCAGAGGGCTGCTGGATGAGAAGTGTACGGCTCCGGCGATTAGACCAACGATTGAAATCACATACCATCCAAGAACCATTTGATCCATTCGATTACCTGCTTTTGCATCTTTCAATGTAGGCCGGCCTATGACCGAACCACTGGCGTAAGCAATGAGAGCAGAGGCCGTTAGCCAAATGCTCCAATGAGCCCCTTGAATCAATAAATCAAGAGACCAAATGAAGATAATTGGTTTTGTCCAAACAATCCAGTGGTCGTTGGAAACTCTGCGATCTTTAAGGTCAAACCAGGCAGCCCAACCCATGCATATGATGAGAACACCGAGTCTTGTCCAACCGAGAACGAGGTCAGAATCAACATCCATTGTATTGTCCATGTCGCCCATGAACTTAAAGACGGCCCACAACAAGACTAGAGTAGAGCGGTTTTCCGTGGAGATGGCATTATGGACGTAGAAACACGACTACAGCAAGTAGCAACTGTCATCAACCAAATTGATGACCCTAAAGTTCCAAGAAACATTCGTAAACAAGCGAAAGAGACTTGTGAAAACTGGTTATTGAACAAAGGGAAGAAACTCGATGTTCGCATCGCTATGTCTCAATCAAAACTTGAAGAACTGTACGAAGATCCGAACATCCCACCAGAATTTGGAACCCTTATTCTCATGATCAACACAGAACTCGAGAAAATTCTTACAGAGATTCTCTGATTACTCTTCTTCGTCAAGAGCAATTAGAATTTGCTCAAGAACCATCCTATGATTCTTGGTCAATCGACCTGAGTCAATGTTGAAACTGTTCAATTGAAGCCCCAAACTATCATCTGGGAGCAAGTCAGCAGCAGATTCGACATAGGTGAATTGTTCAGGCGTAATTCTGTTTCTTCGAAGGCTACGTTCGATGGCATGTTTTGCTCCAACCTTTGTCATTTCATTGTCACTAAGACCCAAAACACGTTGCAATTCTTCTAAGGAACGGCTTTCATGATTTGAGATTCGACCGTCTTTCATTGCTTCTCTCCAAGCTTCATCGATGGATGGAGCCCGCTCAGACAATAGAATCGCAATTGGCCTTGTTGGCTCGATGTTTTCAAGCACAATCTTGATGATAACTGTGAATGGGATGGCAAGAATCATGCCAATTATGCCCCATACCCAGAATGAGAAGGCCGTTACAAGAAGGAGCAATACTGGAGAGAGATCTAAAGCACGTCCTGCCCATTTTGTTTCGATAATGTTGCCCCAAACTTGTTGATTTACCAATAACAATACTGTCATTAAAATGAGTGAAAACGCTGACGGGGCAACGATAATGCCGAGGATGATTGGTGGAATTGTTGCAATCAATGATCCAATGTAAGGAACATAGTTGAAAATGAAGGTAAGTAAAGCCCATGTAAACCACAAATCGATATTAAAACTCCATAGAATGACAGCAGTGACAACAGCAGTACCGATACCGACGCCTGTTTTCACTACAACGTAGGTATTAATGCTCTCTTGAATTTGAATTTGAACGTCTTGGACTTTACCTGAGACACCACCTGGCCATGCTCTTTCGATTCTTCCGGGAAGTAAATTAGCTTCAAAAATAATGAAGATCAAGAAGAACGATACGGTAAGGCTCGTTGCAAATAAACCACCAACACTT
>JABIYX010000179.1 GCA_018666575.1 Methanobacteriota archaeon | reverse complement strand
TCCTCTTCAGCAACACGATCTCTTGTTTCAAATTCGATGTCGAGTTGTTGTCCTTCTGATACACGTCGAACCATCCAGGCGATTCTGTTTACCAGTGATGGAATATCTCGTAATTCTATATTCGCAGACATAACGAGACGTTCAAATGCAATAGCAAGCATTGCATCACCTGCATTAATTGCAGTAGGAACATCATACTCGATATGGACTGCATTTCTACCTCGGCGTATTTCATCGTCATCCATGATATCATCATGAACAAGAGTGAAATTATGAATCGTTTCAATCGCAGCACCTATGTCGAGTAATCCAGAATGTGTATCACCAACAGCCCTAGCAACCAGCCATGGGAGTGTGGCTCTCATTCTCTTGCCCCCACCCTCAATCAAGTGAAGCATAGCCGCTGCAAGCCTGTCATGACGAGATGCTTGAAGGCTTTCGATAATTCGACGTTCGATAAATGGACGTACTTCCTTCAAACTTGTAGCCAAATCAGCACCTTGTGCATTGGGTAGCATGTGCGTAACATCACCCATATCATGAATCAAATCATCACGAAGGGATGCGCACGCTTCCCCATCCCCAATAGCATTCCACCAGTCTTCTGTCATGACTCGTGCTGCAATACAACGGAACCATGGTGCTATGATATCATCCGAATCTTCTGTGATCAGCATTTGTTCAAGTTCTTCTTCGTCAACCCAACGGATTGCAGCAACTTCATTTGGATTAGGATGTACTTCGACATCTGCTTGAATCATAAGTATGTGATCGATTTCCCGCTCAATCCATTCAGCGTTCATACGAGCACTGTACTTCATTTTGGTAATGAAATGGAAATTTTCTATTGAGACTGAACTTGGATCAATCCCTAATTCCTGCTCAAGTTTACGGACTGCTGCAATCTTAACACCCATCGCATCCTCTTCATTCATTTCTTCTGCACTCGCTAACGGGTGTGAACAACAGGAATTCGCCCACACACTTGGGAATGTAATCTTGTCATGAGCACGTTGTTGTAAAAGCAAGCGCTTGTCCTTGTCAAACAAAAGCACACTGAATGCACGATGCAGTGTTCCTGAACCGTAGTGGCTGTCCGCTTTGCTTATTGGACCGATAACCAGATCATCTTCATCGACTTGTAAGACGGCTTCCGCCATCATTGTTGCTTGAGTCTCATCGACAGTAGAAGATGCCATCAAACCAGCAGCCTGCTCATCAATAGCAGCTTCTGGAACTTCTCCTGATGCATAGTTCGACATATGAGCCCCACCCTATCTTTCGGCACCCAATACATAGACAGTTCGCCTCTGTTTGAAGAGAATAGACACTACTTCCGGCGAATTGACCAGTTCTTACGACCAAGACCTTCGAGAGCGACACCTGTTAGAGCACCCCAAAGGAATGGATAATCGATTTCGAAATAAAATAGTGGAATCATCGCTACAAATGCCAATATCCAATGATGAACCCAAATTGAGTTACTACGGATATGAAATTTAATGTTCTCGGTTAACCAGCGAATAACTGAAAATCCGATAATGATTCCAAGTGAATAAATTGCAAAATCCATACGATCATCTCACGGTAAAATTGTCGTACCTCTCCAGGTTTTGCCACGAACGAAATCAAGTATACGCATAGGATATTCTCCGTTGATCAAGTGGACACTCACACCATTTTTGGCTACTAAATAACCGCGAGTCATCTTCAAACCAATCCCCCCAGTAACATCGATTTCGGTTTGATGGACTCCTTCATAGGCCACTTCTGGAGACCATTCTTCAATCAAATCATCAACTGTTGCGAGATGTGGTGGGACTTTGAGTAAGCCATCAACCCCACCCATAGCAAAGACAAGAGATTCTACGCCTGACAGTTCTATGGAAAGTCGAGCAACAATATCATCACCTGAAAGAATCCCGAATTTACGTTCATCGTCAACATCAACAACATCACCAAATGAAACGTGAACTGTATTGACATCCTCTGAAGCAAATCGTTCAAGAGTTCCGTTGAACTCTGGACCAAGGTTAGATGCCCATTCATGAGGTGGATGTGAGATTGGATTGAGACCAACATCAGTTAATTGAGAGAGTACGATCGAATTTAGTTTCAGCATGTCATTACGAACATGCTCAACTGCATCAAGTTGAGATAAGCATTCTTCATCAGACTGTTCATAATCTGGAAGATATCCTTCGTTCAATCTCCAATGCTTGGCTTTCAGATGACCAAACGAACCTGCCCCATGAACGATAATGACCTGAATTCCTTCCTCTGTAATCGATTTAACAACTGAACAGAGGTTACTGATGATATCAGTATGGGCAACGGACTGTTCGTCTTTTTTAGTGATGAGAGCACCACCAAATTTGACCACAATTCGCTTCCCCATGAATCTTGCAGGCATCAATACCACATGAGGATGCCTACAAAAACACAGGATTCAATAGGCTGCTCTCGTTGAGATGGCCATGAGCGATGATGAGCCAAAACTCGACGCCTTCCTTCGACATCTCCAAGCAGAAGTTGATTCCGCATCAGAAATCGTCGATAAGAAAGAACGTGATGAACGACTTTTCCAACTTGAAGTCGCTATTCAGGAAGCAATTATCTTCGCCAATAGATATCGAGAATTACAAAGTCAAGGCGTCAACCCAATGATGCTTGTTGATCCAAAAATTCAGGCAGACCATCCGGCTCCACCGGCAACGAAGAGTCAATCTATTCTGCTCGGCGTACACGTTTGTGAGAGTTGTGGAAAACTCCTCGAAAGTGATCTCGACTTCTGCCCATCATGTGGCGCAAAGAAGTAATTACTCTTCTTCTTCTTGTTCCCAACGGGAAACTGTTTCGACGATCATTGGATCATCTTCACCAACTTTGTACAAGTATTCAGGTGGTACTTCATCGGTTAGATAAACAGTCTTTCCAGCACGGTAGATGGTGTGACCATCAGCAACGGCACGGACGGTGTCGACTTCGATGATTGTAGGACGATTGATTCGAACGTGTCCTGCTTCCATTGCGTTAGTGATTGTCTTGGACAAATGAATATGGTTCCTATTACCGGATGTGATACCTAATTGAACAATCGCTTCTGCTTCAGTAGGTTCACATGGCCAGTAAAGAGCTTCAGGGATATCATCGGTTGGAAGATCAAGTTCAATTTCAATTGAATGACCGTACGTTGCTCGAATCATTTCTCCTTCAACTTGGTAACGTCCCTTTTCATCAGCGTTTGCGATGGCTTCGAAGTGCCATCCACGAAGCCAATGGTAATGGCGACGTTGTCCAGAAATTGAATCAGCAAGTTCACGAGTACTTACCCATCCATTGATGTCCATTTCAACATTGAACTTCTCTGGAGCGTGTCTCAAAACGAGAGCGAGCATACGACCGAGGCTCCCAGCTTCTCGGTCACTCATGATGAATTTTCCTTCGTCGTTACAGACGGAACAGTTCGTACCACTAAAGTGGCCGTGTTTCTTACATTGGCGCAGCATAGTTACGGCCTATCGCCTTTCATTCATGAACCCTGCGGGTGAATGAACCGACTCAATCAAATGCTTGTTTGAACTCGCAAGGCCATGGTCGATGTAGCAATGGTCGGTGCAGGTCAAACGAAATTTGGCAACCATCCACTCGGCTTGAAAGGCATGTGGTCCGAAGCCGTCGAGAAGGCTTTTTCCAGTGTTGACAACGATTGTTCACCTAGTATGGTCGAAGAAGCATTCATTGGCTCAATCGCTTTTGGAGGCTCACAACTTGGCAATACTGCTGCTCTATTGACTGAACATTCAGGAATGGACGGAGTAAGTGTGCGAAGAGTCGAAAACGCATGCGCATCTTCTGGTTTCGCCTTACGAGACGCGTGGATGACAATCAAAAGTGGTCAAGCCGATATTGTTGTTGCAGGTGGTATTGAAAAGATGAATGATTTATCTGCAGAAAGAAAGCGATACTGGCTAGGGGTTTCAGGAGATACAGAATGGGAACGTCTAGCAGGCCTAACGTTTCCAGGAACATATGCACTAACCGCTCGCCGCTACTTTCATGAATTTGAATCAACCCATGATGACTTGGTGCATGTATCGGTGAAGAACCACATGCATGGATTTGATAATGAAGTTGCTCATTTGCGAAAAGATGTTTCTTTCGAGAAAGCAAATTCTGGAGCAATGGTTGCTGATCCGTTAACGCTCTACGATTGTTGCCCAACATCCGATGGTGCGTCAGCAGTGATTTTGGTTGCTGACCATCTGGCCCACCAGTTCACAGATACTCCAATTTGGGTTAAAGGCTCAGGAGCAGGTTCCGATAAATTAGCTCTCCATGACCGACCAAGTTTGACTCAACTTCGAGCAACTCAGTTGGCATCTCAAAAAGCATATTCAATCGCAAACGTCCAACCAAATCAAATCGATTTGGCTGAAGTTCATGATTGCTTCACAATCGCAGAAGTTCTAGCGACTGAGGATCTTGGATTTGCTGGACGTGGAGAAGGAGGACGCTTCGCACGTGATGGCCTAGGTCGACGAAATGAAGGCGATGTTACCATCAATGCAAGCGGTGGCCTCAAATCAAAAGGACATCCATTAGGAGCAACTGGAACTGGCCAAGCAGTGGAGGTCTTCAAGCAATTACGACATCAAGTAGAATCGACACGACAAGTCCGTGATGCAGAAGTTGGATTGACTCACAACGTTGGAGGCTCAGGAGCTACTTGCGCAGTCCATATCTTTGGGAGGGAGCGATAATGCCGATTTCAAAGTCATCCTCCGAACAAGCGGTGTTTGCTTCCAGCGCATATGGCCAACAATGGGCAGGTCCAGATGGAGATCGACTTACGATTGCTTTGCAATTACTTCAATCTGAAATGCCCTCTACCATTCAAATTGATTCCTTCGTCGACTCCCTTGAATTCACACCGAGTACACCAGTCGATTCAATCATAGAATCGACAACTGATTGGACTGTGTCCTCGGATGGAGAATTTCATTTGCTTGCATCAACTACATCCTTCGTTGTGGCAATTTCTAAACACGAAGTCATTCGTCAATGGCCTGATTTACCATCAACAAAACCAGTTGATGAACAACAGAAAACGGCTTTGGAAGAGGCTTGGATGAACGAAATTATGGGCGTGAGCCAAGGTGCTTATGTTTCCCAATCCCAACACATGCTTGCCATGCCTTCACGACTTGGATTACACGCTCAAGAAGATGCTTCCAAAATTGTATGGCCACCTCGACAACTCAATGAACAAGGTCAGCGAATCGCCCCAGTTTCCAGCAGACTCGATAATGCTGCGAAGATACTCACTTGGACTCGCCTAAGCGCTGTGGGTGCCCCGTCAGAATTTTCACTCAGAGCCCCATTACTTGGTGGAGTCTCAACTGTTCTGGTAGAATTCTCATCGGGTCCAAAAGGAGTATTCATGCTCGCTGATGATGAAGAAGGGCAAGCATCAATCGACCAAAGAGTCACATTTGAGGTACGACGCTTGTATGGTCAAGACAATCTCATCCATTATGGACTCAAAGCACTTCTGAATTAATTCTAACACCTCGATAGAAGGCTTCATAGAAAGATTCGCCTGTGGCGAAGCATGGCTGGCTTTGGTGGCATACGCAAAGGTCGAAACGAAGCGATAGAGAACATCTCTGTACAAGATGAAGGAGATTGTGCACGCTGTGGTGGAGAAAGCCAACCATCAACAATGGAGGGATACCTCACTTGCAGCCGTTGTTCTTACGAATGGAAAGATCCGAACCATGTTTCCAAGAAGGCACGTGGACCTCCACCGAATCATCGAAGGGATAACGAATTGATTCAAGAATTCAAAAACGAAATGGAACGAGGAGATCTCAAAGGAGTCTTAGGAGTTGATTCCGACCTATCGGAGGCACAAGAACAGTCGCTTCAACGTTTAGAGGATAAGTGGATGAGTGGAATGCAAGGCCACTACAACGCTGCCTCTGATGATAGAAAACCACTCATGATTAGTTTTGACGACGAAGACAACATTGTTTCTACAGAAGTTGCTGCGATAACAATTGTATCAAATGGATTTGATGGCGGAGAAGAAATTCGTTTGGAATACCCTGGTATAGGAACTGAATTTTATGCATTTAATGAGAAGAGCCCAACTGGATGGAAGCGAGGAAGTTCAAGCGAATCAACTGCACGTTCAATTAGCAACGTTATCAATCGCTCATCTCGATTGGTTTATGCGAATTTGAATGGGAATAGGATTTCTTTTGAGTTACGAAATGAAGATTTGAAACCTGAATCATTAGTCTTGTTTGTGGATGATCCAGGTGGCCAAGATATTGTTGCAGAAAAGGGAGGAGTCATATTGGATTTCAGAGACGTTACTGTCTGGGATGATTATCGAAATGTCGTCGCTCTTGTCCTCGAGGATGGAATCATTTCACCAAGTGAAGATCAGATGCTTTGGGTTATGCGCCAACAACTTGGAATACAAGAAGAACAGCACGTTGCCCTCGTTTTGGAAATGTTTGGAGAAAACGCATTGAAAGAATGTCCGAATTGCAATAACATGGGCCAACTCTATCCAGAGTATTCAGCATGGTATTGTCAAGACTGTGAAAGTTGGCTATAATGCCGTATCTATAGAATTATTTTTCCGATTCAAATGGCTCCATTTCACGGGAGTTGAGAGAGGGATGCTTCATAAAGTGGGCGGATGTCCGTAAAATAGGCGAACACTATGGCAGAAGATGTATTGTATATTGGAATTGACTTGGGAACTTTCCGCTCCGTAATGGTTTCATCAGGAAATCACGAAGAGGAAGAACTCACTGTAATTGGAACTCCTAAGGATCCAATTGCTCGAAACTTTCTGAAGAGAGATGTACTCTTTGGCGAAGAAGCACTGAAAAACAGATTGGCACTCAATCTTTTCAGACCTCTTGAACTTGGAGTTATCAAAGATACCAAAGAAGATAGAGAATTCATTGCTCACTTCATCACCCATCTTATTGGACTCTCTGACCCAGAAGATCACGACCGTGTTGTTGCAGTCATTGGAGCACCAGCTGAAGCAAGCCACGTCGATAAGACTGCAATCTTCGATGCTGCTGCAGGATCTGTCAACGCTGCCATGATTATTTCAGAACCATTCGCTGTCGCATATGCACTCGATATGATTGAGCACACGCTTGTTATCGATATCGGAGCAGGTACAACTGACCTTTGTCGCGTTTACGGAACAATCCCAGGACCCGAAGACCAAATGCACACAGGATACGCTGGAGACTACGTTGATGCTCAAATCATCAAGGAAGTTCAATCCAAGTATAACGGTGCTCAAATCACCAAGGATATGGCTCGCCGATGGAAGGAACAATACTCCTTTGTTTCCACATCCACTCCTGACGACCCGATCATGGTAGATTTCTCAATCGAAGGTAAGGCAATGAATCTCGACATCACCGATTGCATGCAACGTGCATGTGAATCAATCGTTGAACCAATCGTTGAGAACGTCAAGAAACTCATCGCTGCCTCAAATCCAGAATACCACAACGAGTTCCGTCGAAACATGGTACTCGCAGGTGGCGGATCAGGAATTCGTGGACTTGGTGCTCTAATCGAACGCAGACTTTCAGACATGGGCGACGTCAACGTACACGTTGTCGATGACCCAGTTCGTCTCGGTGCTATGGGTGGCCTAAGACTCGCTATGGAAGTTCCAGAAGAGATGTGGAAGAACCTAACACTAGCTTCCACATGAACGTGGTTTAGATGAAGAAAGGCCTTGTCATCGCTGGCAGTATCGTAGCCGGCGTATGCATGATTATCGCAGTGATTAGTTTCTATTCTGCAATGGATTTCAAGCCAAATTCACAAAACATTATGCACGATACATCAGAAAATGGAGATTCTTTTTCCTTCAGCCAAGATGATTCCTTCGTAATTTATGTTTATGCGATTGGAAGTGTGGATTGCAGTCAATTCGAGATAACAATTACAGATAATATCTACGATTATTTTGATCGTAATTGTGGCGATGGTGATCTATACACGACAAATGACTACACATTCCTTGGCGATTTAACAATCGATGAAACAGGTACCTATGAAATATCTGCTGAAGGTGATGTAATTATCGTTAATGCAAATGACGTAGGAACTGGTGGAATCATTTCAATTGCAAGTTGTGGATGCTGTATGGTTGGTTTGATTCTACTCATCGTCGGCCTAGTTACTGGAAAATCCAAACCACAAGTTATAATGATTCAACCCGATGGTACAATTATGCAAGTACAAGGACAATTTGTTCAACAACCAATGAGTGGACAAGCCATTAACCAACAACCGCAACAAGTAGTTGCTCAACCGCAGCAAAATATCTCTCAGCCTCAAGAAACTTCTTTGGATGAATATAGTTTCGAACATAAGAACGAGTGGGAGTAGATTCCAATGTGGACTAAAGAGACCAAAGTGGTCATTTTAACAGGTGCTGGAATTAGTGCTGAGTCAGGTATTCGAACTTTCAGAGCATCGGATGGATTGTGGGAAGATCACAGAATAGACGATGTTGCAACGCCTGAAGGCTGGGAACGAAATCCACAACTTGTTTGGGAATTCTATCAAGAAAGGAGACGTCAATTGTTTGAAGTTGAACCTAATCCAGGACATATAGCACTTTCAAAACTTGAGGATTATCTGGACGACATGCTTCTTGTAACACAAAATGTGGACAATCTTCATGCTCGTGCTGGTTCAAAGAATCCGGTTCATATGCATGGTGAACTCGAGAAACTACGTTGTGAAGAATGTGATTACGTCGGAGTAATGATGGAAGAACATGACCTAAATTCCGCATTCGTATCTTGTCCAGAATGCACAAATGCCATGATGCGCCCTCATATCGTTTGGTTCCATGAGATGCCAATGAGAATGGCAGAAATTGAAACTGCTTTGAATCAATGTGATGTGTTTATCTCAATTGGAACCAGTGGCCACGTTTATCCTGCAGCAGGTTTCCTGGCATCAGCAAAACAACAAGGATCCTATTGCATAGGAATCAATCTGGAATCTCCACTCAATTTCGATTTATTTGATGAATTTCATCAAGGTAAAGCAGGAGAGATTCTTCCCGGACTTATCCAGCAATGGACGAGAACCAAAGAATAGGAAGTGAATGTATGTATGAAAATATTATTTATGGACTAGTCGTAATACTTGTGATTGGCCTAAGAGGATACCAAGCATGGAAACAATTAGATCGTGGAGAAATTGAAAGTGTAGTTTCCACCATAGAAGAAAGCTACAAAACAAATAAAAAAGTCTTTGGAAGCAAGCCAATCATTGCTAGATCCGTGATAAATAATCATGGAGAATCATGGAAATTAAAGTCAACAATGGACGTTATGAAAATACTAGAATCTGAACATCCTTGCGATGGCATCGTATATTTTGAAGATTCTAACGAAGATGGAATTCATTTAGTATTTACAATCAGAGAGCAAAACAATGACGAAATCATGACTATTGCTGCAATGAATGGAACTTCAGTCATTGCACAAGGCGAATTCAACATGGATCATGAATCGCCAGCTGGTGTCTTTAAAATCATAAATGCTCTTTTCGAGGAACGAAGCAAGAAGGAAGAACTTGACAACTTGTTCAACAAATGACTTATTCTTCTTCCCAGCCATGACGAGATGCAAGAACTCTACTGACGAGAGGATTGTTACAGTGAGGGCAAGTGTCTGCAGGTGAAAGAAGGTCTGGACGAATCGCAAGAACTGCCATACAGTTTGGACATGCAGCAAGCATTTCTCCATCCATTAGATTCGCTTCAGGTGTTGAAACCAATGTATGGTAACCTTGTTTGTACAAAGGAGAAAAGTGATAACGCATTCTATTGAATGAACTGTAAGAGGCATACCCCATAATTAACAAGAATAAAATGGACCCTACCGAACCAAGAAGAACATAGTAGAGATTAAGCAGGAACAATAACAAAAACAACAGAGATGCCAATGTCAAAATAAGCGCACCAGGCCAATATGCCCATGATCTACGAGAACGATATGAGAACCAAGTGGTTGTGGTTGCAAAAAGAGGAATCGCCCAAATGAGATTTGATAAGGTACCTAGAAATTGTTCAGATACAAGAGCCATATCATAAGCAATTAATACAACGATAAGGCTATCGATTGCTAGAACCAGTGAAGTGCTTCTATGGGTTTGATCAAACAATGTCGAAAGGGTCATTGAGGCTTGTTGACCACCAGAACCTGCGAGAACAATGTCCTCTCTACGGTCACCTGCCATAGGGAGGGCTGCAAGTCACCAATCAAGAATGCTTGTGTCAAACGAAGAAGTCATGATAGACGAGCATCTCGCAGGTACATGACCGTCGGAGATACCGGTGTTGAAATGAAAGGCTTTAGCCTCTCAGGACACCGAATCATCGTTGGTGTAACCGGAGGAATTGCTGCTGTTGATACTGTTCGCCTACTTCGTGAACTACGACGCCACGGAGCAGACCTTTTGGTGATAATGACAGAATCGGCTCAACGCGTCATCACACCACTCGCTGTTGAATGGGCAAGTCAGTGCGAAGTCATCACTGACTGGGATGGCGATATGAAACAACTCGAGGATGCTGATGCCATACTCGTAGCTCCCGCCACACGAAACACAATAGCCGCTCACCTGCATGGAATGCAACAAGGACCCCTTCTCATGGCACTTAGCGCTGCACGTTCGAGAAATACTCATGTCCTAATGGTACCAAGTATGCATGGCGATTTAGCCTCAGATCCTGTTACAGATGACATTGTAGAACGTCTTCGTGAGGAAGGAATCGATGTTATGTGGGGTGATTTGGAGGAAGGAAAAAGAAAGACTCCGAATCATGAACATATTGTAGCACGGTTTGCTCACGGAGTTAACTCAAGGAAATCAAATCGAAAAAGTGTCGTCGTCACCTTAGGTGGTACATACTCACCAATTGATGATGTTCGAGGAATTCAGAATACAAGTTCTGGAAAAACGGGATTTGCCATTGCTGATGACCTATATCGGCACGGTCATGACCTAACTTGTGTTATTGGAAAAGCATCTGTGGTTGTACCAGAATGGTTACCACTTTGCATCTCAGCACCACAACCTCAAGCCATGCTCAAGGAATTAATGGCTATTGCAAATGATGACATCGATGCTTGGGTTCATACAGCTGCAGTACTGGACTATGTCGTTGAAAATCCAGCGAATGGTAAACTTGCAAGTCAACAAGGACCCCTTGACATTACACTTGTCGAAGGCGACAAGCACATATTGGAATTAAAGGCGAAGACAATAGGTTCGACTCGTATCGGATTTAAGTTAGAATCTGGAATTAAGCAGCGTGATCTTATTCATCGAGCAGTTGCTCAAATTGAGCATTCAGGAATGACCGCAGTAGTAGCAAATCGATTGGAAGATCTCCAAGATACCTCGAAGCCAAGAGGATATCTTGTCGATAAGCAAGGAAGTCATTTTGTATTGGAAAAGGAATTTGATCTTTGCGATGCTCTTCGAACCATCATTGAACGAGGAGATTGAGGTGCGGTATTTTGCACTCGTAGGCCATCGAGCCATGAGCAAAGGAAAACTTCCGTTAAACGATTTAGCTGGTGGGGCTGGACGTATGGATGTCTTGATTCGTGGATTGATGGCAGGGTTGCTAACATCGCATGGTATTCGAGAGGATGTTGAAGTCATTCTTCATCTTCAAGGAGGCCCCGGCCCACACCGTCGTCTCAAATTCATTGGATCTGAATTGAAGGGATTTCATGCCGAAGAACGAAGTGTTGCTGGATTAATTGGCAAGGCAATCAAAGAGCCTATGCCTGCTATTGGACAATGGGTCGAGAGAAGCCCTGGTGTTTATGATGGCGGCGGGAACCTACAACGGACTCTCAAAGACTGGAAAGATGCAACATTGATTCGACTCGATGCGGATGCAGAACGTTTGTGGACTGAAAAGGCAAGTTTACCATTTACTTCACAATCGAATGCAACAGATATTGCATTCATCCTTTCGGACGATTTACCGTTGGAAATTGAGGAAGGTGTCCCTCGTTCATTGGGAGCAACATGGCTCCAAGGCCATCTCGCAATTGGCTTATGCCACTTCTTGATGGATGAGAACGTTGATCTCAATCTCTGAGCCAAAGAGGGAAACCATCTGCACCTTGTTCAAGGGCGTGGGAAAGGAGTTCATCATCTAAAGCCAACGGATGAGTTTGAGGCCAATTTGCGAGTGAGGAGATACTTGCAAAGTCATCTTCGACGGAATCACAATCTCCCTTAGGAACGGGTTCAGTATCGATATATGCAGCCCCAATAGTAAATCGGGCTTCAACTGTACCGTCATGATCGTCGTCACCAAATTGCACAGCTTCCCTATACCATCGCATTCCTAATCGAGTTGTTTGGAATTTACCATTCCACGTTGGAGGGACATTGATATTCAACATTAATTCGCCATGGAAGAATGCGTGTAAAAGCATCTCCGTGGCATGCTTGAGGCTCCTCGTTTCTGCAATTTTAGGCCACTTTGAAACATGGAAAGAATCAGCATCAATATGAGGTCGACAGAGATTCTTGGGGATGGATGGTAGAAGTTCTAGGGCACGTTCCACCAATTGAACAGACCCTTCAATGCCTTGTTCCATCCCTTCAAGTTCAAAGGATGTAAAGGAACATGCAATTGCAGGCATACCGTACAATCCAGCTTCTCTTGCAGCACCCATTGTTCCGCTGTGATAAGAATCCTGAGAAAGATTAGGCCCTAAGTTAACACCGGAGACAACTAATGAAGGGACAATACCTGGTAGGACCTTTTCCAATCCTCCATCGAGAGCGACAATCATTGTATCACAAGGTGTGCCATCCAAGGAAAAAAGGTGACAACCAACTGAACCATCTAAGTTCCAAGCAGATATGAGATCATCTCTGTTGTGCAAGTCCATTGGTTTTCCAAGATTAATTTGCATACTGCATGCAGACTTGTTGTCTGATGGAGCAAATGCAATAATAGCGATACCTCTCTTGTTAAGGGACTTTACGAGCATCTCAAATCCAGGTGCTTCAATTCCGTCATCGTTTGTCAACAAGACCCATTTCTTAGACATCATACATACTCTCCTTGTACACTTTCTCTATCAAAGACTGTTTGCTTTGTGAGGTGTTCTCCATAGATAATCGAAACAATTCCAAGCATCAGAATAGGACCACCAACCCATGTCCACAATCCAGGTACTCCAGTTGAGAAAAACATCCAACCGATGATTGATCCAATGACTGGCTCAAGGGTCACAGAAATTGAGATGAGTAGGGGTGACACATATTTCAAACAGTAATTTAGCCCAGTATGCCCAAGTATTCCCGCAATAAATGCGAGGAGAACAAACCACCAGAGAGTCGAGTGGTTATAATATCCGAATGCCCCGAATGAACTAAAATCTGATTCAAGCATCCATGAAGCTGGAATGAGCAACAGGCCACCAATCAATGTGACTGGAAAAGCGTAAACGAACAGAGGCATCCATTCTCGTAAAATACGACCACAGACGATGTAACCCACCACGAAGACTGCACCAAAAAAGGCGAGTTGGTCTCCAAAGAACGTCACGGAGTGACCCCCCTGCACATCACCAGCATCGAGTAAGGAGATGCCAGCACCTGCAAAGGCTGCGACTCCTCCAATAAGTTCCATCCGGCTGGGTTTACGAACGAAGAAAAACATACCAACCAGAATAACAAGTGGATGTGCAGTGACAAAAAGAAGCGAGTGTGTAAGCGAGGTGTGATCTAAAGAGGTGACCCAGAACCCGAAATGCAAGGCGAGGAAGAAACCACTTCCGACTAAGATACTCAAATTTTTGAGTTCAAATACTCTCGATTTGATGTTTGTTTCTGTAAAATACCATTGCCAAAAAGCGAGTGGAGCGAGTAACAATGCAGTCAGTTGTAACCTCCATGAGGCCCGTAATAGAGGTGGAATCACATCGACGTGAGTGAAGATTGCTCCAGCACTTGAAACACCAAAAATTGCGATTCCTAATACAAGCCATACAAACGATGGGACGTTGGACCCGCTCATGCAGTTCACGACTCGTTGACTAACTCAGCATCCATGACTGGGCTTCCACCGATAACGCCTGCTCGCTTGAACAGAGCGTAGATTCCGTAACCGATACCAACATTCAATCCGATGAATCCAGCCATACGTCCGATGTACCATCCAGAGCTGTTTGGATCAGCAACGAGGGTATCGATGAATGAAAGAATACTTGATTCAGTTCCAAAGAAAGCTTCTCCAGTTAACAAACCAGCAGCGACCATGAAGGTGCTCAAGAGAATGAGCGCCCGTTTCTTTTCAGCCGCTGTTGCTCCTTCTTCTTCCTTAATAGCCTCAATCTTTGGCTTGAGTTTTCTCTCTTCCCACTTGTCACGACTGTATCCACCAATCAACATTGGAAGTGTGTGAGGGACATCGAGGTACATACCGAGACCGAAGGACGTTCCCATTCCAGTAACCCATTCAACAAACATACCCAATAGGAATCCGATTCCCAAGAGATAGAGATCACCTTGGCCTTCTGCGAAGATGACAGAGAATGTTGCGAATGCGTTTGCTTGTGGTGCGATTAAATCAATTCGACCTTCAGCAAGTTGAATCGAGAGGAAGATAGCTACTGCTGCTCCAATGATTGCCCCAGGAACGACTCCCATGATGTTTCCTTTGGAAATGTGATAAGGCCTGTTTCCAATATACAAGCTGTTTTTGTAATCCCCAATTACTGTACCAGACATCGAAATTGCTGAACCAAATACTGTTGTTCCAACCAGACCAAGAAGAACTGCGTCTTGCTTCGATAGGCCAAGAGCACTGTCGAGGTTCAAGAACAATCCAAGTAGCATTAACAACACAATGAATGAGGTGCCAGATACTGGTTCAATACCTGTTTCTCCCATAACTCGTACTGCGATAGCACCCAGTAGGAAGGTTGTCAGAATCAGAACTGTGGCAAAGATAAAGGCTGCACCAATTGGGAAACCACCAATCCAGAAGATGAGAATCATCGAAAGGAAGGTCAATCCCATGAAGATAGGAATGTGCATCAATGGCCATTCATACCATCCTTTTCCTTCCATGTATTCCTGTGAACCTTCACCCTTGAACGCAGATCCGATGTCCTTGAAGATATTTGCAAATGTTTTCCACATCTTCGCAAGGCCGAACATACCACCGCCAACAATCGAACCAATCGCAATGGTTCGAACCGTCTTGGAAAAGGCAATCATTTGGAGGGCTTCTCCTCCACCTGCTGCATAATCTTGGATTGGGACGTTTGCTTGCAATGTAGCATCGTAAACTGGGAAGTTACTGTATACTGCTAGTGGCACAAGGAAGAACCAACCAACAAGGGTTCCAAGATTGACCAGGAAAGCAACTCGGGTCTTCATGAACCATCCAATTGCAAACATCGATGGAGTCAATGCAACACCGACATAGGTGTAAGCAAATGGGTTCCATGCACTGTCTTCTGACCATTGAGTGTATTTCTTGGATGAACCGTCTTCGTAGATACCAGAAGGCTGGTGTATCTTACCTGCACTGTAAAATGAAGCAAGACCAACATCACCAATGTGGAGTGTTTCTGCCAAATAGTCCATAACTGACAGTTTCTTATCCGATAACCAAATCAATGGATATTCGATAAGGAACATACCAATCATGGTAAGACCAGTCCACAAACCGATTGTTTTCAATGACTCACGAGCATGTTCTACTGCACCAGTATTCACGTCTGAAGCAATATCGAGCATTTTCAAGGTCGCTTCAAACCCTGGCAGAGGGAGTGGATCTTCTACAAGCCAAACACGTCTGAAAATAATGAAATACATAACGCCAAGAAATCCAGCAAACATAGAAGCTACGATTGCAATAAATGCAAGCCTAAACGCCTCACCGTCTTCTAACGTAATCAATGGCCCGTCGGCCAACGAGTACTGTGCTTTTGATGCAAGAAGGAAAATTGCAGGGAACGTAAAGATGAATCCAGTCGAAGCGTGAGTTGCACCGGTGGTTGCAGATGTGGCGATGTTCACTTCAGAAGGCGACCACTTGAGAGCCATTCCAAGAAGATAGGCAATGTACCAAGCAGCTGAAATTGCTAATCCAAGTTTGAGTCCGATATAGGCCGTTACACCTGAAAATACAGCACCAATAGCGATTCCAAGCAATACTTTCGGCGAAGACCAGTGCGATACTTCGAAAGATTCTTCAAGATTCTTTTCTTCTAAATATTGTTCGAGAACACCGCTGTTGAGATTGTTGTACATCTCATCATCAAGCCAAGTAAGAGTTCCATCCTCAATGGCCTTCAGACCCTTTGCAGTAACGGGTTGCCTGTAGGCAGAACGTTGCACTGTCGAACCCTTTTTTAGTTCATCTTCAGCAGACATGGTATCCCCCTCTGGTTCGCTGGTAACGCGGGCACTTGAATACAATTCCCCTTAATTGGCTGAAAAAACAATGCGTAAGAGGGTTTATTCCCAACTACGGTGATGGAATTACATGAGCGGAAAAACAGGAACCAACGAACTCGCCCGGCTAGGTGGCAAAGACTTGAACAATGATGGGCAAATAATCAACCTCGTAGTCGTGGGTTCAAGCAGGTATTATGACTATTCTGTAATTGAAGAAATTCTTGATCAATGGATCGAACTTGAAGGATATCCTGACATCGTCATCGTAGGTGGTGCAAGTGGTGTTGATTATCTTGCAGAACGATGGGCGGATAACAACAACATACCGTTTGTCGTCTTTTCAGAAATGTGGGCTAAGCCACGCCCAGGACTAGAAGATTCGGGACGAGGAGAAGCACCTACTGACTTGACAGACAAACTCATCGAAGCTGCAACTCACGTACTCGCTTTTGAAAGTAAGACAAGTAAATGGACAAAGATTGTTGCAGAAATGGCAAACGAAAGTGGATTGCCAACCTACGTATATCATATCGAAGAATCAGAGTGATTCAAGTTGCTTTTTGAGTGAAGCCATTTCTTCAGCAAGTTCTTGATAATCTTTCTCAAGATACTTGAGTTTCGCTTCTAGTTCTTCCTTTGTGGGTGGTTGAAAGACTGGAGCATGCTTTTGCAGATAATCCAAGACATCAGTAGGGAAATTTTCTGTTACTTCTAAGACGTCTTCACAATCATAGGAATATCGAATCTCATGTCCATCTTTGTAGAGTCTCCACCATGACATTTCACATTCTTCAACAATGAATTCTTCTTCATCAGTTAAACTACCGCTGACTTCATCGGAAAGGATGGCCCAGTACTTATCGATTAACTTTTGAGTCTCTGAATCATCAGTAACGTAATCCCACTCTGCCGAAAAATTCCAGTCTTGATCATTCACGAGCGTCTCGATGGTATCTCCAAAGAAATAGTAAAAGTCTTCATGTTGGTTGTATATTCCTTCTAATTCTCCGGCCATGGTTGCCTTAGTAGGCTTGGATATATCTACTTTCATTGTTTGATTAAAGCAGAATTAGAAGGCAAAGTGTTGCAAAGGTAATGTTCCTGCTGCACAATCTGTGTCAGAAGAATCAGATGTATTCAGGGCAAAGGCTAAAGCAATCTCCCCTCACCTTTCAGCAAGTTCAATCCATCGAGATTTCAACGGATTCAGGGTCGTTCAATAGCCCGTATGCACGAGCATCTTCTTCTTCAGCAACTCGAATACCTTCTTCAAGATCAACACGACTTGTCAGGAAGGTACCTGCAAGAATCACTAAGGTGATGCTGAGAATTGCAACACGGCTGTCGAAGGTTGTACTTGCAACTGCATACAGTGCTGTACCGATCATTGCCGCAGACTTTCCAAGGAATCCGAAGAATCCGAAGAATTCAGAAGCCCGAGACTTAGGCGTAAGTTGAGAGAACATCGACCTGGCTTGTGCACCAGCAGATCCCATAGCACAACCAACAAACAGACCGAGAATGATCCATTGCATAGAAACACCTAGGCCAAGTGGCTCCCAGACATAATCTCGCATCAATTTAGCCCAACCATCAATCAAGCCACCTTGGTCCACTTGTGTTGGGTGAGTATCTCCAACTTCTGAAGAACCAGCAATCGATTCATTACCACCGATAATGATGATTGAGAATCTGTGATCGCTCGTATTATTGAATTCAGCAACTAAGGCAGTTGCATCCCCTTCAGTGATGGTTTTGACATCTTCAACATCTTCTGTAGCCTGCTCTGCTAGGAAGGATGCTCCAAAGAGACCGACTCCAACCAACAAGAAGGCGGCAAAAATGCCCATCAAGCCTAAATTAGCTCTTTGAATGAAAATAATACCAGTACCCAATATTCCAACGAATGCTAGGATGAATAGACATACAAGGAGTCCCTTGCCCATTGTGCTTGAACCGGATGCTTCTACACTGTAATCTGTCTCAGGAAAGTGTTCTTGGAATGCATCTCTAAATTCAGCATCCCCACTCGAATCTTCTGCAATCCATCCTTCATATCCACGGTCATATAAGGTTGTGAGGACATAGGCTCCGTCATCGGTTGTATCATTGCCGTCAGGATTCTCATCCCATTCAAATTGGAAATCATATCGTGCAGCATCTTCTTCTCCGTCGAGTTCAAGTGGAGCAAAACCAGCTGCTGTTACAGAGACAGCAGAGTAGATGATAAGAGCAAGCATCAAGGCAAACTTTGTGCCTTTCTTTTCTGCAAGTTTACCAAATACAAATGTCATAGGAACTGCTACGACGTTAACGGTAAGAAGCAAAATAACGTTCATACTTGGATCCAAACGTAGGATTGACTCACCAAATGCACTCGCCATACTTGCAATGGTGTTTACACCATCATAGAACAGGAGGTAAGCGATAAGGAAGAAGGCGAGAACCTTGAATTTACGAATCTCCTTTGCAGTAGTGAATACCTGCCCATATGCGAGTTTTGTAGCCCCAAAGACACGTTGAAGATTGTTCTTACCAAAACTCTTCCATTCGACATGTTCTGCGATTTCAGGTTCAGGAGTCCACTTGAAAATCAGTGCACCAAAGCCCCACCACCATAATGCAGATGTCACAAAGATGACTGCGAGTTTGAAATTCGTATCCCAACTGAGACCGAGAAGGACAATTAGGTGGAAGATAAGGAGCATTGAACCTCCCATAAAGCCATACATGTAACCCCAAGTTGAGACCTTATCTTGATCTTCGCGCTTACCAAGGTACGGCATGAACGAATAATAGATGACGTTACCACCAGTAAATCCAATTGTACCGATGGTAAACATAACTGCAAGAATAATATAGCCATCAGAACCAAAATAAGGGGCTGCACCCATGAGTGCAGTAAAGGCAATACCAGCAACAGTGTACCATTTCAGTAATTTCTTTTTAATCGGCATCTTATCTGCGATTACGCCCAATGCTGGCGCAGTTGCGACAACAAAGACCATTGATAATGTCAGAATTGTTGCATAGAATGTGTCTCCAGATTGAGTACCTGTAGCCTGATTGTACAGACTCGCCATCAAAGCAGGAGCAATGACAGTCATAACAGTCAACGCATATGCTTGGTTTGCCCAGTCAAAGAAATACCAGCCTTTCAATGCCTTTTCCTCATCAAATGGAGGTGCTTTACTAACATCGATAGTTGCACTAATTTGTGTGGATTCTGTAACTTCACTCATGGTATCCCTAACTACACCTAGTCCGACATGGTTTATCAAAAGCCACCCTACATATTGCCAGAAATCCTTAAATTGCTAAGAGTTACAAAATTTCAAACCAAAGATGATGTCTGGTCGACATATGAGCGAATCGTTTCAGCGTGTACTTGTCACAGGATGCACAGGGTTTCTTGGCCGCCAAGTAACCAGCGAGTTCCTTTCTAGAGGCTACTTTGTTCGAGGTACAACTCGCTCACCTCAAGAGACCCATGAAGAAATCCGAAGAGATTTTGACGCTGGAGATCGATTCGAAGTATGCACTACCGACCTCCTTTCGGATGAAGGATGGGTGAATGCAATGCAAGAAATCGACGCAGTTATTCACACAGCATCGCCATTTTCAGCTCAAGAGCCCAAGGATGAACAAGTTCTCATTAGGCCTGCCAGAGAAGGCACTGTAAGAGTTCTCACTCATGCTTACAATGCTGGTATCAGAAAATTTGTGATCACATCCTCAACTGCAGCAATTTCAGGTGCAACGCCGACGAAGAAAAATCAGACCTATTCGAACGAAGATTGGACTGACCTTGAGCAAGATGTATCAGCATATACCAAGAGTAAAACACTGGCAGAAAAGGCCGCATGGAAATTTATAGAAGAGCACCCTGAGGCCCAATTAACAACTGTGAATCCAAATGTCATTTTTGGACCATTACATAGTGGATCATCGGGCACATCATTGCGAATTATTGAATCCATCATCAGCAGTTCATATCCAGGATTCCCAAAAATCAGTTTTGCACCAGTCGATGTCAGAGATGTAGCTTGGATGCATGCAGAAGCATTGGAGAATGAACACCTTGTTGGTGAACGATTGATGATGTCTTCAACACCAATTACAATGCCACAGATCGCCCGTATTCTCAAATCCAAAGGATGGAAAGTCACAACCCGCACATTACCAAACTTCGTAGTTCGGTTCATGGCTCTGTTCATCAAAGAAGCCCGCCTCATAACAAGCGGCCTGGGTACCACAAGTTACTACGATTGTTCAAACACCACAGAAAAAACTGGTTGGAAATCAAAATCTCACGAAGAGATGATTGTATCAGCAGCAGAATCGCTGCGAGATCAATGATCACGAATGATGATGTAGCGACCAAGGGCTTCTTGCCACATAATCTCTTTACCAGCTTCGATGTTCATTCCTTCACCAGGAAGTGGGAGAATCATCATTGTGTGGTCGCGCATATTCATTGCGTGAACTTCCCCGTTATCGATGTGAGTCACCATAGCTGTTCCTTTCTCAATCATTGGGACGTTGATGGAATCTGTTACAGTTCCAACGTGTGAAATTTTCTTACCTGTGAAAATGCTTTCGAGAGAAAGACGTGCTTTAGCAGATCCGTGCTTTCCTGGCTTGGATTTTGAAATACTCAAAATCTTGTAAGCTTCTTCATCGACGACACAAAAACGTCCGACTTTTAGTGTTCGAATTTCTACTCTGTCAGTTCCTGGCATGAATAAACCGCATAGGTGGTGGCTTAAGACAGTTGGGTTTTCAATTCTTGAATATTAGAGTTCTCTGACATCAAATCGTTGCCCAGATTGCTCGAGAGAATGTGTTGTAATCAAAGGAAGGAGTTTCTTAGCGACATCTTTTGCGTTACTTAAATCTCCGTCTTCATAATACCCAACGAAGGAAGAAAGCGATGGGAAATTCTCAGAATCCGCTGAACGAATCTCTTTTTGCATGTCCGTATCAACAATTCCTGGGGCGATTGAAATTGCAGTAATGCCATCAACTTTACCCTCTTCAGCCAAACATCTAGCCCACATATCTTGGCCTGCTTTAGCAACGCAATACGATGACCATGATTCGATTGGTCGTAACGAAGCACCACTTGAGATTGTGGTTACTCGACAGTGTTCTGAGGCTTTCATTAGGGAATAGAGCCCTTGAGTTAGCCGTTGAACTCCAATGAGATTGACCTGTATATTTTCTGCCCATGCATCACTTGGGGCTCTGTTCATTGGCATTATTGGAGAAATAATTCCAGCGTTGTGAATAATGCCATCGAGTTTTTGAAAACTCTCTCTCAGAACCAGAATTGCTTTGTCAATGGATTTGTCATCTGCCAAATCACAAGTAATCGAAGACGAAGAAGGAGAAATGGATTGGACCGTTTGAAGAGACTTCTCCAACATAGGCGTGTCCCGTGCAAGTAAAATCACATTCACACCAGTAGATGCCAAACATTTTGATAATTCCAATCCAATGCCCTTTGAAGCACCAGTAACAAGATACGTTTTTTGTTCCATAAATCATCCTATCAATAGAAGTATTGATACTTTTGCAAATCAGAACCCAAACAGGAGTATATGAGTGAATACTGAAGACTCGGCTTATGTTCGGTCTTCCGGAGTATCTCTCTGAACGATGTCGGCAAGCAAATAATCATTTGACAATTGAACAATCAGGGCCTGTAGTTGTCTGGTTAAAATCTTCTTTTCGTACCGAAGAAAATCCTGCAATCGACGCGGCACGAATCATCGCAAGCCAATTAGATCTTCCGCTGTTCATCTATCATGGAATTGATGAACGATATCCCCATGCATCATTACGCCATCACAACATGCTTCTCGATGCTGCCCTCGACATGCATTATGGCTGCAAAAAGTTAGGAGTCGAGTATTACTTACATGTGGCAAGAGAAGGGCACAGGCAATTAGTGATGAAAAAACTCGCAACTCAAGCCAGCGTAATAATTACAGATCTTTTCCCCTTACCTCCATGGAAAAAGTGGGTTGAAAGTGTTGCAGAAATTGCCTCATGTCCAGTTATTGAAATTGATTGCCATTGCGTGGTTCCGATGCCAGTTTTTGGTAAATCTGTTGATCGTCCGTTCAAATACAGAGACGCTACAAAGCGTCTTCGAAAAGCAAGGATAAATCAATTATGGCCCAAAATAGGTGTTACCAATCGATCGTGGACTGGGGAACTTCCGTTTACTCCAATCAATATCTTGACTGAAATTAAATCGATGAAGCAACGATATAAGTTACTCCGAACGTGTAACATCGATGCTACAGTATTACCTGTTTGGAATGAGACAGGTGGCCAATATGCTGCATTAAACCGATGGGACAACTTCAAACAATCTGGACTCTCGGGTTATGCTCGAAGAAGGAATAAATCCGAAGATCCGAATGGAGTTTCAAGGCTATCCTCAGCAATCCACTATGGTACAATATCAGTTATGAAAATAGCAAGAGAAACCGCTGCATTTGGTACAAAATCAGCAGATAAATTCTTGGATGAACTCCTCATATTCAGAGAACATGCTTGGCATCATTGTTATTCGAGTTTTGACCCTTATGGAGCTCACAACCTCCCTCAATGGGCTCGTGATTCATGGAGAGATACAGAAAATGATGTTCGTACAATTGTATTGAATAAAAATCAATTTGAGTTCAGTAAAAGCCCGAGTACACTGTGGAATCTATGTCAAACATCGCTGTATCGACATGGAGAGCTTCACAACAATCTAAGAATGACATGGGGTAAAGCAACACCTCTGTGGACAAAGAGTCTGGAGGAATCACTGGAAATGGGTCAACACCTCAATGACAAATTTGCTCTCGATGGACGAGACCCCTCATCAATTGCTGGAATCCACTGGTGTCATGGACTCTTTGACAGAGCCTTCTATCCACCATTACCAGTCATGGGTGTTGTTCGCAAGAGAGATCTAGAAACCCATAAATCAAGACTTGATTTATCAAGATATGAAAAACATGTCCACCGTAAACCAAGTGAACAATCTCATCCATTTATCGTCATAGGTGCTGGTTATTCAGGAGCTTTTGCAGCCAATTTGCTCAACTCCTACGGATACGACGTTCTGGTCATTGACAAGGGAACTATACCAGGCGGAAGGTCTTCGACAAAGACTCGTCCTGAAGGAATGTATAACCATGGAAATGGAGATACTGGAGATACGAACATCCCTAATGCTGATCAACAAATACAGGAATGGTTAGAAGGAATAGAAGTCATCTGTGAAACAAAGGTCACACGCGTTACACAACAAGATCAATGCGTTCATGTTGAAGATGAGAATGGTACGGTATGGAAATCTGATTCCATTATCGTCACCTGTCCGATCCCCCAATGCTATGAACTCATTTCAGAGGAGTTACCAGTAGAATGGAAAAATCATCCATATGAATCATCATGGACATTAATTCTAACTCATTCAAATCCTGCTAGCGAAAGATTACTCGCCGTTAAACATCCATCTATAGAAAAAATACGAAGAGGAATCAACGACGTTTTCTCAAATCATGTGATTATACAAATGGGAACAAAATGGTCCGATAAGCATCTTGAAGAATCACAAGAAGTCATCATTGAACGAATTCTTGAATTGATGCAATTAGATATGGATGATGAAGCCTTTGAATGGATTTCAACCGCCTCAATTCATGCACATCGTTGGAGATTTGCCCGGCCAAAGATGGTACCGAAGGAAGTTGATATTGAGCGGATCTGCTTCGCAGGAGATGCTTGGAGCAAGCCATTAGGAACAATCGAAGCAGCAATAGACTCTGCAAAATGGTCTGTTGCTGAACTCTTGTGGAATCTAAATATGAATACAAAACAAAAGAACACAGGTTACCAAACCCAATTGTTCTGAACTCGTGTTCAAAGGGTGGCCATTCCACCAGCAGGCATAGTATCCATCATTGTTATGGTGTCCCCTCGTAGACTTGGACCCTCGTTAATTGTTCCAAATATTCCGATATCTGCTAGATTATGAGATAATGAGAACCATGTGCGTCCGTATTGATCGACTCGAATATCAAGGAAATCACCCAATCCTC